>NZ_CP022297.1:2494334-2806125 GCF_017310015.1 Marinobacterium iners
TTTCTGATTATGGATCTGGAACACCACCTGCGCCACGAACCAACATTGTGGCAGGGTGACCTGTTACTTGAAGCACTGGAAACGATGCGTCGCAGACGCCTGCGCAACGCGGAGCCGAGTATGGACTCTCGCGAACAGGATCTTTTGATGGTGTCCTGAGGGCCTTACCTCATTTCACATCCAGCACCTTTCGCAGTGCGTCCTCCAGCCGTGGTTGCTGAAACTCGTAGCCGGCGGTGTGGAGGTTTTCAGGTACAACTCGCTGGCCTTCCACCAACAACTCACTGGCCTCGCCCAGCATTAGTTTCATTATCGTCGCGGGTACACGCATAAACGCAGGTCGACGCAAAACACGCGCCAATGTTCGACTGAACACTTCATTAGGCACCGGCTCTGGTGCAGTCAGGTTAAACGGCCCGTGGAGAGAAGGATTGTCCAGCAAATAAATAATGGCACCCACCTCATCGTCCAGATGGATCCAGGACATCCACTGTTTGCCATCACCAATGGGACCACCCAGACCCAGCCGGAATGCTGGCAGCATTTTTGACAACGCCCCACCTTCTGGTCCCAGCACCACTCCAGTCCTGATCAGACAGACACGTACACCGAATGATTCAGCCTCAAGGGCAGCCTGCTCCCAGTCACGACAAAGCTCATGGGCAAATCCGGGCATGGGCTCAGCATTCTCCTCCAGCACTTCATCAGCATGACTGCCGTAATAGCCAATAGCGGAGCCGCTGACCAGAACAGCCGGTGGCTGTGACTGTTGTCGCATCCAGTTCACCAGTGCATCGGTCAGCTGGATACGACTGTCACGCAAAACTTGCTTGCGCGCACCACTCCAGCGTTTATCGACAATTGGTGCCCCCGCCAGGTTGATGACCGCATCAACCTGGCTTTCAATTTGATGCAAAGCCCCTACAGCCTGTACTCGCTTGCGTGCAGGCACGGCCTCCGGCGCCCGGCTGAGTATGATGACATCATCTCCACGGGCGATGAGGGCCGTACTCAGGGCCTGTCCTATAAACCCGCTACCACCTGTAATCAATACACGCATTTTTTATTCTCCGTGCGGCTTTGGGTTAAACTTACGCTCCCAATACCGAATCAGATCTGATGTATAGAGGTTAGCACAACATGTTTACTGGCATTGTTCAGGGCACCGCCGAGGTTATCGCCTGCCATCGCCACGAAGGTTTCATGCAACTGGAACTGGAACTGGAGCTGCCACCTGCCCGTGCAAGCGCCCTGGAGACCGGTGCCAGCATTGCAGTTAATGGCACCTGCCTGACCATCACTTCGTTCAAGGGTCGCCATGTCTGCTTTGACTTGATTGATACCACGCTAGAGTTGACCAACTTGGGTGAGCTGAAACCCGGCGACCGAGTCAACTTTGAGCGTGCCGCCCGCATTGGTGATGAAATAGGCGGCCACCTGATGTCCGGACATATCTTGTGCTGCGCACGCATCAGCCGAATCGAAGCAAGCGAGCACAACCACCATATTCACTTTGAAATTCCACAAGCCGCGGCCCCCTACCTACTCCCCAAGGGGTTTGTCGGCCTGGACGGCTGCAGCTTGACACTGGCTGAGGTCGATAACCAACGGGGGGAGTTCGGTATATCATTGATACCGGAAACCCTGTCGCAGACAACGTTCGGCAGCCTGCAACCGGGCGACAGGGTCAATCTGGAGGTCGATCCGCAGACTCAGGCAATCGTCGATACGGTCAAGCGTTATTTGGTACAGCGCGGCTAGTGCGCCGCACCGTTACGGTTCATGTCTTCCATCAATGCGCGATAGAGATCACGATACTCGGCAGCCTGCTTTTCACCGAAAAGCGGGTCTTCAGGCAACGGCAACGCTTCTTCAAGCTGTTGCCAGTCAGTATCACCGGCCAGTTTGCGAATACCGGGGAACAGTTCTCGCTCTTCAAAATCCAGATGCTGGCGCTCAGTGCTGACAAATTCATTCAGCTGATTGGTGAATCGTTCCATCGGCATCACGGCGTCATGCAGGATCGCATCAATGGACTCGGCCAAGTCATGAGACAGTTGCTTCAGCTTTGCGTGTTCGGCTTCACACTGGTCAAAACCCTTGTCCAGGCCAGCGTCACGGCCACGGAAGTGTTCATACATCACATCTTCACGCGGGTGGTGATGCTGGTCGGCATAGCTGCCGACATACGCCACCACGTCCGCCATCAATGAAAAGTCCGGATGATTGCCTTCACGCAACCTCTCTACTTTCAGCGTCAGTATTTCGAGCAGACGGTTCAGGTTGATATGATCCTGATGCAGTTCTGACAGAATTGTCATGTTGGTGTCTCCGCTACAGCTTGCTTTACTTCACTATAGACGAGTCTCATTGCCTCATCTTGACAGGGATCAAGCTTAACCAGTGCGGTAGACGAAGGTTGATCAGTGACCGTTGCCGTTGCTGCTGTCGATATCAAGCAGATCCAGCAACATACCCAGCTTGTGCTCGATATCCTGCAGCAGGTGCTGCCCCTTGTCATTGATGACCGGAGCAATACTGTTTTCAAGCTGCACGATGCCATCCTGACTTTGCCGCAAAGCCTGCATCAAATTGCGTGAGCGTTTCTTGTTGCTGTCGGTCAGTTGTTCAATACGTGACAGGGTGCGCTGCAACTGATGATCCAGCTCATGCAAACGCTCGCTCACGCCCAGCATGCCATCACTGAGGGCGTGACTGACACTGCCAAGCTGATGTTCCAGTTGCTGGACGGCATGACGAAAGCGGGACAGAAACTGCTCGCCTTCTCGTTCCATGAAAATAGCCAGCAACTCTTCCGGCAGCATGGCTCGGTTACGACCATCGGTACGGATAGAGTATTCGCCGCGTTGGGTACAGTAGGGCTTATTCTGCCCGGGGGGAATCTCGACCCGAAAGATGGGCCTGGAAGCCGAGAGGTTTTCGGTAAAAATATGGATATCAACGTTAGGTATACAGCCGGTGGCCTTGTTGACCAGCGTTAGCCTGGCTTTGTCGTCCACTTCACAGCCGACTACCCTGCCACGCTGCACACCGTCTTCAGTGGTGTACTCATCGATGCCGATCAACAATGTGCCACCCAGTGCCGTATTGGCAAAGGCAACCAGATCCGACGCCTTCACCGCCTGGGTTTCACGCTTGAAATCCACGTTCAGACCTTCCGGTAACGACAGAAGGTGGCGGGTGTGCTGGCTAAGGCGTCGGTACTCTCGCTGCATCGTATGGTGTCAGATCAGCGGTAAAGTTCTTCATTAAACGGATCGAGAGGCTGTGCCAGCTGGTCATCATTGCGTTGATACAGCACCCGGCTTTCAAACTTAAGCCCTTTGCTGGCAAACCAGCGCTCAATCCCTTCAACATTTTCCTCAACCTGACTCAGTCGATACCAGGCCGAAAGGATACGGTAGAAATAGAGGCCAAACAGACCAGCTGCAGCACCCAGAAAGAACTCGGAGCCCAGCGCAAACACCATCAACACCACACCTGCCACCCAGACCCTGCTGGCACGGGCATCCTTCAGTATTTCGTTCAGTACCTGGCACTGATCATGGAACTTCAGATAACGGCGGTAATTCTGCTGAAGATCAAATTTGTCACTGGCGTTCAGATACGGTTCCATCTACTTATCCTTCACGGTTTGTTGTTCCGGTTGTGTGCACCACCAAACGGGCGCGCTGTAATGCCCTGTTCAGACAAGGCTCTTGCTTACCACTTCATATACATCAGCCGACAGCTCGGCGGTATCCATCATTCGTTGTAGCTGATCACGCATCAGCGCTCGACGCACCGGTTCATAACGCTTCCAGCGAGTCAGCGGTGTCAGCAGCCTTGCTGCCACCTGAGGATTTTGACGGTCCAGCTTCAGAATCCAGTCTGCCAGCCAGGCATAGCCGCTGCCATCCTCGGCATGAAACTGCACCAGGTTCTGACCACAGAACCCACCGATCAATGCACGCAGCTTGTTCGGGTTGCGCATATCAAACATGGGATGCCGGCTCAGCGAAACCACGCGCTCCAGCGCACCGGGAGCCGAGTCGGATGCTTGAATTGCCAGCCACTGATTCATCACCAGCGACTCATGCTGCCACTGCAGGTAAAACGCTTCCAGCAACTCGGCGCCCACTTCACGAAAGCCCGAATGCACAACCAGCGAGAGCGCCGCCTGCTGATCAGTCATATTATCACTCTGCTCGAACTGCTGGCGTGCAAGCTCCAGCCAAGGCTCACGTCCTGTGGCGATCAGATACTCCAGGGCCAGATTCTTCAGGCTGCGCAATCCGATCGATGCTGAATCCGGCGAGTAGGTACCGGATGCAGCATCACAGCGCTGGTAGACTGCCAGCCACTCCGACTCAAGCGCTCGCGCCAGTGCTGTGCGCATGAATTCACGCGCTTCATGAATGGCAATGACATCAATTTCATCGGCCAGTTCACTCAATTGTGCCTCGGATGGCAAACGCAACAGTTGAGCCACCATCGCGGGATCAAGGTTCTCATCACGCAGCAGGCCACGCCAGGCATCGGCAAGCGCCTGTTCACACTGCATCGGCTCGCCCCGGCACCAGGCTTCTGTCTGCTGCTGCAGCAAACGCACGCTCAATCGCTGGCCGGCATCCCAGCGATTGAAGCCATCAGTATCATGACGCAGCAGCATCAACAGTTGCTGATCCGTATAGGCATAGTCCAGTTTAACCGGGGCCGAGAAACCACGCAGCAGTGAGGGCACCGGGCGGCTCGAAATACCTTCGAAGCGGAACACCTGTTCCTCTTCGGTCAACTCCAGCACCCGGCTGCACAGTTCGGTACCATCATCAGCCAGCAGCCCCATGGCCAGCGGCAAGTGGTAGGGCAGCTTGTGCTCCTGGCCTGGACTCGGTGGACAGCTCTGACTGACTTGAAGCTCGTAGCAACCGGTTTCGGCATCGTACTGATCGGAAACATTGAGCCTGGGCGTACCGGCTTGAGAGTACCAGCGGCGGAACTGGCTCAGGTCGCGACCTGAGACATCTTCCATAGCTCGTACGAAATCGTCTGTGGTAACGGCTTGGCCATCATGCCGTTCAAAATAGAGATCACTGCCTTTTCGGAACAGCTCCGGCCCAAGCAGGGTGTGCAGCATCCTCACCACCTCTGCCCCCTTCTCGTACACTGTCAGGGTATAGAAGTTGGAAATTTCGATGTAGGACTCCGGCCGTACCGGATGCGCCATGGGGCCGGCATCTTCGGCGAACTGGGCCGTGCGCAACAGCGTCACATCCTCAATACGCTTCACGGTACGGGAGTTCATATCAGCCGAGAATTCGGCATCCCGGAAGACGGTAAAACCCTCCTTCAGACTGAGCTGGAACCAATCACGGCAGGTGACACGGTTACCCGACCAGTTATGGAAATACTCGTGTGCCACCACTGCTTCCACGCGCTGAAATGCAGCATCGGTAGTGGTTTGCGGGTGAGCAAGCACACAGGAGGTATTGAAGATGTTAAGCCCCTTGTTCTCCATCGCACCCATGTTGAAGAAATCCACCGCCACGATCATGTAGATGTCGAGGTCGTACTCACGGCCATACACCTCCTCGTCCCAGCGCATGGCATTCTTGAGCGAGACCATCGCATGGTCCAGTTTGTCCAGATCCTTGCGTTCGGCATAAATACGCAGTGCCACTTCACGGCCCGAAGCGGTGGTGTAGTGATCCTCAACCAACGCGAGATCACCTGCGACCAGCGCAAACAGGTAGCTGGGCTTGGGCCAGGGATCTTCCCACGTCACCCAATGACGGCCGCCATCGGAATCGCCTGAGGCAACCGGGTTACCGTTTGACAGCAGTACAGGATAACGCGTCTTGTCGGCTACCAGCGTAGTGGTAAATACCGACATGACATCCGGACGATCGGGAAAAAAGGTGATGCGCCGGAAACCCTCGGCCTCACACTGGGTACAAAACATGCCATCGGACTTGTACAGGCCTTCCAGTGCAGTATTTTGCTGTGGCAGCAGCCGGGTGACGCATTCCAGCGTAAAGCTGTCAGGCACGTTTGGGATGACCAATCGGCCATCGGCGCGGGCATAGTCGGATGCACACAGCACCTCGCCGTCAATGCTCAGCCGCTGCAGCTCAATCTCGTCATCACCCAACAGTTCAAGCGCTTGGCGACTGCCCGCTTCCGGATTGATGCTGATGCTCAGCTGCGCTCGCACCAGTGCCTGTTCTTCTTCCAGCTCAAAGCGCAGCGCTGTACGCTCCACTCGCCAGGCGGGGGGCTGATAGTCTTCCAGATAGATTGCATGGGGCTGTTGAGCTGACATTGCGACTCCTGCCTAAACGCTTAGCTGTACCTTGTAAGCGGAAAATTTACGTATATTGATGACACCGGTATCCAGAATCAGATACTGCCCCTTGATACCCAGGAGCACACCGGATACCTCCGGTTCCTTATCAAAATTATGAGTGCTGATTTTGCTCGGGTACTGGTCTACCGGATACTCGATCTCGACCACATCGGCCTCCAGCTGGCGGATTGCCGCCTCACCGAAACGCTCACGCAGCTTATTGAGCTCATCAGAGCAGAGCCCAAGCAAACGGTCACGTTCCGCTTTGAGGTCGATACCCGGATTTCCCCCCTTGAGCATGGTCCGCCAATTGGTCTTGTCACTGACGTGGGCCGCAATGATCTGTTCAATCAGACCCGAATGCAGGCGGTTGTCCACCTCAAGGATCGGCAACGCCTGAATGGCGCCCTGATCCATCCAGCGGGTGGGTATCTGCTCACCCCGGGTAATGCCTACCTTGAGGCCGGATGAGTTGGCCAGATAGACCACGTGGGGCTGAAAACAGTGACGTTCGCCCCAGGCCGGATCACGACAGGTACCTTCGTGATAATGACATTTTTCCGGCTTGACGATACAGCTGTCACACTGGGGAAGCTTGGTAAAGCAGGGGTAGCAATAGCCCTGACTGAAGCTTTTTTTCGTTTTGCGACCACAGTGAAGACAGTTGATTTCTTGCTGGTACACCAGTCGAATCGGTTTTCCGATCAGTGTATTAAGATCAACCTGCTCATCACCGATCGGCAGCTGATAGTGAACGGGCTGCTCCAGCCGGGTATACATCTTGCGCAAGCCACCAACAGCAGGGGTATCTACAGTATCAACCATCAGCCAGAATCTTCAGAACCTGCGGCTGCAGCGGATCACTGCCATGCTGCTTGCCATCGGGGCGGGTGCGGTCGATGAAACCGACACGTTGATCTTCGGGCATATTGCGCTTGTGCTCATAGGCGATGACGGCACGCAGACTGGTCTCGCGCTGCTCCTGCGTCAAACGCTCGCCATTGGGCCACTTGCCCAGCTCCACTGCGCGGCGCAGTGACTGGTAGATATCCGGCGTCATCGCCTCAATCATCTTGTCCAGAGTCATTAGCATCTCCTGAGTTGGATGTTCCGATTTTAGCACAGTGCTCAGCTGAAACGCCTGCCCAGAAACCGTACCAGCAACAGCCAGAGCAGCCCGGCCAGCAGCCCGGCAAGGTGGGCGGTATTGGCTATTGCGCCAAGGCCGACTCCCTGCAACACACCGGTGAACCCCAATACCAGCCACAGCAGCATAAAGCCCATCAATGCGGGCGGCAGACCGATACGAGGCTGCATACCAGACCGGTCCCACAACCAGGCATAGCTCAGCAAGGCAAACACCACACCCGACATGCCGCCAAACATGGGGCCGCTGACAACAAACTGCGCAAGGTTGGACAATACGCCACTGAACAGTACCAGGCCAAGGAAAGGCAGGCTGCCCTGCTCCGGCTCCACTCTTACGCCGACAACCCAAACCCAGAGCAGGTTAAACATGATATGCAGCAGGCTGAAATGCATGAAAACCGGCGTAATCAGTCGCCACAGCTCACCGGTTGCCAGCATGGCCGCCAGCGTATGCCAACGCGCCTGCTGGCCGAACACCTCAAAGGAGGTAAAACTGAACAGCGCCATCTGCTGCAGATCCGAACCGAAGCCAATCAGCAGACTGAACAGCGCGCTTAACACTATCAGTGACAAGGTAATCGGAATGCTACGCCAGCTGACAGACCTTATCGCCCGTTTTCGGGAGCGAATTTCGACCTGATCCAGCTTGCCGCCGCCATGCCAGTATTCGTACAACTCATGCACCTGAGCCGGGTTGAATTCGGGACTGACATAAAGCCGCTGCCACTCACCTTCCTCGACCACACGATGGGACACCCCATGCTGCCACAGGAACGCGGTAAATTCGGTCAGATCCTCGCTCAGAGGCGATTCGACGGCCGGTATCATGAGGCACCGATCTCCGACTGAGGCAGATGAACCTCTCGCGCCACATCGACCCAAACAAACTTGTCAGGATCTATGCGGGTTTCATCATCCAGTCGGTAGGCTACCAATTTGCCGTACTTGACCGCACTGAAATCAATGCAGGCAATATTGTCCGTGACAGGCCGCGGCACCCCCTCCCGCCAGTAGTGACCTATGAACAACGGCTTTTCCTGCGGGCCATAGTAGATCAGGTCTTTCCGCTGCCTCTCGGTAATGGGCAGGCGTGCCAGGTGAGGCGGCAGCGGGTCTGGCTGAAATACCACATCGACGAGGTATTGTGGATCCGGCGTCCAGAATTTGGTGCGGAAAAAGCGACGTCGAAAACCATCCTTGCTTACCATCACTTCATTATTGGGCAAGCGCAAATGAGTACCACGCAGAAGACGATCCATTATTTCCCATTCAAAGCTGTCTTCGATCGCCGAACGACACAAAAAGTCGTGCGTGATTTGATTGCCGCCGTACTGCTGTCGGAAACGATCAATCAAGCCCTGATGCCAGCAGGCATGCACCACCCGAAAGTGATCAAATTCGAGAAACAATGGCAGCTGCAGGAACCAATCCATGTACTCCCGCTGTTCATCTGGCCAGGGTGAAAGCTGCTCCAGTGTCTGCTGCAGAATACGTTGGTGACGCGGGGTATGCTCACGCAGAAATTCACCGGGCCGGTCCGGATGTGGTGTCATGTAACAGAGATAGTTGTACTCGTGGTTGCCCATCACGATTTCGGCCTGGCCGGCATCAACCATATCCCTGACAATATGCAACGCTTCACGTATATGCGGCCCGCGATCAATGATATCGCCAATAAAAATGACCTTACGATCAGCATGGCGATAGACGCCATTGATCTGCCGATACCCCATGCGGGCCAGCAACATGCGCAGACTGAGCGCACAGCCATGCACATCACCGATCAGATCATAACCCTGGCTTTTCACATTTCACTCCTGTTGACCGGGCTTGGAACTCCATCCCAGTTTTTCACGGCAGGTGCGATAGAAATCGTAATCCTGCGGGTGCAACAGTTTCAGTTTCTGCGATTTCTTGCGGATCGTAATACTGTCTCCCGGCGCCAGGCTCAGGTTCAACTGACCATCACAGGAGATCGCGGGATAGGTTTTGTTATCCTCACTGATCACCATTTTCAACTCGCTGTTTCCGTCAACCACGATCGGGCGGCTGGACAGAGTATGCGGAAACATCGGCACCAGCACCAGCGCATCAATTTTGGGATGCATGATGGGACCGCCCGCTGACAGAGCGTAGGCTGTTGAGCCGGTCGGCGTGGATACAATCAGTCCGTCCGAACGCTGGGTATAGACAAACTGCCCTTCGATATACAGCTCAAACTGAATCATTCGGGTGGCCTTGCCCGGGTGAATCACGCAGTCATTCAAGGCGGTCATCTCGGCAATCGGCTCGCCGTTACGCTTGATCTCCACATCCAGCAGAAAGCGTGAATCAACCGTGTAACGCCCGGACAACACCTGTATTAACTTGTCTTCAAAATCCTGTGGGGAGATATCGGTCAAAAAACCCAGATTGCCACGGTTGATCCCCAGCACCGGAATCTTGCTTTGTGCGAGCGAGCGGGCGGCACCCAACAGACTCCCATCACCACCTACGACAATGGCAAGATCACAGATCTCTCCCATCATCTTCTGTTTACACACCTGCTGGCCATGACCCGGCATCACCTCGGCGATGGACTGGTCCAGTATGACGTTCAACCCTCGATCGTCCAGAAAGCGAATCAGCTGTTTCAGGGTATCAATGACGGACTTGCTGCCGAGGCGCCCAATCAAGCCGATGTTGCGAAAGTTATCCATGCCAGCCCTGCTCTCCCGATAGGATCTTTAGGTGTATGTGAACGCATTATACGACCAGAGGCCCGCTAAAGGCAGACGCCAGCATTGAAAGCCTGGCTTGATGGCCGCGAACGCCCTGCAACCCGCCAGTGTGTACCAGCACCACCTTGCTGCCTGCGACGACCCGCCCTTCGAACAGTAATCGATTGAATGCCATCAACAGCTTTGCGGTATAGACCGGATCAAGTGGCAACCGGTATACCTCATCAACATGCTTGATCATGGCTGCAAGCTCGGCATCCAGCCGCGCATAGCCCCCACGATGGGCATCTTCCAGCAGTTCCCAGCCACTGCTGTCAGCATAGCCGGCCCTGAGGAGCAACGCATTGATCCTTGAGACCATTTCAGGCCCACACTTGAGTACCGGCACACCCAGCACACGGATACCTTCAGGCTTTGCGGCCACCAGCCCTGCAAGGGTACCGCCACTGCCAACAGCCGTCAGCAGCAGGTCGGCATCCTGCACACGCATAACCGGCAACTGCCATATCTCGCTTACGGAATGAACGGCCGAAGGCGTAGTTCCACCCTCAGGGACAACCAAGGCATCACCATGCTCCAGCGACAGTTGATGCTGATAGTGCGCACAATCACGAAAACGGTAGGTTTTTCGGTCCACAAACTGCAGCCGCATACCCCACCGCCGCGCATCACTCAACATGGCATTGGCTGCATATTCAGGCTCACCACGAATGATACCAACGGTTTCAACACCTGATTGAAAACCCGCATAAGCCAGTGCGTGGATATGGTTGGACCAGGCACCACCGAAGCTGAGGATGGGGCATCTCAGTTTTCGTGCCTGTTCAAGCGCAGGCCTGAGCTTGAACCACTTGTTACCGCTCACCAGGGGATGGATTCCATCAAGGCGCAACACTGACACATCAACCCCGAACCGGTCATATAAACGGGAGCACAGCGGTTGCATCACTATTTTGGCAGGCTCAAACAAGGACAGATTCCAGAATCACATCAAACAGATTTTGGACAACAGACTATCAGTTCAGTCCAAGCCTGAACTATTCAGCTTTCGTCGGAAGACAGCAACCAAGCGCAACTACTTGTTACAAAGAGATAAAAGAGATCTAAAACAGGAAGGATGTTCTGGTGGGCGAAGAGGGGTTCGAACCCCCGACCCTCTGCTTGTAAGGCAGATGCTCTCCCAACTGAGCTATTCGCCCAGAACAGACATGGGTGTAACGTGTAGACGCGCAGGGCCAGTGACCCGTAACATCCTTGAGAGCTGACAGACGGATATTCTAAGCTATCTTTTCTCAGTGTTGGCGGAACGGACGGGACTCGAACCCGCGACCCCCTGCGTGACAGGCAGGTATTCTAACCAACTGAACTACCGCTCCGCGTTTTGGTGGGCGAAGAGGGGTTCGAACCCCCGACCCTCTGCTTGTAAGGCAGATGCTCTCCCAACTGAGCTATTCGCCCAAAACACTTGGCTTGATACAACTTCATCAGCACTTCGATGAAGAGGTTGGCGGAACGGACGGGACTCGAACCCGCGACCCCCTGCGTGACAGGCAGGTATTCTAACCAACTGAACTACCGCTCCGTGCTTTGGTGGGCGAAGAGGGGTTCGAACCCCCGACCCTCTGCTTGTAAGGCAGATGCTCTCCCAACTGAGCTATTCGCCCAAAACACTTGGCTTGATACAACTTCACCAGCACTTCGATGAAGAGGTTGGCGGAACGGACGGGGCTTGCGACCCATAACATCCCTTGAGAGCTGACAGGCAGGTATTCTAACCTTTCTTCTCTCGGAGTTGGCGGAACGGACGGGACTCGAACCCGCGACCCCCTGCGTGACAGGCAGGTATTCTAACCAACTGAACTACCGCTCCACTTACTTCATTCATTCACAAACCGGTGCGTTTAAACTCACCCCGTGAATGAGGTGCGCATTTTAAGGAGTTCGCCTGCGTTGTCAATCGTTTATCAGAGATTTTTTTATTTTCCGCCCACCCACCTGCATAGAGTTTCAACGAGGCGATCAGACGGCTTGCAGCGCTGACGGGCATAAGACAGAGTGTGACCAAATCAGAAACCAATCGAAAACACAGCCATGACTTCAGTTGCCGATAATCATACCGCAAGGGCGTTGGACGCATTCATGCAGCGCCTGACTGATCTGCACCAGCCCGATAGCTGGCCACTCACTCCATACGACCCCGACTGGCCCAGCCCCTGTTACCAGCAGGAAGCCGCCACTGGCGTACGGGTACTATGGCGCCCTGTGCTCAATACTGACGGAACAGACCTGTTTGAGGGACTGAGCAACGCGCTTGAACAACCGATACACCCCTCCGTTATCACTTTCTACAGCCGCTACTGGTCAGATCATATTCCGACCCAGCTGCCCGACGGACGAGAAGTCAGCCTGCTCCAGATCTGGAACCGGGAGGATTTCGAGCGGCTGCGCGGCAACCTGATCGGCCATGCCCTGAGCAAACAGAAGCAGAAGCGCCCTCTCACCCTGTTTTTTGCCACACTGGAGCCGGACACCGATCGTTTTTTCAGCGTCGACAACACGGATGGCAGCATCTGGCTGGAACGAGCCGGCAAGGCACCGCTGGAGCGAATCTCCGACCGTCTGGCCGACTTCCTCGATCAGCTGACGCCTTTGAAACTGCCCGACGTGGAGAGCTGATCAGCCTATGCTGTGTGCCAGCAAGCGACTAATCTGGCACAGAGGACGACCTGACTGCTCTCGCAACTGATTGAAAGCCTCCTGCACATGTTCCAAGTCACGTTGAGCGGTAGGCTTTTTGTCCACCACGCCCTGCGCCTTCAACGCCACGATTACATCATCGGTTAAAATGAACGTATCCTTGCCCAGCATGCGCAGAAAGTAAGCGCCTGAATTGCCGCCCAGCTGTTTGCCGCGCTTTTTGAACAGTTGCCACAGGCCAATGATGTTGTCTTCCGGCCACTGAGCGATCATCCCAGCGACACTGCCATACTCACGCGCCAGGTCGGTGATCAGCACTGCATTGGCGCGGGTCGCCTTGATCTTGCCAAAATGACGAATCAGCTGAGGGTTGTGCATCAACTGCTCCAGCGCCTCGTCACTCATTTCCTCTACCGCTTCCGGGTTAAAGCCGAAAAAGGCCTGCTCGAATGCCGGCCATTTGGCATCAACCAGCGAGTGCTTCAGGCCGGCGCGAAAGATGCGCCGGGTCATTACGGAAAACACCCTATCATCATTCAGCGCAGCCAGAGTCATTGAGTCCAAAGGCAACGGTCCAAGTATTTCATCAAGTCTTCGTTCCGGATGTAAATTAAGTGCCTGCTCACACAGTTCCGACCAGTTCTTCATGGACACCATCTCCTGTTCAAATCAGGTCTGAAAACAGATCAGTTTGTTGCTCAAGCGGGACCAGGGCGCCATTGTCACGACCAGTACCGAGCGCGTATGATTGGTCACTTTAAATTTGCTGTCCAGTCAGTGCCACGCTCGGCCAGATGCATACGCCCGCCCGTCGCGCCTGGAGCTCAGGAACGAGAAGATGTCCGTCATTCGCAAATCGAATAAGCTGATCAACGTCTGCTACGATATTCGCGGCCCCGTCCTGCAGGAGGCCAAGCGCCTCGAAGAGGAAGGTCACCGCATCCTCAAGCTTAATATCGGCAACCCGGCCCCCTGGGGGTTCGAAGCACCGGAAGAGATCGTGCAGGATGTAATCCTCAACCTGCCCGCCTCGCAGGGCTATTGCGACTCCAAGGGCCTGTTTTCAGCGCGCAAGGCGGTGATGCAGGAGTGTCAGCGCAAAAATATCCGCAATGTGGGCATTGATGACATCTACATCGGCAATGGCGTATCCGAGCTGATCGTCATGTCGATGCAGGGACTGTTGAACGATAACGACGAGATGCTGATTCCGGCTCCGGACTACCCGCTCTGGACAGCGGCGGTGAGCCTGGCCGGTGGCAACCCGGTACATTACATCTGTGACGAGCAGCAGGACTGGTACCCGGACATCGACGACATTCGCAGCAAGATCACCCCCAACACCCGTGGCATTGTCGTCATCAACCCGAACAATCCCACCGGAGCACTCTACCCGGAATCGCTGCTACTGGAGATTCTGGAGCTGGCCCGCGAACACAAGCTGATTGTGTTTGCCGACGAGATCTACGACAAGATCCTCTACGATGGCGAGCAACACACCTCACTGGCTTCACTGGCTGATGACGTGCTGTGCATCACCTTCAACGGCCTCTCCAAAACCTATCGTGCGGCCGGCTTCCGGTCCGGCTGGATGATCATCAGCGGCCCGAAACACCGCGCCCGCGATCTGATCGAAGGCTTTGAGATGCTGTCCAACATGCGCCTGTGTGCAAACGTGCCTTCGCAGCATGCCATCCAGACGGCACTGGGCGGTTATCAAAGCATCAATGAACTGATCGTGCCTGGCGGGCGCCTCTACGAGCAACGCACCCTGGCCTGGGAGATGCTGAACGACATACCCGGCGTATCCTGTGTCAAACCGAAAGGCGCCATGTACCTGTTCCCGAAACTGGACCCTGCACGCTACCCGATTCGCAACGACGAGAAGTTTGCGCTTGATTTGCTGCAGCAGCAGAAGGTGCTGATCGTACAGGGCAGCGGCTTTAATTACCCTGACACTCAACACTTCAGGCTTGTATTCCTGCCCTCCAAGGACCTGCTCACCGACGCCATCGAACGCATCGGCAGCTTCCTGCGTACCTACGAGCAGTGATGCACCTCCGCTGACAACCCGCTCGGGTTGTCAGCAAAATGTCACCTGAATGACATATACTCAAGACAGACCCACCCATGACAGAGAGTCATCATGTTTATCAAGATCAAGAAAAACTGCGGTATTCAGATGGAACACAACGGTCTTGAGAAAGGCCGTCTGGTTCCGGTTACCTCAAACTTTCTGCTCAACCTGAGTCAGGTTGCGGAAGCATCCTTCTACACCATCAAGGATCGCAAGGTACGTCAGGATCTGGAAGGCCACGACATTGAGCTGCCATTGCAGACACGGGTCATCCATCTGCAAATGACCTATCTATACGCGACCTACAAGGAAACCATCAACGGCAACAAGGGCCGCCTGGTGGAGCGACAGTACTACAAGCTTTACTTCTCGCCCGAGAACGTGGATACCTATGAAGAGCTTCGCGGCGTGATCGACCAGCAGGTCGCCAACCCCTGAGCGCTAGGGGGACTCATACAGCACCGTGCGAATGGCGCTGATCAGATCCTCCACATCACGCATCGCCCGATGCCTGCGAAACTGGGTACGGGCGATGAACTGATACTGGATGCGCTGCTCGCCACTGAGCACGGCATCAAGCCCTACCAGCCGAAACGAAGGCTGCATGCCAACGGCTTGATATAACCGACGTAACCAGAAACCATCATAATCAAACGCATCACTGATCACTTCCTCACCCTTAAGTGCCTTATTCAGGCGCCGACAGGCTTCGTCCGCATCGATGCCGTCCTGCTGAAGCAACTCAGGCTCAATTCCATGCAGCTCTTCGGCAAACTCATCCCAATAGATCCAGCCGGGTACAGATTCCGGGTTAATCAGAAAGCTGTCATTGCGACCTGTTTCGGCACAGGCCCATGCAATCTCGATCGGATAGGAGTCCGAGGCAAGACCACTGGCTTCAAGGTCGATACAGATCACGCACTGCTCCCAACTGCTTAACTTCCAAACGGGAGCTCATGATACCAATTTATGTGGCGATTCGGGGGACAAAGCGGAAGCAAAATTTTCTTGTCCAGCTCAGCACACTGATTGAAACTAACGCACAACACCCCCATCTAATGGGCTAACCCAACTTCAGGAACATTTAACCACCATGATGAGAATTGCACTCTTTCTGGCCACAAACCTGGCTGTCATTCTGGTTGCCAGCGTCACGCTGAACCTGCTCGGGGTTGAACACTACCTCAGTGGAACAGGCCTTAACCTGACTTCACTGCTGATCTTTTGTGCCGTGTTCGGCTTTGCCGGCTCCATCATCTCACTGCTGCTGTCAAAAATGATGGCCAAGATGTCCACCCGCACCCAGCTGATCGAGCAACCCCGCACCGAACAGGAACGCTGGCTGCTGGATACCGTTGCAGAGCTGTCACAGAAAGCGGGCATCAAAATGCCGGATGTCGGTATCTTCCCGGCACAGCAGGCCAACGCCTTTGCGACCGGCTGGAACAAAAATGATGCACTGGTTGCGGTGAGTGCAGGTCTGATGCAGCGCTTTCGCCCGGAAGAGATCCGCGCCGTGCTGGCTCACGAAATCGGTCATGTTGCGAATGGTGACATGGTGACACTGGCTCTGATTCAAGGCGTCGTGAATACCTTCGTCATGTTTTTTGCTCGTATTGCCGGTTATGCAGTGGACTCTTTCCTGCGCCGCGGCGAGCAGAGTGGCGGAGTTGGAATCGGCTTCTACATCACCACATTCGTGTTCGAAATCATATTCGGCATTATTGCTTCCACCATCGTGGCCTGGTTCTCTCGCCGCCGCGAATACCGTGCCGATGAAGCCGGCGCACAGCTGGCCAGCCCCCATGCCATGATCGGTGCACTGCAGCGTCTGAAGGCCGAGTACGGCATGCCTGATCAGCTGGAGGGTCAGCTGACCGCCTTTGGCATCAGCAGCCACATGAAGCAGGGATTCATGGCCCTGTTCGCCAGCCACCCGCCGCTGGATGATCGTATTGCTCACCTGAAGCAGATCGGCCGCTAGACACATAACCGAAAAGGCGCCTCGACAGGCGCCTTTTCAGCTTCAGGGAAGGTTGTTCGTATAACTACTGATTTACCGGTTTCGCAACAGGGTAAAGTACAGCATCGCGATAGCCTGTATGCACCTGAATCAGCCCTGCCAGCGAGGCATCCAACTCAGGATCACCACTGTCAACGATCAGCGGCCGCCCATCAAGTGCATTCAGCTTGGTTTTGGTCGCCACCACATAGAGACCGCCTCGACCAACACGCCTGAGCAATTCAGGGCTAAGTTGCTGATTGCCACGGCCGATGATGTGCCCCTGCCCTCCTATCAGAGTGATGACGATCTGCACTGGTTGATCTGCCGTTAAGCGCTCCAGCTCGTGGGCAGTACAGTCAGACGCAATCAATTCGCCGTTGCGCACAAGGTCGACACCCAGCAGGGTATTCTCAATCCCCAGCGCATCCATGATGGCCGCCACAGTGGTACCGGAACCGATCAGATAGTTCACGTCCGCCTCCATCTGCTCGATAAAGCCGGCGGCAATATCATCAAGCACCAGCTGCTCATCTTCCTGACCACCGCCGTTTTTAACATGCTGCAGATAGCGATGCTCGACCGGAACGTTCATTTCGCCAAAAAAGCGAGCCTGCACTCGCCCGGCACGAAAGGCATCTTCATCAAGATCACGCACCTCCTGCCCACCCAGGCTGACTAGCTCACCACGCACCAGCATGGCCAGCAACTCACCTGCGGCGGCAGGTGTAATCGCGTAGACACCGGAGTGAATCTTGACTCCCGCCGGAACACCCAGTACCGGAATCGTATCGTCCACCGCTTCGCAGACATTACGCGCAGTCCCATCACCTCCTGCAAACAGGATAAGATCAGCACCTGACCCTTTCAGGGCTCGCGCCGCAGCCAAGGTATCATCAGCGGTGCTGGGATCGGTCTGTGGCTTACCGATAACCCGGGTGACAAAGCCCAGCTCACGCGCAAGATCAGCCCCCATATCACCGTCCCAGGTCAGTATTTCAATCTCCATGCCCTGGACAGCCATCAGCGCGACACGCGTACGCTCAATGGCACGCGGGACCGCTCCCAGCTCAAGCGCACGTGCAGCAACATCATCACTCCCCTTGAGCGCCACACTGCCACCCAAACCGGCCAGCGGGTTAATGATCAATCCCAGCCTGAAGCTCATCTTTCCATCTCCTCCAGGTAGCCGGTATCCAGTAACTGCTGCTGGTAAATAAAGCCCGCCAGAATCAGACGTGTCTCCTCCTCAAGGTCGATGAACTCAATACCATGACTGAAGGCATTGAGCAGTCCAGCGGCAGACTGATACTGGTTGCAGATACGCGCCGGCAGTAACAGCATATGATCCATACCGGCCACACTGACTCGTGCGGTAACATAGAGCGAGTCACCGGGCTGACCGAGAATACGGGCAGCATCAATACGTGCACCTGACAGACTTAGGTCACGGCAGTAGGCCGTAATGGCCGGGCTTGAGCCGGGCAGCGCAAACTCATCCGCTTCAATCCTGACAGTCAGATTCATTGCTACACGGGTGTGCTGGCGCACCTTTTTCAATTCGACCTGCTGCGGGTAGGCCAGATGCCAGTAGTGAAACGGTTGCGACTGGATATGCAACAGGCGGGTTTCGAAGGTACACAGATAATTGCCACTCATCAGCCGAGCGGTAAAACGGGTTCCTGCATGTACCAGCCCCGAGCCGGACGGCTTCGGACCCGTCACCAACAGGCTTTGATTTTCCTTCAGGCCAATCAGCTGAACCGTAAAACGCTGACGCGGTGAGCGCACTTCCAAGCGTACCTTTTCACCGATCACCGGATTCAGTTCAGCCAGCGTTTTCAGTGTTTTGCCTGGCAAGAAGGCGGACATATCGGTCATGCGTTACCTGTCGTCTGTTGCAGTTGTCCCAAGCGGTTATCGATGGTGAAACCCAATGCGTCCAGCTGACGCTCAAGCACCCCACTGGCAGAAACGCGCAGGGTAGCGAATTCTCTGCGTTCGGGATACATGCGCCGCAGCTGATCGAATGCTTTCCCTTGCTGTTCAGGTGACAGGGACAACGTAGCGCGCAGGGCTCGATCATCCCGGAAGGGATCATACACCAGCCGCACCGGTGTCAGCAGGTCGGCATCCAGTGACAGCGCCAGGGATTCCACCTCGGCGGCGGGCAATATCTTCTCCAGCTTAATAGTCGCAGGCCGACCAAGATACTCACACAGCGCACGATAGAGCATCCAGCTGCCCCGTATCTTTCCATCCAGCGCATAGCCGGCAATATGCGGCGTCGCTACGGCACATAGTGCCGCCAGCTGCGGATCAACTTCAGGTTCATGTTCCCACACATCCAATACAAGCGTCACGTCAGGACGCTGCCGCTTGAACGCCAGCAACGCTCGGTTATCGATCACCGACCCACGGCCGGTATTGAGCAGAATCGCATCCGGTTTCAGCAACGCCAGTGTTTCAGCGTTAAACAGATGCCAGCTTGGCCAGGGCCCTGACCTGACCAGTGGTGTATGCAGAGAGACGATATCAGCCTGTTGCAACAACGTGGCAAGATCAACAAACCCCGCTTCCCCTTCCTGACCAACCCTCGGCGGGTCACACAACAGCACTTCGATACCCATGGTTTGTAGCCGCTGCTGCAGCCGGCCACCCACATTACCGACCCCTACAATGCCGACCACCTTGTCAAACAGATCGAATCCCCGCTCACCGGCCAGATGCAACAGACTGCTGAGCACATATTCCACCACCGAGTCGGCGTTGGAGCCCGGCGCACTGCTGAAGCCAATACCCTGCCGCTCAAGCCAGGGCAGATCAACATGATCCGTGCCGATGGTGGCCGTGCCCACAAAGCGCACTGGCGTATCGGCGAGGAGCGCCTCATTCACCTGCGTCACCGAACGCACCAACAGTATATCCGCAGCCACCAGGTCATCACGACACAGCTCCCGGCCGGGGCGGCGTACAAGACGGCCCAGGCCGCCAAACAGGGAATCGAGCGCAGGCATGTTCTCATCGGCCACAATTGTCAGTTCAGCTGTCTTCAAGTTCCTATCCTTATCAGGCCGGGGGCTTTACAAATGCCGGTGAATCAGGCTCAATCACGCGCCCCATTATAAGACTATCCCCCCTTCGGGTCATTGAACGGTAACGCTTCCTTGGTTGTGCGCTGGCAGAAAAATCATGATTTTCTTGTTGTCCGGATCTACCGCGATCTGGCTGGCGACTGGGTCGTGACCCAATGCGAGGGCAACCGGTTGACGCCGGAGTGCTATCACCAGACCCTGACCCCTTCCTATCAGGCAGCACTGCAGTTACTGCGCCAGATCAGCCGTGAACAACGCCAGCGAGGCTATCGCCGTACAGCCGCCCATGAAGAACAACTGGGCTTTGATTTCAGTTGAGTTTTTATCACTTCAGCCTTGGCACCCTCACGCCTGCGTTTTATAGTCTCTGACCGCACCAATATGACTGATTGATGGCAGCCAGATGCCTCAGCGCATGGAGAGAGTATGAGCAGATTCGAGTTTTCCCAGATGCCCGACGCCAACGGCTACTTCGGTGAATACGGTGGCCAGCTGATTCCGCCCGAGCTGAAGCAGGTGATGGATGAGATTGACCAGGCCTACGAAGAGATCCGCCACCAGCCCGAATTTCAACAGGAACTGGCCGATCTGTTCACCGACTATGTCGGACGTCCAAGCCCCGTATTCTATGCCCGCCGCCTGAGCGAGAAACTGGGTGGAGCACGCATCTTCCTCAAGCGCGAAGACCTCAACCACACCGGTGCTCACAAAATCAATCACTGTCTGGGGGAAGCCCTGCTGGCCAAATACATGGGCAAGACCAAGGTAATCGCCGAAACCGGTGCCGGCCAACACGGTGTTGCACTGGCAACCGCCTGTGCACTGGTAGGCATCCCCTGCGAAATTCACATGGGTCAGGTCGATATCGAAAAGGAACATCCCAACGTGGTCAAGATGAAAATTCTTGGCTGCACACTGATTCCTGTGACGCGCGGCACCGCCACCTTGAAAGACGCTGTCGACAGCGCCTTTGAAGAATATCTGAAAGACCCTGACAACTTCATTTATGCCATCGGTTCAGTGGTAGGCCCTCACCCCTTCCCGAAAATGGTGCGCGATTTCCAGAGCATCATCGGCAAGGAAGCGCGTGAACAGTTCCAGCAACGTGAAGGCCGTTTGCCCGATTATGTCACGGCGTGCGTCGGCGGTGGTTCCAACGCCATCGGCATGTTCACGGCATTCCTGGAAGACGAAAACGTCAACCTGGTCGGTGTAGAACCCGCTGGCTTTGGCCTGGATACCGACAAGCACTCCGCCACCATGACTCTGGGCAAGCCCAGTGAAATCCATGGTATGCGCTGCTATGTGCTGGAGCAGGAAGATGGCACACCGATGCCGGTACACTCCATCGCCTCAGGCCTGGACTACCCGGGGGTCGGCCCACAGCACAGCTATCTGAAGGATCTGGGTCGGGTACAGTATGAAACCGCCACCGATGACGAATGCCTGGATGCTTTCATGACCCTGTCCCGTGTGGAGGGGATCATTCCTGCACTGGAAAGCTCACATGCCGTTGCCTGGGCGATGCGCAAGGCCCCAGAGCTAAGCCCGGAACAGTGCATTCTGGTGAACCTGTCAGGCCGTGGCGATAAAGACGCGGACTACGTAGCACTGAAACTGGGGCTGTAACGCCCCTTTAGAAGTAATACACCCGCTCTTCAAGCATGATCGACCGGTGCAGCGCCTGCTCTGACCGGTCGATCAGCTCATCCGCTGTCAGACCATCATCCGGGCTCACCGCCACGCCGATATTGATGCAAAGCCCCGGCAGATCCGCTTGCTGCATCTGTTCCAGCGCCGCCGCCAGCTTGTTGATCACCCGCTCAATGGCTTCCGGGCAGTCGATCTGTTCCAGCACCACCAGCCAGGCGCCTGAGTCCAGCCGCGCCAGCGTATCACCCTTGCGAATCTGCTCCTGCAGCACTTGCGACATCCGCCTAAGACTGTTGTTGTAGCGCCCCTCCGCTTGCTCCGGCTGCTGCCCGCTGAGTTGCAGCGACAGAAACACAACATACTCCTGAGCTCGCTGGGCGCGCTGCAGGGAGTGCTCCAGGCGTGCCCGCACCTTCATGTCTGCTGCCGGCGGCAAGTTGTCCTCACTCAAAGGAGCCAGCGGATGTTGCAGGCGGTACAACGGTGTCATGTCACGCCCAGTAATCAGAACCGAATCGATCGCCTCGTCATCGCCGATTCCGGGAGTCACCTCGAATCGAATCAGACGCGGGCTGGAATCAGGAACCTCCAGCCAGCGCTCCAGATCCTTGCGCTCGTCCGTCACCATCAGTTCACGCAAGACAGGCAACGGGTAGGCCTTGCCCAGCAGCACTTCACGAGATTTACCGGTGAGACGCGCAAACGCAAGATTACACCAGCTGCAGGTTCCATCCAGACTCAGGACCAGAATCAGCTCCGGCAACTGGTCCATAAGGGCATACAGGTGTTGCGGGTTTACAGCCTGTACTGTTTTTTGTTCTGTGCTGCTGGCACTCATTGGGGGGCTTTCCTGATCTGGTTGTTACAAAGTCTGTCGGGCCTGACACGATAACCAATCCTGCGCCATCTGACCAGATTGTCTCGACCTGTCAGGCCATCAGGTGCGACAATTTGTCACCTTCACGGCTTACCCCCGCTCACCTAAACTGGAGCCCGAATGAATACGCGCACCGATACTGCCATGGACTGGCTGAAGCCACTGCTGATGGCGCTGTTGATGATCGGCCTGCTGGCCAGCTTCTGGCTGGGTGCACGCTTGATCCAAGAGAGCCTCAGCAGTGGGACTCATGCCCAAACAGTGGACTGTGACCTGCAACAGGGGCCGTGCCAGTTTGAGCTGGACGGGGTATTGATGCAGCTTGAAGCAACACCGAGACCTCTGCGGTCATTGCTGCCGTTCGAGCTGTTTCTGCAGGTACAGGGTGAACTGGATATTACCCAAGTTAATGCAGAGTTACAGGGGGTAGAGATGTATATGGGACAGAACCGTTTCAATCTCACAGCTGAACCCGGCAAAAGCAACCTATGGCGCGGACGCAGCGAGCTTGCCATCTGTACCACCGGCGAGATGCGCTGGTACCTTCTGCTGATGCTTGAAACGACCACAGGGCAGAAACAGGCCCGATTCGAGTTCAATGCCCGATGAATACACAGCTGAAAACACTCAAGATATTGCTGTTACTGACCGCCTTTCTTCTGGCGGGGCTTACGCTCGCGTTTGTATTGCGGCCACAGCCAGTCGAGACACGCATTGCACAGGGCGATACCCGCCTTGGCGGGGATTTCACCCTGACTTCTGCCACGGGGCCGGTATCCCTGTCCGACTTCAGGGGGCAGGTTGCCGTTGTATATATCGGCTACGCCTCCTGCCCCGATGTATGCCCCACTGCGCTGGCCGTGCTGACCCAGGCACTTCGCAACCTGGATGACACTCAGCGCGAACAGGTACAGGGCATTTTCATCAGTGTTGACCCGGAGCGAGACACCCCCGAGAAGCTGGCACAATACACCGCTTTCTTCTCACCACGCTTGATCGGTGTTACCGGCAACAAGAGTGAAATCGACAGGGTGGTGAAACAATATGGCGCCTTCTATCGACGCGTAGAGATGCGTGATTCTGCGTTGGGATATGCCGTGGATCATTCATCAAGGCTTTACCTGATCAATCGCGAAGGACAGCTGGTGGACACACTGCTGCACAACAGCACCCCGGATGAACTAACGCTGCACCTTAAACAACTTCTCGCCGAACAAGGATAACATCATGACTCGATTGCCGACTCTGCTGACCGCCCTTTGCCTGAGCAGCTCCATGGCCTTTGCCGCCGATATCAGCGTTGAACAACCCGTTGCCCGTGCCACACCACCGGGCCAGCCTAACAGCGCCGCTTTCATGCAACTGGTCAACAAGGGCGAGACAACCGCGCTGGTCGCAGCCAAGTCATCCGTGGCAGACGTGGTTGAACTGCACACGCACACCAATGACGAAGGTGTAATGCGCATGCGCAAAATCGAGAAGATTGAACTGCCCGCCGGAGAAACTACTGTACTGCAACCCGGTGGACTGCATGTAATGCTGATCGGCTTGAAGCAACCGCTGCAGGCCGGCAGTCAGATCGACCTTAGCCTTGAATATGCAGATGGCAGCCAACAGCAGGTTGAGGTTCCTGTACAAATGGCGATGCCGGCCGGCATGCAGATGCAACAGCAAAAACACGGTAGCCACTGAGCCCGGAATGAACCGGGGCTGGCAGGCTCTGGTTCAGCACATCTTGCAGCCGCGCAAGCGTGCGTCGAAATGGCTGTAAATTGCCAGGCAGGCTTCCTTCTCGCTTGCCACACCCAAAAATTGACTGTTGTAACCTTCCACATAGTGCATGCTGCGCAGTTCGGGATCCAGCTTGTCCGTCTCAACCCGATACGACTTGAAACCTACCCGGTAAACACCGGCATAATCCGCATAAGTCAGCTTCCCGCCGACCACCGCTACAGGCGGGCCTGACCGAGGCAGCTCCAGTGCAGGCACCTTCAGCGGATTGTCGGTGTGCAGAGCCAGAAAAAAGTCTGCCTGCCCAGCGGTATCAAATACACCCAGTACCCAGCTGGCGTCTTCATTCCAGGCATAAAGATACCAGAACACCTCAGCCCCACGAGTCAGCGCCAGGCGCTGGTAGTAAAACTGGTCAGAGCGGGCACACTCAAGCGTCAGTAACTGCTCCTGATTTGGCAGTTCACATGACGCATCCGGCAGGCAACTGACCCAGTCGGTTGCCTGAATCATCAAGTTACGCATACTCACACTCGTCATGTTCGAGGCAGAACTGTTCCGGCCGAAGCGGTTCCGTGCCATATTCCTGCTGCAGTCCCTCCACCAGCGTTCTGACCCGCGGCGGCAACCCCTGCCGCAGTATCATCTGCACCTCAGCCAGTACCGACTGCCTGAAGCCATCGCTGGCACCGATACCGGCACTGAGATTATCGGCACTGAAGTGAAACTTGCGTCCGGCGGACATATTAAAGATCCACTCATAGGCCTGGGGACGCACTTCAACACGCTCGAACTCGGCCTGTTCATCCGCAGTGCGACCATCCGGCTTGTACCAGTAACCGAAATCTTCCAGCAGACGACGCTCGGGACCCGCCACGCACCAGTGTGCAATTTCGTGCAGCGCACTGGCATAAAAGCCATGCGCAAAGATGATGCGATGATGCGGATGAACCTGATCGGCCGGCAGATAGATCGGCTCATCGTCACCCGCTACCAGTTCAGTATTGTAGCTGAGAAGAAAAAGGCGGTTGAACAGCCGAATCAGCGGCTGGTAATCCGGTTCAGTCACTGATGTACTCCTGCCAGCGGGTATCGTTGAGCCACCAGGTACTGCCGGTGTTACGATCAATCCTGACCGCCACATACCCTTTGCGATCCTGGTCCGCTCGGTGCAGCAGCACTTTATAGTCCCCTTGCCATGGCGCTTGCTGCTCCTGCAGCGGACGCCATTCACCTCTGTCCGCAAGCCAGGTCGAACCGTTCCGTCGGTGGTAACGCAGCAGAATCCAGTCGCCGTTGCGTGTATAGGTCGTGCCGAGTGCATATTCACCATCCGAGGAACCGGTATTGTCGAGCGAATTCAACACCTGCATCAGCTGCCCGATCGCCATATCCAGCTGTTCACTACCATTGGCAGCTGTTCCCGAGGCTTCTGATTCAACATCCACTTCACTTGTAGCTGCAGTACTGCTGCTGATCAGCTGCAAGCGATTGAGCACCATCTGGTTTTGCTCCTGCAGCCGCTGATTATCGGAGCGCAGTTGCAGCATCTGCTCCTGAATGAGCGTAAGGCGACCACTGAGTTGATCAAACTGTGACTGGCTAGAAATCGCTGGCGCCGCAGGTGGCTGCTGTTCGGGACGTGAGCGATCTTCGCTGGCAGATTGACCGCCAGAGGCTTCTGCCCTTGCACCATCACGCACCTGCTGAGTTTGTGGGGCTTCGTCAGAAGTACTTTCCGGTCGCGTCTGATTGGTGGCATTACACCCCAAAAGCAGGGCACTCAACAGCAAGGGGGTTAATTTGATGATGCGCACATTAGCCTCGGGTCACCGTAAAATGTGTAGTTATCTTATCCGATCTAGCCGCCGGCATCAGCATTGCCCGAGTCCGTTTCATGGCCCAATTGCAAACGCTGCAGCTTGCGATACAGGGTACGCTCACTGACTCCCAAGCGCCGTGCCAGTTCCCGACGTTCACCGCTGAAGCGGGCACTGACTTGCTCCAGATAGCGGTTTTCAAGCTGATCCAGTGGCATCAGCGGCAACGCATCCAGATCCTGCTGCGGCAGCGGTTGTATCTCCAGACATTCCTGTGGCAAGTGCTCCGGCTGAATAACGCCATCATCGGCCAGCAGAATCCCGCGCTCCAGAATGTTGCGCAGCTCACGGATATTCCCCGGAAAGGCATAGTGCTGCAGCAGGTCGAGCGTTTGCGCAGCCAGCGTCACCCCCACTCCGCCCGGCAGACGTTGCAGCAGCGACGCCGTCAGCAATGGCAGATCTTCTATACGCTCATGCAACGCCGGCAAGGGTACCGGAAACGCTGAAATCCGATAGTAAAGATCCTGACGGAACAGCCCTTCTATCACCTGCTGACGCAAATCACGGTGAGTCGCACAGACCAGCCGGAAATCGGCATGTTGTGGCTCAACACTGCCCACGGGCCGAAAGCTGCCGGTTTCGATCAAACGCAACAGCTTGACTTGCAGACTGAGCGGAATTTCGCCAATCTCATCCAGAAACAACGTGCCACCTCGGGCCGCTTCCACCAGCCCCTTCTTGCGACTGACTGCACCGGTGAACGCCCCCCGCTCATGACCGAACAACTCACTTTCAAACAACCCTTCACTCAGGCCGGAGCACTCCACTGTTACGAATGGCGCACGCGCACGCGGGCTGCTCTCATGCAAGGCACGCGCAACCAACTCCTTTCCGGTACCGGACTCGCCCAGCAACAGCACAGTGATTTCACTGGGCGCCGCGCGATGGATCAATGACAACATGCGAGTAAAGGCAGGCGCACGCCCAACCAGCCCTTCCTGATCACTGACCTGCGCCCGCGCTTCGCGTACCTGGTGCATCACTTCCAGAAACCCGGTCAGGCGCCCGCGCGCATCGGTCAGCGGCATCATTTCCACATCCACATGCTCGTCACCATAGGGCGTGTTGTGCAGATGCAATACACGTTGACGCTGACCACTCTGACGGCATTCCTTCAACGGGCAGGACTCCCCCGCCTGGTCACAGGGCACCGAATAACCGTGTGACACCTCATAGCAGGTGCGGCCAATCACCTCCCGTTCACCCGCATAAAGGGCACGGTAAGACTGATTGGTTGCCATGACTCTGTATTCAGTCGACAGCAACGCTGCCGGTTCGGGTATTGCTTCCAGCATTGTCGCAGGATCAAATGGCCCGGTTTGTTGCATCGACTACCTCCATATTTCACCTAAAGCCTTACCGCCACCGATGTCAGCCACGCCATCAGCGACTGACATTATTGACGCTCCGCGACACTTTGTCACTTCCACCGACGCCAAGATCAGCGTAAAACTCCAGTCACTATTGTGATCTACACTTGATGAATACTGACTTATGCAAAAATGTTACCCATTACAAACAAATTGAAATATATGGCACAGGTCCTGCATTATTGCAGGCAGACGCATTACGCACTCGGTTTTAACCTGCAACAGGAGACTGGTAATGATCACTGAGGAAATCGTTGATCTTTCCCGGCTACAGTTCGCCATAACGGCGCTGTATCACTACCTCTTCGTCCCGCTGACGCTGGGACTGTCATTCATGCTTGCCATCATGGAGTCGGTTTACGTCATGACCGGCAAGCAGATCTACAAGGACATGACCAAATTCTGGGGCAAGTTGTTTGGCATCAACTTTGCGCTTGGGGTCACTACCGGTCTGACCATGGAATTCGAGTTCGGTACCAACTGGGCTTACTACTCGCATTACGTAGGCGATGTGTTTGGCGCTCCGCTGGCGATCGAAGGCCTGATGGCATTTTTCCTTGAATCAACCTTTGTCGGCCTGTTCTTCTTTGGCTGGGAACGACTGTCCAAGGTCAAGCACCTGATGGTGACCTGGCTGGTCGCACTGGGCTCAAACCTGTCTGCACTCTGGATTTTGGTGGCCAACGGCTGGATGCAGAATCCGGTCGGTTCCGAGTTCAACTACGAAACCATGCGCATGGAGATGACCAGCTTCGCCGAAGTGTTCCTCAACCCGGTAGCGCAGGTGAAATTCGTCCATACTGTTTCAGCAGGGTATGTCACCGCAGCCATGTTCGTGCTGGGTATCAGTGCCTATTACCTGCTTAAGGGGCGCGACCTTGCTTTTGCACGCCGCTCATTTGCGATCGCATCCGCTTTCGGTCTGGCCTCTATTCTGTCGGTGATCCTGCTGGGCGACGAGTCCGGTTATGAGCTGGGTGACGTACAGAAAACCAAGCTGGCCGCAATCGAAGCTGAATGGCATACCGAAGCGGCACCGGCAGCCTTTACCCTGTTCGGCATGCCGAATGATGAGACCATGGAAACCGATTACGCCGTCAAGATTCCTTATGTGATGGGTATCATTGCGACTCGGTCGCTTGATGAAGAGGTCACTGGCATCCGTGACTTGATTGTTGAGCATGAAGCCCGTATCCGCCGCGGCATCTACGCTTACGAGGTACTGCAGAAACTGCGCAATGGTGAAGTGACCGAAGAGCTTGAGGCCGAATTTGATCGCGTCAAAGTCGATCTGGGTTACGGTTTGCTGCTCAAGCGGTATACCGAAAACGTGGTCGATGCCACTGAAGAACAGATTCAGGCAGCCGCCCGGGATACAATCCCAAGTGTTGCACCGATGTTCTGGGCCTTCCGCATCATGGTCGCCAGTGGCTTCTGGATGTTGCTGGTATTTGCACTCGCATTCTATTTCACTGCCAAGCGCACAGCCTTTACCAAACGCTGGTTGCTCAAAGCGGCATTGTTCTCCATTCCAGCCCCCTGGATCGCCAACGAGATGGGCTGGTTTGTTGCCGAGTATGGCCGTCAGCCATGGGCAATCGGTGAGATTCTTCCCACCTTCGTTGCACCATCGGTACTGACCAAAGCTGACCTGCTGGGCAGTCTGGCCGCCTTTATCGTGCTGTACACCCTGCTGGCGATTGTTGAGATCTACCTGATGGTGAGATTCTCGCGCATCGGCCCCAGCAGCCTGCAAACCGGCCGCTACCACCACGAGCAGGATGAGCAATCCGCTTCCGAGCCGGCCAAGGCCTGATCAGGCAAGAGGAGAGATACGATGCTATTCGATTATGAAACACTGAAACTGATCTGGTGGGTGCTGGTTGGCGTGTTGCTGGTCGGCTTCGCCATTACAGACGGCTTCGATATGGGGGCCTGTGCCCTGCTGCCTTTTTTGGGCAAGACGGATGACGAACGCCGTGTGGTAATCAACACGGTAGGCCCACACTGGGAAGGCAACCAGGTCTGGTTTGTTACCGCTGGTGGCGCATTGTTCGCTGCCTGGCCTGCGGTTTATGCCGCGGCCTTCTCGGGCTTCTACTGGGCGATGCTGCTGGTGCTGTTTGCCCTGTTTTTCCGCCCGGTCGGTTTTGACTACCGCTCCAAACTGACCAATACCAAATGGCGCAAAGCCTGGGATATGGGGCTGATTGCCGGAGGTGTCGTTCCCTCACTGGTTTTCGGTGTGGCCTTTGGCAACCTGCTGCTGGGCGTGCCCTTTCAGCATGACGAGCTTTTACGCCCAAGCTACTCTGGCAACCTGTTCGGTTTGCTCAACCCCTTCGGCCTGCTTTGCGGTGTTGTGAGCCTCGCAATGCTCTCAATGCACGGCGCCGTCTGGGTACAGCTGCGCAGTCACGGCGTGGTAGAACTGCGCGCCCAGCGTTATGCCCAGTTACTGTCCGTGGTGACACTGGTGGCCTTTGCGCTGGCCGGCATCTGGCTCAGCATGGGCATCGATGGTTATCGCATCATCAGCCAGCCCGCACTGGATGCACTGCCCAACCCGCTGGCCAAGGAAGTTGAAGTCGCAGCCGGCGCCTGGCTGAGCAACTACAGCCTCTACCCGCTCAGCATGCTGGCACCCATCACCGGTTTCACCGGTCTGATTGGCGTCTTCCTCATGGCAGGACGTGGGCGCACAGGATGGTCATTCCTGTTCAGCGCACTGGCATTGGCCGGTATCATTGCCACTGCGGGGGTTTCCATGTTCCCGTTCGTGATGCCATCAAGCCTGAGCCCGAACTCCAGCCTCACCCTGTGGGACGCTGCCTCCAGTCACCTGACCCTGAATGTGATGACCATCGCCGCCATCATCTTCGTACCAACCGTTCTGGGCTACACTCTGTGGTGCTACCGCTCCCTGTGGGCCAAGATTTCGGTGGAATACATTCAGGACAACGATTACTCATCCTACTAAAGGAGATTCAGCCATGTGGTATTTCGCCTGGATTCTCGGTGTGCTTCTGGCCTGCGCATTCGGCATCATCAACGTGATGTGGCTTGAGGCCGAAGATATCGACAGCGAATGATTCGCTGACGCTATGATCATCTCTCCCCAAAGGCGCCCGCACAGGCGCCTTTTTATCGTCTGATCAACGGTGCGTCCATTCCGGTTTGCGCTTGTTGATGAACGCATCAATGCCTTCCTGTGCATCTGCCGTCAGCATGTTTTCCACCATCACCTCACTGCAGGCCGCATAGGCATCCGCCAGCGGCAGCTCACGCTGGCGCTGGAACGCCTGCTTGCCGATCTGCAGCGTGCGACGTGATTTGGATGCTATCTTGCCGGCCAGTTCAGCGACCGCCTGATCCAGATCGGGCTCAGGCACCAGACGATTCACCAGACCGATCTCGTAGGCGCGTTGTGCATTGACCAACTCACCGGTCAGCAACAACTCCATCGCATGTTTGGGTTGAACCGCACGACTCAGCGCCACCATCGGGGTCGAACAGAACAGGCCGATATTGACACCAGGGGTAGCAAAACGGGCATTATCCGCCGCCACTGCCAGATCCGCCGTGGCAACCAGCTGACAACCTGCGGCCGTCGCCACGCCGTGAACCTGAGCGATCACCGGTACAGGGAGGCTGACGATGCGCTGCATAAGCCCGGCGCAGGTCTGGAAGGTACAACGGTAGTAGTCTTCTTCGCCCTCACCCAGCATTTGCTTGAGATCATGGCCAGCACAGAAACCTTTGCCTGACCCCTTGATCACCACACAGCGAATGGTGAGGTCATCAGCAATGGCATCAAGCTCAGCATGCAATGCCTGCATCAACTCCATGGAAAGGCTGTTGTAGGCGTCGGGACGGGAAAGCATCAAGGTGGCCACGCCTTCGTGGTCCTGACGCTGCAGTAATGAATGAGTCATGCGGTTACTCCCTTTTTGTTGTTATTCGGGTTTACCCGAATATCGGTCAAAAAGGAGCAGCAGGTCAAGCCGGTTTTTCAGACCGAGAGAATATCGATCTTCTCCATCACCTGTACACCCGACCCACCAGCTGTAGCTTCATCATCTTCACCTAGTGGGCCTGCCATGGCCTGCATGGCCGGGCCAATACCGTGCGGAAAGCCCAGCTGCAGGTTTTTGAAATCAAACAGTTGTGGATCGGCCAGATGGGAGGGCACCACATTGCACAGGGCACGGAACATGGTCTCAATCCTGCCAGGATGGGATTTATCCCAGCCCTGCAGCATCTCCTTGATCACCTGACGCTGCAGGTTCTCCTGCGAGCCGCACAGGTTGCACGGTATGATCGGGAATTCACGCAACTCGGCGTATTCCATGATGTCCTTTTCACGGGCATAGGCGAGCGGGCGGATCACCATGTTTTTGCCGTCATCGGACACCAACTTGGGCGGCATCGACTTCAACTTGCCACCGAAGAACATGTTGAGAAAGAAGGTTTCCAGAATGTCATCACGGTGATGACCGAGCGCAATTTTGTTGGCCCCGATCTCATCGGCAAAGCTATACAGCGTGCCGCGGCGCAAGCGTGAACAAAGACCACAGGTGGTTTTGCCTTCAGGTACCACCGATTTGACGATGGAGTAGGTATCTCGTTCAACGATATGAAACGGCACACCCAGAGACTCAAGGTAGGCCGGCAGTACCTCTTCGGGGAAGCCAGGCTGCTTCTGATCCAGATTGACCGCCACCAGCTCAAACCGGATCGGCGCGCTTTTCTGCAGGTTCATCAGAATATCCAGCATGGCAAAGGAGTCCTTGCCACCAGACAGACAGACCATCACCTTGTCGCCACCTTCAATCATGTTGAAGGCTTCGATCGCCTGCCCCATTTCACGGCGCAGCCGCTTTTGCAGCTTATTGAGGCGGGTTTTCTTCTGCTTATCGAGGCTGTCGGTCTGCATGGTTAGTTACTACTGATGACGGGTTAAAAATTGAGCGCAGATTATACATGAATAGCGCTGCGGATAATAAACCCGATATTTTAATGCAGCCCTGATCCATTAAATAAAAAACCTCTAATTTAATGGAACCTTCATGCCCTAAGGGCTATGCTTTTTGGCTGAACTCCAACATCAACGTGGCGCAGTTCTGGGTTAACCGTGCAGCTGATCTACCCGTACTTCCATGACAATGAAGCGGCCACTCGACTGAGGCTGGGCCTCGGCGTGCAGTTGGGACAGTGCAATAAACTTCTACTATTGCCCCCATTGCCATGTTAAATTTCATTTTGTTATAAGCTTATAATAATGTGTTCTCAGTAGGGGCGCAGCAGCGCCAAATGAATGACAACAGGAGAAATAAAATGGCACTTCGCATTAATGACACCGTACCTAACCTTGATCTGAAAACCGATCTGGGCGACTTCAAACTGCACGACTTCATCGGTGACAGCTGGGCGATCCTGTTCAGCCACCCGAAGGACTTCACCCCGGTCTGCACCACCGAATTCGGTGCTGTAGCACAGCTGGCTGCCGAGTGGGAAAAACGCGGCACCAAGGTGATCGGCCTGTCCGTTGATGGCGTGGACGAGCACGTTGAATGGAAAGCCGATATCGAGAAATACGCCGGCGCACCGGCCAAGTTCCCGATCATCGCTGACGAAGACATGGCTGTTGCCAAGGCTCTGGACATGCTGCCGGCTGATGCCTACCTGCCGGATGGCCGTACCGCAGCTGACTCCGCCAGCGTACGTGTCGTGTTCATCTTCAGCCCGGACAAGAAGCTGCAGCTGTCCATGACCTACCCGATGTCCATCGGCCGTAACTTCGCTGAAGTCGTACGTGCTCTGGATGCGCTGCAGGCAACCTACAAGGTGCCGATCGCAACCGGCGCCAACTGGGAAGTGGGTGATGACGTGATCGTGGCTTTGTCGCTGAACGACGAAGAAGCCAAGGCCAAGTTCGGCGATATCGACGTCAAACTGCCGTACCTGCGTACCACTAAACAGCCGTCTTAATTCCGGCTGTCACTATTGCTCGAACACTATGCTCGAAACAATAGTACTCAACAGCTCTGATATACATTGGTGCTGATTCCGGCCTGCCCCTGACGAGGCAGGTCGGTTGGCGGTGTGCCTCTCCGGGTTTCCCCATGCCTGTCTGGCAGCACCTGCATAAATACTGGCCTGTATTTCTGAAAACCACAAACAGACAGGTTCACGATATGAAAATTGCCGTTACCAGTCAAAACCGCAAGACCGTTACTGAACATGCCGGACGCTGCCGGCGATTCTGGATCTACACCGTCGAAAACGGTGTCATTACCAACAAGAACCTGCTCGAGTTGAGCAAGGAAGAGTCTTTTCATGACAGTGACAGCAATGTACCTCATCCGCTGGATGGGGTTGATGTACTGCTGACCGGCGGCATGGGTAGTGGTCTGGTCCAGCGTCTGGCGCGCAAGGCGATAGTGGCAAAAGTAACAACCCAGACTGAGCCTGATAAAGCCATCCAACATTATCTTGATAGCCGGACTGAACAGGAAGATGACTGATATTAAGACGTCATCCGGTAGGTTTTAGTCTGGTCTGTCCAGGTATGGCGCTGTGATCGACAAGGAGCAGGAATGACCCCTTCACCTCTTTTGACGCCTTTTGTTCGCCGGATACTCGTTTTCAGCGTTTTGCTCGCACTGGCAGGCGGTTGGTTGATGGGTCGGCTTACAGCACCAGTACTGGGCCTGGAAGTCAGTTTTCGCAACGTCAGCGATGTGACTATCGAATCCATACAGCTGGATTTTGGCAGTGCCGATACCCAATCCAGTATTCAGACTTTTCGCATTGCGCCGGGGGAAGTACGCACCCTGGCGCTGAACCACGGTCCCGGAATGGGCTTCAACGTGCAGGTCAGCTACAGTAATGGTCGTAAGCAGGAGTTCTGCGCGTTGCGCGGAGATGAGCGTACTCAGCCAAGGCTGGATTTACGGCCATGAATTTCTAATCACCTGTTCGCAATTGACAAGGAGTTAACATGCGCAAGGTAACAGTTGCCGTTATTGGTGCCGGAACTGCCGGCCTAACCGCCTATAGGGCAGCCCGAAAGCATACGGACTCGGTACTACTTATCGATCCAGGTCCGCTGGGCACCACCTGTGCCCGTGTCGGCTGCATGCCCAGCAAGTTGTTGATTGCCGCGGCCGATACCGCCTGGCATATGCGCCACTCGGATATGTTCGGCGTGAGTGCGGCCGACATTCAAGTGGATGGCCACAAAGTGATGCAGCGTGTCCGCCGGATGCGCGATCGTTTTGTCGGCAAGGTACTGGAAGGAATGGAGTCAATTCCGGAACAGGACATGCTGCATAAACCCGTGCGTTTCATCTCTGACCACATGCTGGAAACGGCGGATGGAGAGCTCATTGAGGCGGCCAGAGTAGTGATCGCCACCGGCTCTCGCCCTGCAGTACCCGAATTCTTGCAGAAAGCCGGCAAGCGGCTGCTGCTCAATGATGATCTGTTTGAGCTGGACACCCTGCCAGAGTCCGTTGCCGTGTTCGGTCCTGGTGTGATCGGACTGGAACTGGGGCAGGCCCTGCTCCGCCTTGGGGTACGGGTGCGCATGTTCGGCGTTGGTGGAGCCGTAGGACCAATCGGTGATGATGAGATTCGCCAAGCAGCTGTTGAATGTTTCAGCGCTGAATTCCCGCTTGATCCCGATGCCCAGGTAAAAGAGATCCGTGAAACGGACAGGGCTGTCGAAGTCACTTTCATACATACCGATGAAAAGCCTCTGACCGAGCACTTTGACTACCTGCTTGCGGCAACCGGGCGGCGGCCCAACGTGGATCAACTGGGACTTGATCAGACTCATCTGCAGCTGGATGACCGTGGTGTGCCTGTTTTCGATCCACACACGTTGCAGTGTTCGGTCGAACACATATTCATCGCCGGTGATGCCAACAACCATCTGCCCCTGCTCCATGAGGCTGCGGATGAAGGTGGCATTGCAGGCCGTAATGCCGCCCTGCTGCCCGATCTGCAGCCGGGAGATCGCACAGTCCCGTTGGCCGTTGTGTTTTCCGATCCGCAAATTGCGACGATCGGCATGCGCCCTGCCGATATCCACGAGCAGTTTTCCGGCCGCTTTGCAGAAGCCGCGTATGACTTCGCTGATCAGGCCCGCGCCAAGGTACTGGGCAGAGACAGAGGCTTGATGAAGGTATGGGCTGAAACCGGCAGCGGAACCCTGCTCGGGGCCGAAATTCTCGGGCCTGACGCTGAGCATCTAGCCCACCTGCTGGCCTGGGCCATGCAGCAACAGTTGAGCGTTAGCGATCTTTTGGCGATGCCCTACTATCACCCGGTGCTGGAAGAAGGGCTTCGCAGCCTATTGCGTGATCTGCAGACACGCCTTTGAAGTCAGCAGACGATCCAAGTGGCTGCCTGGAATTGATGGCGCTGTTCAGACCCCAGTACTGACAGCGCCTGCAACATTATTGCTTGAAACGGTTGACCAGCTCATGCAACTGGTCGGATACCCGCTGTGACTGGCGAATACTTTCAGCGCTTTCTTCTGTTCTGGCCAGGCTGCGTTCGGCCAGCTCGGAAATCTCTTTCACCTGACGGTTCACCTCCTCCGATACCAGCGCCTGCTCCTCAACCGCCGCGGCCATCTGCTCGGACATCGCCGAAATCTGATTCACCGCCTCGGCAATCCCCTGCAGCATGGATTCCGACTCAATAACCCGCTGCAGACCGGTCTCTGCATCCTCCGCGCCCTCTTTGGCCACGGCAACCGAAGAGTGGGCCTGACCTGTCAACCCTTCGACGATTTTACGGATGTTCTGCGCCGACTCTCGGGTATTGCCCGCCAGTACACGCACTTCATCCGCCACAACCGAGAAGCCGCGACCATGATCACCGGCACGGGCCGCCTCAATCGCCGCGTTCAGTGCCAGCAGGTTGGTTTGATCGGAGATATCTTCGATAGACTGGGCAGCATGAGCAATCTCACTGGTCTGCTCAGCCAGTAACTGCACCGCCTGACCGATCTCAGATACGGTGTTGCGCAGCTCTTCAATCGAGGTACAGGTGATGCGGGCAATCTCGCCACCCTGCCCGGCCAGCTCTCTGGAATACTCGGCCTGACCCGCTGTTTTCTGCACGTTGTGCGAGATTTCGTGAATCGCCAGCGACATCTCGTGCATGGCGGTCGCTACCAGCTCGGTTTGATGAGTCTGAGCCTGAATTTCCTCGCGCGCGGTTTCAGATAATTCTAGTCCTCGGCGTGACTGCTCCGCCACCTCTCGAGATGCGTCCTCAATACGGGTCAACACCGCATCCAGATGTGCACGCAAACTCATCACACCCACCATAATATTACCGGTCAAACCATGCTGATTGGTGTAGGTATTGGCCGCAAGAGGGTGCATAAATACCCCGTGCAACTCTTTGCTGATCAGGTCAAGGTCATGTTTGTGGTGCAGGTACTGAATACCACCGAAGATCAACAGGGCAGCGATCAACCAGAGGGTACTGGCCAGTGGTGATAGCCAATAGGCCAGCGCTACCGCCGGTACGATAAAGGCCAGCGCAATCAGGAATTGCTGCAGATAGCGCGGTAATTGCAACTGACGGCGCTTGCGATTAATACGGGCGTACAGTTTCTCCGCACGCTCTACATCCTTGCGCGCAGGACAGGAGCGAACGGACTCATAACCCACTACCTTACCTGCTTCGGTCACGGGGGTCACATAGGCGCTGACCCAATAGTGATCGCCGTTTTTGCAACGGTTTTTGACCAGCCCCATCCAGGGGCGACCCGCCTTGAGGTGGTTCCACATCACCTCGAACGCTTCCGCCGGCATATCCGAATGCCGCACCAGGTTATGATTCTGCCCAATCAGCTCTTCGCGGGCGTAACCGCTGATTTTCTGAAAGGCATCATTACAGTGAGTGATCACACCCGACAGATCGGTTGATGAGATCAGCTTAACATGCGCATCAAAGTGCTGTTCACGCTGAGTCACGGGGCCATTGTTTTTCATCTCGACTACCTCGATTACGCCATAACATCTGCTGCCTGGCTACAGAGCCAGCGCTGTTCAAATTCTGTTGCTGTCAGGGGACGAGCAAAGCAGTAGCCTTGCCCGTAATCACAGCCCATCCGCTTCAACTCGTCCGCGATCGCTTCATTTTCAATCCCTTCCGCGAGGGTTTTCATACCGAAAATATGTGCAGTGGCGATGATGGTTTGCACGATCGCCCGGTTGGCAGCATCACGATCCAGGTTACGTACAAACGACATATCGATTTTCAACAGATCCGCATCTATGTCTTTCAGATAATTCAACGATGAGTGACCGGTTCCAAAGTCATCAATGGCCAGAGCAAAACCTTTTTCCTTGAGGTGATGCAGCATATTGATGGCATCCTCGGGGTCACGCATCAGACCGGTTTCGGTCAGCTCCAGCTCAAAATCGCTCGGTGAAACACCTTCCTCCGCCAGTAACAGCAACAGGTCATTGGCAAAGCGGCTGTCATCCAGATCACGCGCCGACACATTCACCGCCAGTTTTATCTGAATCCGACCCGGCACCAGCAGGCCCTGCTCCTGCCATACACGGCGCTGGTGCCCTGCCATTTTCAGCACCTTGCGGGTGATCATGTCGATCAAGCCTCGCTCCTCCGCCAGCGGTATGAACTGGTTGGGACTGACCCACCCCAGTTCGGCATCAAACCAGCGCAACAACACCTCGGCGCCACAGAGCCGACCCGTGGCAAGGCACACCTGCGGCTGAAAGCGCAACTCCAGCCCTTTACCCTGAACCAGTGCAGCCTCAAGCCGACGGGCGAGATAGGCTCTTTCTCTGATTTTCAAACCCAGCAGCGCATCGTAAAAGCACACCTGATCAGTGCGCGCCTTGGCCTGATGCAGTGCAATATCGGCGTGCCGGAGCAGAATTTCGTAGCTGTCGCCATCGTGAGGTGCCAACACAACGCCATAGCGCTTGCGCACAGTCACTTCGGCGCCGTCAACCCGAAATGGCTCGGCGAATGCCTTGTTGATGCGCGATACCAGTGACAGCACCGCATCCCCGTCCGGCACAAAACAGGCCAGGGCAAACTCGTCACCGGTAATGCGAGCCAGAGTTCCACCGGAGGCCTGTTCAGGCAGCCCCAGCAGGTCCATTTCGCGGATTGTCTGGAGCAACCTCAGACTGACCGCCTTGAGCAACGCATCCCCCACTTCATGCCCCAGAGTGTCATTGATCTCTTTGAGATTAATGATATCCATGTAGATGAGACTGAGCGTGCGACCCTCTCGGCGCGCAATGGCCAGCAGTTGTTCGACCTGCTCGCCCAGCAGATTGCGATTTGGCAAACCGGTCAAGCTGTCGTAAAAGGCGAGCTGCTGAATGTGTCGGGTCTGTTCGTCATACAGATGCTGCACATCGTCTCGGGCATTAACGATGGCGCATTGACCGGCATAACTGTAGGCATCGAGCGCAAGTGTCACATCCAGCAGCACCAGCTTATTCAAAGCTGTTAACACTTGACCTACCTTCTCGGGTGCATAACGCAGTTCATGCTGAAGGGCCAAGCTGAAGTGATGCAGATAGCAGCCAAAGGCGCCTGTATACCACTCTGGTTGCAAGCCGACACGTTCATGTGTAACACCAACGGCAAGACGATCAAGGGTACACGCCGTTAAAACGACCCACTTGCCCTTAACTGTACTGCGCCACTTTTTTTGAAGTCCGCTCCAGTTCAACATTCCAGGGCAGCAGTCGCTCCAGCTTTTCCAGTGTGTCGGCGTTGGCGATACGCTCCAGCACATGCCGGATGTACGCCGAGGGTTCCAGGTCGTTGGCTTTGGCCGTTTCGATCAGGGAGTAGCAGGTGGCGCTGGCGTGAGCGCCCTGCGGGGTATCCGCGAACAACCAGGCCTTGCGACCCACGGCGAACGGACGGATGGCATTCTCGGCCAGCACGTTGCTGATGTGCAGGTCACCCCGCTCACAGTAGCCGATCAGGGTGGGCCACTGGTTCAGGGTGTATTCCATAGCTTTGCGAGTTAACCCGCCTTTCATCACGCGACCCACGTTGGCGTCCAGCCAGGCCTTGAACGCTTCCAGTCGAGGCAGGCTCGATGCCTGACGGATCTGATAGCGTTCGGCAATGCTCAGGTCCTTGATCTGACGTTCGATGGCATACAGTTTGTTGATGTGACTGAGTGCCACATCCGCTTTGGACAGCTTGGCCTGTTTGCCTTTACCCGCCGGCTTGGCCGCTTTGGTCGCTTCGATGAACTTGCGGCGGGCGTGATCCCAGCAGCCGATGCGGGTCAGCTTATTGGCTGAACAGATCTGCGCATAACCGGAGTAACCATCGGCCTGCAGGACACCCTTGAAGTCATCGAGCAGGCGTACGGGTACCGCTCCGCTTCGGGAAGGATCATAGGCGAACAGGACTGATGGTTGGCTGGGTGGTCCGCCCCGGGTCACCCACATCCATTTATCGGATTGGGCAGCCTTGCCGTCCTCTTTGAGTACCTGGATCCGGGTTTCGTCGGCCTGCAGGTAGGCCGCACTGTTCTGCGCCTCCCGCATCAGGTTGAACAGGGGTTTGAACACCTCATCCAGACGGATGATCCAGTGCGCCATGCTGGTGCGGCTCAGCTCATGGCCCAGACGCTTGAACATCTGCTCCTGACGATACAGCGGCAGACCATCGGCATATTTGGAGGTGATCAGGTAGGCCAGCAGGGCCGGGGTGGCGATGCATTTGCCCAGCGGGTGTGTCGGGCGAGCCGCGGCTACGATCCGCTCGTCGCCGTTCGTCTCGAACACGGCTTTTTCCTGCCAGTATTCCAGTACTTTGAGCTGAGCCGGGATATAGTCCAACTCTTCCTTCACCTTGGTGAAGAAGGTTTTGACGGCCCCGGCCTTCTCTTCATCACTCAGCCGCAGCTCGATGCGCTCACGCAGCAAGCTATCGGAGAAGCCGCGCTGACGGCGTTTGGGTGTAGACGCGGCAGCAGGGGTATCGTCTTCAGCGACTTCAATATCGTCCGGGAGCTGATCCCGCAGCTGATCGATCTCGGCTTCCAGCTCGGACTCATCGAACAGGTGGATCTGGTGGGCCGTTTTCTCACTGCTGGCCGCGAAGCGCTGGATGCGCTGCAAACGCAGCATCTCTTCCAGCAACAGGATGTATTGCTCGCGCTGCTGGAGTTGCCGGTCGCGCTCTTTGACGACCTGATCCCGCTGCTCAAGCACCTGGTTTTGCTGCTCAAGCTCGTCCTCTTTCGAGGCCAGTTGCTGCTGCAGCCCGGCCACCATCGACAGCAAGTCAGCGGTCGATAAACTGCTGATATCAGGCGTCTTTGAGGTGGTTTTGGGCTGTGTTTTCATGGGCAAAATTATATCAAAAACAGCCAGTTGAAGCACCCAAAACCCGCTATCCAACGGCCTCATAATGCAAGGTTTTATGGCCTTGCAGCAGGCTGATGTCATAACCATCGAGCAACCAGTTGATCTGTTCGCCGGTCAACGGCATGAGCTCATCAGCCGGGCTGGGCCACTTGAATTTCTCTTCGGCCAGCGCCTTGTAATAGAGGATAAAACCGTTGTCTTCCCACATCAGGCACTTGATCTTGTTACGCTGCCGGTTGGTGAACGCATACAGGGCACCAGTGAAGGGGCTACGCCCTAACTCCTGCTCAATCAGCACCGCCAGGCCATTGGCTTGCTTGCGAAAATCAATGGGCTCACGGTACAGATAGATCTCGGGCATGGACCGAGAGGGACGCAGATACCGCGGTTTCATCAGAGCTGCCTCAGGATTGCACCGAGCAGGTCAACATTACCGGCATGCAGGCCTGTAATGGCCATGCCACCCGGAAGCCTCAGGGTCAGATCATCCGATAGCGGTGAAGCGGCCACCTGGGTGACGCGAGCAAAGCCGGGTGTTGGTGAGCGCTCGGTATCGGTCGCATCATCTGTACCTTCGAGCTTGCGGCGCCAATAGACAAACTGGTGATAGGACAGCGATTGCTGTTTGCAGAAAGCAGCGCCGGATAGCCCGGTATCGCGCCAGTGTTCAATGTACTGTTGCCAGTAGTGTGTGCGCTCGGCTGAGTTCATAACTGATTCCTCGCGTAGGTGACGATGGAATCAGTGTGCGGCGGTTAGTGGCTGGAAAAAAGGTGCTGATTCTCTAGCGCTTACGATCAAGGGCGTAGTCGTAGTCATACCGCCCTGACAACAAACGCTCAAAGTAACCTCGTTGAGTGTCTTTCAGCCGTGATCGAGTTGAGTCATTTTTCAGAAGATCTGCAACCGCTTCAAACTGCATCAAGTGATTGTAAAAAGAATCTATCAACTGCTCAGCATAAACCGACATCCGCGGCTGGATCTGTTTGAGCAGTTGCGCATCTGCGGCCGTAAAAGTAAGCAATGCTTTTCGCTGTTCAAAACTCTCCGCGCTAAGCTCTATAGCGGTAGCCACTTCAGCTGTTGATGGATATTTCATGCTCATTTCAGCCATGATTTTTGGAAACCAGTATTAGATGTGGCTTTTTTGAGCTCATAGCTATCTGTGAAGGCCCATCGATCTCCGTATGTGGCAGCAGCCTCATCTCATTCAATAGATTGGCTGTACTGTCCAGCATCAATTGATTCAACAATACACAGGCATGGAGTGGGTTTCCGGCACGCCGAAGCACCCCATTAATTCTGAATTGCAAACGCTCAAGCTTTTGATGCTTTGCCTCAGGCCTGCTGGCAATATGTTGGGCTACCAGATCTTGCCGCAATGCTTCCAGCGCCGCTGGGTCATCTGCCGCCAAGCGAGCAAGCTCATCAAAACTTGGTAACTCAACCCCCATCATTTTCATAACACTTCCTTACTTTCTGATGCCCAACAGGTTGCATGCGTTATCACATTCCGCATAAATTATGGGTAAGGCATGTACCAGCTCACCCAAGGGGAGCCTCGCACCACCCCAGGCGTGAGAAACCACTGTACTTTCAATCTGTTGTTTCAGAACCGCTTCAGGCTCAGCACTCCAGCCAGGATTGGCCGCCAGATAGAAACTCAATGCATCGGCAAACTGAATAATGATTAGCAGATCACGCAGCTCTTTGTGAACTTTCGGGTGGCGTACCACCTCAGGATGGTGGTGATAGCGGACAATATTGCTGATTAAAGCCGGCAAGTGCATTTTTTTGCAGGCCATCTGCCCAACAACTGTATGTGTGAACCCCAGGACACTCTGCTCAGTCGAGATAAGCTCTTCGGCCGCCCCCCAGCCGCGTACATCAGTATCTTTCAAAACATCTGGGGCGACCTGCAACATGACGAAGCGCCCAAGGTCATGCAACAGGCCTGCCATATAGGCTGTTTCTGGTTTTACTGTAGAGAAATATGCAGTACGGGCCATGAACAACGCGATATGGGCGACCTCAAGCGAATGTCTCCATATATTGCGTTGCTCATCCTTTGCAGGCACAAACACACGTGCTACAGAGATAGCCATTAACAGTTGCAGGATGGTGTTAGAGCCAACCCGAGCCAAGGCTGCCTCGATGCTGTCAACAGATGTACTCCCAATACAGGCAGCCGAGTTGGCATAACCGATGATCAAACTTGCCAGTGGCGGATCAGCCTTTGCGAGTCGTACCATATCATCAAAAAAGGTATCGCTGTCCGGGTCTGACTTCATCAGTTCAAACATCACACTTGGCAACAGGGGTAGCTGCTCAAGACGTTCTTCGATTTCTTCAAGAGAAATCACACTGAATTCAACACTGCTCATGATCCTCTCCTTCTGCATGTGAACTTCCAGTCGAGATTGGGAAATCACAGCACAACAAACCCGCAAGTTAAGTCCTTTGTGACAATTATGACACAAACTAACGAGCGTAACCAATCCCTAAGGTGCGACTTTTTGTCGCACCTCAACATCAGAAATAGAAATATGGCGGGAGTCGGTAGGGAGGGTGTTTTGCAGTAGAGGTCAGGGGGTTCAGATCAAACCTTTTGCGAAACCTCACGCATCAAGCTGTCAATACACCGCACCACACTAAGACTGGCCTTTTCCATCTGCTCGAGTTGTTGCAGCATGCCTTTGTAATCTTTTTGTGCACCATAGGCCAAGGCAGCACGACCTGAATCATGTACCTGACGGTGTGGGCTTTCCAGCGCCTTGAAACTGTTCAAGCCTGCGTATTTACGGCCACCATAGCCATCATAGTACCAGTGCCCCAAGCGACACTCCGTGTGACTGTTGGCCCCCTCTGAAAACTCGCCACGCTCAATGAGACTGTAAATCTGGTTTTTCCAGACCGCATGGTCAAGCTTGACCGTATTGAGGAACGAGGCGGTTGTGGCAATGCGAATCACACGCTGCATATGATCAGAGCGGCTTATAACATCTCCGACCACTGAGTCAATCTGGGTCGAAGAGGCCGCCACATCGGACGCAACCTCTTGGTTCTGGTTGACCACAGACTTAATTGAACTGGTCTGATCAATCACTAGAGCCACCAACCGCTCAATTTCTTGGCTGGCGACGTGCGCCTTACCTGCCAAAGCACGCACCTCATCAGCCACGACAGCAAACCCACGTCCAGCTTCACCTGCACGAGCAGCCTCAATGGCCGCATTCAATGCCAGTAAATTCGTTTGGTCCGAGATTTCCTGAATGCTGGATACCAGCTGTGAAATTGAGTGGGCGGTTGTATCAAGCACCGTGGCGGCATTCATACTCGCACTGGCCTGATCATTAATCAAACCAGCGCGTTGCCCAAGCTTATTGAGTGCTTCGCGGGTATGATCAAAAACGGCATCCAGCTGCTTGAGAGCCTTCCGCTCATTGATAAGCTCCTCAGCAGTATCCGCCAACCCCTCACGAATGCTGAGTAGCATATCGACCCCTTTCAGCTGCCAGGACATAACCGCCGCCTCACTATCCCCCTGTTGTTGCAGCTGGCGCAGCTGATCCTCTTTCTCTGCCAGCAACGCTTGCAGGCTCTGTTTTTCTTTCAAATGCTCGGCTTGCAGGGCTTGCAGCTGTGCTTTGAATTCTTCTTCTTTTTTATGTTGCTTACGTCCAAGTACAAACATATGTGCCTCAAGTATCACAGCAGATAATTTATTCGGAACGATAGTGTTTTATTACGCCGGGGATATCAGCAGGTGGTACCGGTTTGCTGATAAAGTACCCTTGGATTTCATCACAGCCCAGAGCAGTCAGCAGTGCCAGCTCCTCCTCAGTTTCGACACCTTCGGCAATTACTCTCATTTTCAGGCTCTCAGCAATGCCCATTACGGCCTTAACGATCCCCTGATCGGCCGAGTTGTGAACCAGGTTTTTGACAAACGCCCTGTCCACCTTGATGAAGTCGACACAGAATTTCTGAAGATATTCAAGCGAGGAGTAACCAGTGCCAAAGTCATCAATGGCCAAGGTGACACCCAGCTGTTTTAATTCATTCAGTAAGTAAAGGGCCTGCTCAGGATTATCCATGGCCACGCTTTCAGTAATTTCCAGATCCAGCAGCTCCGAAGGCAAACCTGACGTGTTGATCATTCGACCAAGCTTGCTGGCCAGATCACTATCCATGAACTGACGACCTGAGAGGTTAATGCCGACCCGTAGCCCAAGCCCTTCTTGATACCATGCGTACGCCTGCCGAATGGCCTCTTCTGCTACCCAGTAGCCGAGACTGTGAATCAGCTCCATCTGCTCTGCGATCGGAATGAACTCAACGGGTGAGACCAACCCCATATCTGGGTGGTCCCAACGAATCAGTGCTTCAACCCCCACAATACGACCGGACTTCACATCCAGCTGGGGCTGATAGAAAAGCTTGAACTCATGCCGTTCGAGCGCGTGCCTGAGTTCAGACTCAATATATAGGCGCTTTGCATAGTCAGCTTGGCAAGTCTCATCATAAATTTTAAAGCGACTGCCTCCTGCCCTTTTGGCAACGAGTCTGGCCTGAATTGCAGCACTGATCAGCTGGTTAGGCTCATTACCATTTTCAGGGCTAATGGCAACTCCCACACTGGTTTCAATAAATACAGGCTGACCATTCAACTCATACGCCGACCCTAAGCGCAGCTGTAGATCGGCTATCCAATTTACCAGCACCTCTTGATCATCCAGATCAGGTATGAGAATGGCAAACTCGTCTGCTCCAAGTCTGGCCATTTGGTATAGTCCCCGGGTCGCGCTTTGCAAACGCAGGGAAAATAACTGCAGCAGCTTGTCGCCCTCCACCTGACCAAAGGAGTCATTGATCATATGAAAACGATCAATATCAAGCGTAACAACGGCACAGGGGTGGGGATCATCCAATTGCTGCGCAAGTAGCGCCTGGAAAGCATTACGGTTCGACATCTGTGTCAAACTGTCATGGTGGCGCTGAAACTCGATCGTCTGTCGTGCTTGCCAAAAATCTGTCACGTCCTGCAACACGCATAGAATGCTATTGTCAGCCGTTTTGCGTGCAATCATGCGAACATGCCGTTCACCATCTCCTGCCCTAAAACCATGCCCTAACATTGCCCGCTCATGCTCATCCGTAAGCAATTTTTCCAGCTGTTGCCGGACATGCTCTCGCTGACTGGACTCGACGCGCTGTAAATACCCATCCAGCCCCATCTGAGACACGGTTTCAGGCAGCTGGAACAGCTCAATCAACCCAGAGGCCCAATAAAGAGTATCGGTCTTTGGATGCCACTCAAAAAAACCTAACTGCGCAACCTCTTGCGCCTCGTTTTGCATGACCCGTACCTGATCCAGTGCACAGGTCATGCGATAGGTTCGCAAAGAATATCGAACACGTCGGATCAGAAGCGCCCAATTGATGGGCTTGGTTATGAAATCGGTGGCGCCCTGTGCAAAGGCTTTGTCGATTGCGATCACATCATCCAGCCCAGTCAGCATCACAACCGGCACTCGCGTGTCCAGTCTGCGAATGTGCTCACAGACCTCAAAGCCGTCCATACCTGGCATCACCACATCCAGCAGAACAAGATCGGGAACGGAATGGATTGCAAGCCATTCTACCGCTGACTGCCCACTCACTGCCTGGGCGACCTCATAACCTTCTTTCTGGAGTATCTTAGTCAGTGTCAGCCGTGTGGTCAGATCATCATCAACCACTAGAATACGGCTCACATCTTTAGCAGGCTGTTGAAAATCTGACAGACTTCAACAGCCATGTTTGTTTTTTGATCAATTTTGGCGCCGCTGAATCGTGTTTTTAGCCATTTTGGACTATATATTCGGTGCTCAGCAGCCATTCCGGGCCTTCAAGAGGACTATCCCTGTAGATTGCGCATGCGGACCAGGTTCCAACCCATCATCGTGAACTGGAACAGGCTGTGAACCTTCTCCCGACCGCGCATCATCACTTGCCGGATGGGTCCAATGGTTTTACCCCAGCCAAAGGGTTCTTCTACCCGCTTTCGTTGACGCATGCTGATTGTGTAACCCGCATGGCGACTGGTACGCCCATCAATCGCGGAGCCCCCAGGTCGGCTTTCATTTCGTGCCACATGGGGCGTTATCTTCATCTTTCGACAAGCCGAAACAAAGCCCTGGGTATCGTAGTTTTTGTCAGCCCCCACCGTTTTGCGATGACTGCCCTGCAGCCTGGCCAGCAGTTCAGCTGCAACATCGCGTTCAGCCGTACCTGTTGCGAGGCTGGCCGCCGCCTTCACAATCAGGCCATTGCGATTTTCCATGACCGTGTGCCCCATGTACGCCATGCGTGACTCACTACCCCGCGACTTCTTGGCCAGTCGAGCCTCTGGATCTGTGGTAGATGCGTGGGTCTCATTACTGCGCTTCTCACCCCTGAAGTTGCGTTCAGCATTGCGTCCGGCAGGACCATCGTCATCTGTATTGCCCGTACCGTCCTTACGGCGAAAGCTCTTCTGTGATGCCCAGGCCTGGATCAGCGTCCCATCGACGCTGAAATGCTCGTCTGAAAGCAGACTGCGCTCCCGTGCCAGACTGACCACCTCTTCAAACAGATGAGTAACGACATCATGCTCCAGCAGTCGATCCCGGTTGGTGCTGAAACTTGAGTGGTGCCATACCAGGTCATCAATGGTCAGCCCAACGAACCAGCGGTACAGCAGGTTGTAGCTGATCTGTTCTACCAGCTGCCGTTCACTGCGAATCGAGAACAGGACTTGCAACAGCTGTGCACGAATCAGACGCTCAGGCGGGATCGACTGACGGCCACCTTCGGCGTAGATCTGATCAAATAGCCAGTTGAGCCGCTTCATGGCCTCATCGATCAGTTGCCGAATCGGTCGTAATGGGTGTTCACTGGGAACGAAGGTGTCCAGATGGACGGTCGTGAACAATGACTCCTGAATGATGTCTTCGCCGCGCATATTGGGTCGTGTCAGTCGGTTATTGATGCGGATAGTCTACCAAGGCCCCATTTTGTGGGGTAGAAAATCAACAGCCTGTTAGAGCTTATATTAAATTCGACCAATCTTTACTCCTGATGCGGGCACGACTTCAGAAATTCTTGCAGTGCGCATGCCAGCTTATCTGATTCTGTGGATAGCCGCTGGGCGAGACTAAACAGCTCCGATTTGTCTAGAGTTTTGATATTGCGTTCAATTTCAGCTGACTGCTCAGACACACTCATGCCCCCTACATTGGCAGCACTGCTTTTGAGAGTGTGTGCTGCCCTATACGCCAACTCTTGTTTATCGGTTTCAAGACCCTCGATGACTCCTTGGACAAGGTCAGGCAGTTGCTCAAGAAAGGCTTCCAGTATCATCACAATATCGCCACCCAACAGCTCTTCCAACTGCCGCAGGGTATCGAGACTCAAGACCTGAGTTGTGTTATCACCATCTTCTTCATGCAAGGCTGTTGAGTCAGGCTCTGATATATCTGAGACTACACCACGTGCATGCTCCATCAGAATTTGTCTAAGCTGCTCAGGCTCAAAAGGCTTACCAAGGTGTCCATCCATACTAGCAGTCTGTCGGATTAACGTGGCTCGTCGGAGTGACAGAGCCCTTTATCGCTTTCAATGATCGCCAAACAGCCATCATGACCTGTGCATTCGCTTTACCGCTGTTCGACCCCCTATGCGGCTGTCACAGGCGCTCATTTCCAGCAGTGTCTGTCAGCTCACTACTAAGCGATGCATACGCTTGATATTCCATGCCAAGGTCGCCAAACGCCACTCACCACTGACGTTGTCCAGCCCTCTGAGTGAGAACTGCCTGAACCCCATAACGTGTTTGAGGATGCCGAACACGGGTTCCACAGTATGTTTGCGCAGGGCATAACGGGCCCGTCCCGCCTGTGTTTTCAGACGATAGGCCATCTGCTCAACGGGGTCATCACTGTCCGGTGCCACCGGCTCGGCTGCAAAGCGCTCAAGGAGCGGCAGGTGGTGAACGTCTCGTTTCATGGCAATAAGAGGCTCAATACCTTGCTGAGCGCACACCTTAACATTCTCCGCACTGAAGTAACCGGTATCCGCCAGCAGATGGGTCACCTTGCCTAATGAGGCTGGCAAGGCGGTCAATGCGTTCAGTAGCGGCATGACTTGTTGCTTGTCATTCGTCGCCTGCGTGACGTGGACAGAGGTGACCAACATGCTCTCAGTATCCACCGCTGCCTGGGCGTTATAGCACTGATCAAAGCCCTTACCCGTGATCGGCATGATGCGTGACTGCGGATCCGTGAGGTTCGCCTGATCCTTATCGCGTGGACCACCCATCGGGGGCTTGGGGTCACGCCCACGCGGCTTTTTGCCTGCCTTTCGCTGCGCATCGCGATTGGCTGTTTTATCCTGGTAAGCGGTTTGTTCTGCGGCATCCCGTTCTTGCGCACGGGCTTCGATTTTGAGCTTTGCCTCTGCAATGGCCGCCAAACGGGCTTCACGCCGCGCGATTTCGGCCGGAATGTCCATACCATCGGTCGCGACATCGTTGTCGGCCGCCTCGGCCCGTTGAATCAAGGCGTTTACCTCGGTCTTGAGCTGAGCCTCCAGCTTCTTGGCATGTCCATAGGACAGCGCCTTGTGCTTGCTGGCATTGGCTTTAACCTTGGTGCCATCGAGGGCGATGGTGCCGAACTTGAGCAGTTTCATCTCACGTGCCAGCAACAGTACCTGAACAAACAGTTGTTCCAGCTCAGGTAAAAAGCGACGGCGGAAAGTGGCCAGCGTATCGTGGTCGGGGTGGGTGTTCGCGGCCAGGTAGCGGAAGGCAATCGAGTCGTAGGTGGCGCGTTCGATCTTGCGGCTGGAGATCACGCCAGTGGCGTAGCCGTAGATCAGCAGGCTCAGCAATACCGCAGGATGATGCGCCTTGTGGCCTCGGCCAGCGTACTGCTGTGTCAACGCAGACAAGTCCAGCTGTTCGACCACATCGACGACAAAGCGCGCCAGGTGCTCATCAGGCAACCACTCATCAACCGAAGGTGGCAGCAGGTAGTCGGTCTGGCGGTCTACTGGAATAAAGCGACTCATGATGACGCTCCGGTCATGGCTCGATAACAGGTGGATTATCTCACAGGGCTATCGAAAACCCGACAGACTGCTAGCATCCAAACACCGTTGAATCTCTACTGGAGTAACAAAGGCCGTCATTGCTATAACCGGTAAACGAGACCAACCGTGCTGCTCTTCGAGCATCCTCAACTCACGGGTGGCAGTGAGCCCATCCATCACCGGCATCTGACAGTCCATCAAAACAACATCAAAACGCTGCCGATGTACCCATTCCAAGGCCTCGCGGCCATTCTCGGCACTGACTGCATGGCACCCCAAACGCTCCAGATTTGCCAACGCTACCATACGATTTACATCATTATCCTCAGCCAAAAGTACCCTGAGTCCTGCCAGTCTAGGTTCGGTGGTTGTTCTAATGGATACTTCATCAGTAACATCCCTGTGAGAATAGAGAGCTCTTTCAATCGCATCATGCAGTTCATTACGCCCAAGTGGCTTGGCCAACAGACACTCAAAGCCGGCCTTCTCAGCCTGCTGGTTGAGCGCCCGCCCTGTATACGAAGTGATCAAAATTAGTTTACAGCTGCTGAAGCGGTCATCACTTTTCAACTGCTTGGCCAGCGTGACACCATCCATGTCGGGCATCATCATGTCGGTCAGAACAAGGTCAAATGGCTGCTTTCCTTGCCGCCAGTTTTGCTCAAGCAATTCCAGCGCCTGCTGTCCACTATCGGCACTTTGATGACTGATTTTCCAGCTATCGCAATAGTGTTCGAGGATCAAACGGTTAGTCGCATTATCGTCTACTATCAATGCGCCAAGACCTTGCAACTCTTCGCTGGGCACAAATAGACTGCCGGGATCCTGCGCAGGCTGGAGTACTACACAAAAGTGAAAGGTGCTGCCTTGGCCAGGCTCAGACTCAAGCCACAATTTGCCCCCCATATGGGTCACAATTTCTCGACTAAGGGTCAAACCCAACCCAGTACCGCCATATTTCCGGGTCGTTGATCCATCAGCCTGGCTGAAACTCTCAAAAATGCGCTCCTGCACTTCATGAGGAATGCCAATCCCGGTATCACGAATGGCAATATGCAGCATCAGCGCACCCGGCTCTGACACCTCAAGCTTAGCGCTCAATATGACTTCGCCATGATCCGTAAACTTGATCGCATTACCGAGCAGATTGGTGATCACCTGCCTCAACCGCGTCGGATCACCCGAGACAAACTCAGGCACACTCGAATCAAGCAATACCGCAATTTCCAACCCTTTACCCTGCGCCTGAGGAGCAAAAAGTTTGACCGTATCCTCCAAAATGGAGCGCAAGCCGAAATCAATCTGCTCAAGCTCAACCCGTCCCGCCTCGTACTTCGAGAGGTCCAGGATACTATTCAGTAATGACAGCAGCGTCTTGCCGGAGCCTTGAGCAATCTTCAAAAAATCTTTCTGCTCTGGAGTCAACTCAGTATCCATCAGTAGCTCAAGCATACCGAGCATGCCGTTCATCGGCGTCCTGATTTCATGACTCATGTTGGCCAAGAACTGTGACTTTGCATGTGCACTTTCAAGCGCCTCTTCACGGGCGCGCTTCAACTCGTCTTCATACTGCTTTCGTTCAGTTATATCGGACATCACCGAAACATAGTGCGTGATCTGCCCGGCATTGTTGCACACCACACTTATAGTCTGAGCCTGGGGATACAAAGCACCATCCTTTCGTCTGTTCCAAACCTCACCTTCCCAGAAACCATCCTGATTGATCTCAGCCCACATCTGACGGTAAAAATCTTCATCGTGCATTCCCGAGCGAAGGCGACGGATATGCTGCCCAAGCCATTCATCTCGGCTGTAACCGGTAATTTCAACGAACGCATCATTGCAGGCCAATACATGTAGATCCGGTCCAGTAATCACAACCCCATCGACCGTATGACTGAACACGATAGCGGCTAACCGCAGTTGCTCTTCGTCCGTTTTGCGTTGTGTGATGTCACGAAAAATCGTGATGGATCCGTTTTCCTCATTCGCCACACTGAAGCGTGCACTGGTGACCTGAACCGGAACAAGTGTTTGATCCGACACACGGCGAAAAAACTCGTCTTCGCTTTCATATACCTCGCCTTTGCGAGTTACTGAGCGGATCGGGCACTGATCCAGCGATACTGGCGCTCCCCTGTCATCGTAATGGACATGAAACAAATCGTGGGCAATCAGTCCCGTCGCATCAGACTGGGATATACCCAGAATACGTTCAGCGGCTTCGTTCAAAAATGTGATTCGGCCCTGCGTGTCCTGAACAAACAAACCCTCTGCCATACGCTCGGTTATCGCCTTGAGCTTTTCACGCTCGGTTGCGATAGCCTGATTAGCGGTTTGACGACGATAGTAACCAACTGAAAGGCTGGCCATCAGCGCCATAAAGAACAACTGTACCCAGAGCCCATTGCGATACAGGCTCTCAATATCTGGTACTTGAGTAAACGTCAGGATATAGGCATCAACCTGATCTGAAACACTGTGGACCGGCATGAAAAGCGCTGCATAGCGCCTGCCCTCGAGCTTTCGCGTCAGACCAAATGCTTCACCCGAAATCATTTTGCTGCGAATCAGCCCATGCTCGGATGCCAGTGCTGCTTCAAGTGCCTGTTGAAGCGCCGGTATATCGCGTGGCTGACCCAGCTTGGCGCCAACATCTTCGATAACATACTCATCATTCAAACGGAACGACTCATAAATGGAGCGCTCACTGGGATAGAGCATTGAAAACACACGGTCACGGTTCAGGACAAATTCAAACAGTTCATTTGGTACCAACGCCCTGAGATTTGCTTCTACGGTTTTGAATGAGACACTGCTTTCAACACTGCCTATGTGCTGCCCTTCATGAAACAGCGGAAATACAAATCGAAAGCCGTGAAACAGTTTACCCGCCTCAAAACCTTCTACCGGTACCAATTCCGTGTTCGCCAGCCTCACGGACTCACGCACCTCGAACAGCGAGTCACCATATTTAAGTGGGCTGTGAAACCGAAGCATACTGAGCCCGTCAGGGGTATGGAAATGAAGCTGCCGAACTCCACGCGCTTTCAAGCGCAAATAAGAGGGGTAGAGTTCACGAAACAGAAGGCCTCGTGCGATGTCACGCTGGTCCCCACGTGATTCAATCACCTCCTTGACCAAGGCTGTTACCTCTGGCTTGTTGATGGTTTCGTCAAACAGGGTGCGCGCAACCTGCCCAAGTCCACGCACAACCGACCGATACGCAACAGCCTCCTGCTGCAGGCGCGAGTCAAGCTGGTTACGGACCTCGAGATCAACCAGCAACTGTATAAAGCCAATACCGATCAGCACACTGGTCACAAACCCGGTTAAAGCTGTCAGAAGAACTCTGCGATTCATTGCCCGGCTCCTACCAAGTCAACCTTGAGCTGGCGCCATTGCTGACGAACCGGGTCAAATAGGCCTTCATCTACTCTAATCGCGCCATATTTGAGATTTGCGCTCCAGCCTCTCACCACTTCCGCATCACTTGGGTTTTCAAGCGGCTTAAGTTCAAGCAAAGCCATCCGGATTTGATCTGTTATTGCGCTGTCCAATGTGTCGGTATTGGCAACCAGCACAAATCCGGGCATGGGTGGTGTCTCATCTATAACTCTGAGCCCAAGGTGATGATATCTCTGTGCAATTTGTGTCTTAAGCCCACCCACATCGTACTGCCCCAATATCACCTTGAGCGCAACATCTTCATGACTGCCTACATAGGTGTATTCGTGCTGTTCGTTTTCTAGACTTTCTCCCTGTGCCTGTAGATACGCTTCGACCATGAGGTAGCCACAGGTTGAAAGAGGTTGCGTCAGGGCAAATCGTTGTATTCGATCTGGGTGAATCAAAGTCAGAGGTTGATCCGCAAAGTGCACTAATGCACAGGTATAGTTGGACTCCCCCTGTGCATCCAAGAATTGCACCACCGGTTGCATGTTATGGCTTCGCTCGGTAAGCGCCACATACGGAAGCGGTCCAAGGTAGGCTAGATCCACCTGCCCGGCAGACAAAGCGTCCAGTAGGGTTTCGTATGAAGCGTGGTAAGCAAGCTCGAAGGTCTGCCCCGTCTGTTTCTCCAAATAATCCAGAAACGGTAGATATTCACGAGTCATATGCTCAAGGCTTGCCATCGGCAGGGGGGCAAACCTGATCGTTCCAGCAGCGCAAACAGGAGAGAGGGCACATAACCAGAACAATACCGATACCAGGCGTGACATTCTCACACGGAAATTCCATCTCAAGGTTTGAGTTAAATCTTCCATCCAATGTCGCTATAAGACAACATCTGAAAATGTCGGATTTATTGACACTACGCAAATAACGCGTTGCAACTTGTATCTAATGGCATTGGCCATGTAAAAACAACGGGATTAAACCATTGTTTTAAAACCAACTTACAAGCTTTTGCAACAAAGAGCCAGCTTTCACACAGGCACTTGGCTTTTCTAACACAGCGACACAACAAGACTGTCAAGCGGAATCACGACTGTCATTGATTTTCGGCAATATTACTCTGAAGCAGCTCCCCTCACCCAACGCACTCTCTACTTCAATACGTCCTTCATGTGCGTTGATAATACGTACACGCCGTTAAAACGACCCACTTGCCCTTAACTGTACTGCGCCACTTTTTTTGAAGTCCGCTCCAGTTCAACATTCCAGGGCAGCAGTCGCTCCAGCTTTTCCAGTGTGTCGGCGTTGGCGATACGCTCCAGCACATGCCGGATGTACGCCGAGGGTTCCAGGTCGTTGGCTTTGGCCGTTTCGATCAGGGAGTAGCAGGTGGCGCTGGCGTGAGCGCCCTGCGGGGTATCCGCGAACAACCAGGCCTTGCGACCCACGGCGAACGGACGGATGGCATTCTCGGCCAGCACGTTGCTGATGTGCAGGTCACCCCGCTCACAGTAGCCGATCAGGGTGGGCCACTGGTTCAGGGTGTATTCCATAGCTTTGCGAGTTAACCCGCCTTTCATCACGCGACCCACGTTGGCGTCCAGCCAGGCCTTGAACGCTTCCAGTCGAGGCAGGCTCGATGCCTGACGGATCTGATAGCGTTCGGCAATGCTCAGGTCCTTGATCTGACGTTCGATGGCATACAGTTTGTTGATGTGACTGAGTGCCACATCCGCTTTGGACAGCTTGGCCTGTTTGCCTTTACCCGCCGGCTTGGCCGCTTTGGTCGCTTCGATGAACTTGCGGCGGGCGTGATCCCAGCAGCCAATGCGGGTCAGCTTATTGGCTGAACAGATCGGTTCATAACCGGAGTAACCATCCGCCTGCAGCACACCCTTGAAGTCATCGAGCAGGCGCACGGGCACCGCTCCACTTCGGGAGGGATCATAGGCGAACAGGACGGACGGTTGGCCCGGCGGTCCGCCTCGGGTCACCCACATCCATTTATCGGATTGGGCAGCTTTGCCATCCTCTTTGAGTACCTGGATGCGGGTTTCGTCGGCCTGCAGGTAGGCCGCACTGTTCTGCGCTTCCCGCATCAGGTTGATCAGCGGTTTGAACACCTCATCCAGACGGATGATCCAGTGGGCCATGCTGGTGCGACTCAGCTCATGGCCCAGACGCTTGAACATCTGCTCCTGACGGTAGAGCGGCAAGCCATCGGCATATTTGGAGGTGATCAGGTAAGCCAGCAGGGCCGGAGTAGCGATGCATTTGCCCAGCGGGTGTGTCGGGCGAGCCGCGGCCAGGATACGCTCATCACCGTCCTGCTCGAACACCGCTTTTTCCTGCCAGTATTCCAGCACTTTGAGCTGAGCCGGGATGTATTCCAGCTCTTCCTTGACCTTGGTGAAGAAGGTTTTCACTGCCCCAGCTTTTTCCTCATCGCTGAGGCACAGCTCGATGCGCTCACGCAGCAGATTATCAGAGAAGCCACGCTGACGGCGTTTGGGTGTAGACGCGGCAGCAGGAGTATCGTCTTCAGCAACTTCAATATCATCCGGGAGCTGATCCCGCAGCTGATCGATCTCGGCTTCCAGCTCGGACTCATCGAAGAGGTGGATCTGGTGGACCGTTTTTTCACTGCTGGCCGCGAACCGCTGGATGCGCTGCAAGCGCAGCATCTCTTCCAGCAGCAGGATGTATTGCTCGCGCTTCTGGATATGCTGCTCTTGATGTTGGAGTTGCTGCTGTAGACCAGCCACCATCGACAGCAAGTCAGCGGTCGATAAACCGCTGAGTTCAGGCATCTTTGAGGTGGTTTCGGGCTGTGTTTTCATGGGCAAAATTATATCAAAAACAGCCAGTTGAAGCACCCAAAACCCGCTATCCAACGGCCTCATAATGTACGGTTTTATGGCCTTGCAGCAGACTGATGTCATAACCATCGAGCAACCAGTTGATCTGCTCGCCGGTCAGCGGCATCAGCTCATCAGCCGGGCTGGGCCACTTGAATTTCTCTTCGGCCAGCGCCTTGTAATAGAGGATAAAACCGTTGTCTTCCCACATCAGGCACTTGATCTTGTTACGCTGCCGGTTGGTGAACGCATACAGGGCACCAGTGAAGGGGCTACGCCCTAACTCCTGCTCAATCAGCACCGCCAGGCCATTGGCTTGCTTGCGAAAATCAATGGGCTCACGGTACAGATAGATCTCGGGCATGGACCGAGAGGGACGCAGATACCGTGGCTTCATCAGAGCTGCCTCAGGATTGCACCGAGCAGGTCAACATTACCGGCATGCAGGCCTGTAATGGCCATGCCACCCGGAAGCCTCAGGGTCAGATCATCCGATAGCGGTGAAGCGGCCACCTGGGTGACGCGAGCAAAGCCGGGTGTTGGTGAGCGCTCGGTATCGGTCGCATCATCTGTACCTTCGAGCTTGCGGCGCCAATAGACAAACTGGTGATAGGACAGCGATTGCTGTTTGCAGAAGGCAGCGCCGGATAGCCCAGTATCACGCCAGTGTTCAATGTGCTGTTGCCAGTGGTAAGTGCGCTCGGCTGAGTTCATGCTGGATTCCTCGCGTAGGTGACGATGGAATCAGTGTGCGGCGGTTAGTGGCTGGAAAAAAGGGGCTGATTTATGGGCGGATACGATAATACCGTAGGCAACTGCCAGCCCAAGCCCGGTGCCTTCACCCGGTTGTTTGGTGGTAAAGAAGGGTTCAAATATATGGCTCAGGTTTTCCGGCGTGATACCCATGCCGGTATCGCAGACTTCCAGAATGACATCATCATCGGACTGACGAGTTGTGATGCGAATCACACCTTCGTGCTGTATCGCCTGAGCCGCATTCACGATCAGCGCCATAATCACCTGGTTCAGCTGCGCTGGCACTGCCTGAATCAGAGGCAGTTCAGCATCCAGGTCCGTTTCGATCTGTGCCTTGTATTTATATTCGTAGCGGCAAATCACCAGGGTGGTTTCGACACAGTGATTCAGATCACAGTCCTGCCAAGCGGTATCACCTGAGTGCGAAAACTCCAGCAGACTTTCGGTTATGTGCTGGATGCGTCGCACACCTTCAATGGAATCCGCCAAGAGGTCGCTGATATTGTCCGTGATGTCAGCATAATGTTCCTGCCGCTCAACCTCGCTCAGATGTCTGGCATCAGGCTCCGGCACCAATTCAACCGCTCTTTCATAAAGCCGCATGAGCGATGGCACATAGTCATTCAAAATAGTGACATTGGCACTGACAAACGCCAGCGGGTTGTTGATCTCATGAGCCACCCCAGTCGCCAGGACACCAACAGACGCCATCTTTTCGGACTGCACCAACTGTGCCTGAGTCGCCTTAAGCTCAGTGATCAGCCGGTTCAGCTCTTCCCGCTCATGCTGCAGGTCCACGTTGGTCTGGCGTAGCTCTCGCGTGCGTTCTTCCACTCGGGCCTCCAGCAGCTGATTGAGGCGCGCCAGGCGCCGGTTGGCTTCATCCAGCTCTGAACGGCTATGCTCGATGGTTTTACCCATTTCGAGCAGGCCATCCGATACCGAGTTCAACTCGGCAATATCAGTGGCAACCGGCTCAGGCCGGTAGCGTCCCTGGCCGATGGCACCGATCATGCGGCGCAGGCCGCGCATGGGCTGGGACAGTCTCAAACTGACCTGTAGAGACTTGCGGTACAGATACAGCATGAAAAGCACGTAAAAGGCCAGCAACCCCAGGATCATGCCGATGGCGATCTGATCCACTCTTGCCTTGAGGGCGTTGGCATCAGCATACAGGTGCGCCTGATCAGCCACGACGAGCAAGTGCCAGTCAGCACCCGGGATCAAGGACCAGGCCGCTAGCTTGGGCGCCCCCGCCAGCTCCAAAGCGACCACGCCATCACTGACTCTGCCGATCCCCTCTGCCAACAGCTGGCTGTCTGTACGCTTGAATAGATTGAAAGCTTCGGGCTTGAAGGTGTCCTGTTTAATTGCAGTCGCGTAGTCATGCTCAGTCAGCTCCTGCAGTTGCCAATCCTGTTCAGCCGCCTCGGGCATCGCCAGAATGGTACCGCTGCTGTCCACCAACAGGGCATAGCTGTCCCATGGCAGGTTTAATGCCAATACCTGACGGATGATTTCTGAAACGCGGATATCGAGACCGGCAACGCCTTCAAGAAAATCAGTATTGCGGCGATAGACCGGTGCAATGGCCGATGCCATCCAGCCCTGTCCGGCGGGATCGATGTAAACATCGGTCCATGCCACCTTACGCTTGGGATTATGCTCGGCGTCGGCTTCGTAATAGAAGTTGTAGTCACGCACATCAAGATCGAACGGATACTGCTCCAATACGTCAAACGGCGGATAGATGCGGTTCATGGAATCGTGGGTGTTGAAATAGGCCTGGGTAACGAGCGAGCTGCTGTAAACCAGTTGCTTCATCAATGGATCGATCTGCACCAACTGCCAGGCCTTGCGCTTTTCAGCCTCACCCACAGGGGCAATGGATGAGTAGAACATGGCGGCTCCCGGTGTATCGGCCCGGGTATGCCAGACACCGTTTTCACTCAGGGTATAGCGGGATTTTTCAGCCTCGCTGGCATCATGGGGCGTGTCATAGGCCTGGGTAATGAGCGCTGCGAACAGATCCGTCATTTCGGCAACGCCATTGAGCTGACTGGCGATCACATCCGACTCGATGCGAGCCGTTTCAAGCAGAGATTCCTGCGCACTGCGTTGCATGGTGGCGATGTTTTCATCGCGAATGATGTAGTTGGTAGCCAGATAGGCCGCGATAAGCGCCAGTTCGATGAAGATGATCGGAATCAGAGCGTTGCGAATATAGGTATTCCAAAGTACCCGAAAGACGTTGTGTTCTCGCGTGCTCTGCTGTGTACTCATGCCAGGCTCAACTCTGATGAATCGGCAAGATCAGGGTGAAGCAGGCGCCTCCACCTGGGCGATTTTCGGCACGGATCTCACCACCATGGCTAATCATGATGTCATGGCAAATGGGCAGACCGAGCCCCGTTCCCTTGCCCGCGGGCTTGCTAGTCACGAACGACTCAAACAGGCGTGGCATCAGTTCATCTGCAATACCCTGGCCTTGATCACATACACTGAGCTCAACGTAACGTTCACCCAGCTGATTCAAGCGGATACTGATATCACCTCCCTCTGGCATAGCCTGCGCGGCATTGACCAGCAGGTTAACCAACACCTGAGAAATCTGTGCCGGACGACACCAGACCTCCGGTATATCCACATATTCACGGTTAACCTGACGGACCACATACTTAAGCTCGTGGTGTACCAGTCGTAACGACGTTTCAACCAGTTCTTTCAAACACACCGGCTGTCCCTGCTGCGCGTCATCGTGGGCGTAGTTTCTAAGCGTGGCAACAATCCCTTCAATGCGGTGTACCCCCTCGCTGGTTTCATCCAGCAGAATGGGCAGTTCGGTGTGGAGATAGTCGTAGTCATGCCGCTTTTTCAGTGTCGCCAAAGCTGTTGCAAGACCTGAATCATTCTTCGATTCAGCGTAACTATTCAGTTGGCTTGATTTAAAAAGTTTTCGGATTATCGCTTGGCGCTGCCATGAAGGTCGGCAAACGTCCTTCGAACAACAGTGTCAACGCCTCGGAACCACTCAGGTTTTGCTTGCGCGCCGTCGACAGATAGCTGCGCACACGACAGAAGATCTGTGCCCCATCCATCGAGCGGAAGCAGCCAGAGATCTTCTGCTGCACCTTGAGCATACGGATATCACGCTCGCCTTGGTTGTTCGTAAAGGGGACCGCCGGATCGTCCAGAAAGCGCAAAACATCTGCCTCATAGTCGCGCAACCGCTCCAGCAGGTTGCGCGCCCGAGAGCGTTTGAGCCGACCACGCTTGCCCTGCCGTTGGTTTTCATCCGGTGGCGGACACTCGTCTTCCGCTTTTTTGAGGCATTGCCGGTAGGCCTTTCGCCACCCTTCTGCCTTTTCAGGCGGCAGGCTGCCGCCCGCACTCTTAACGGCATCCTCCATGGTGCACAACAGGGTTTGCATGCGCTGCGCCCAGGTCTGTTTGTCCTGCTCCCAGGCGCGCTGAAGCTCGCGCAGATGGTGGGCATTACAGAGCGCATGCCGGCACTGATAGCGGTAGTACGGTTTCCAGTGGTCATGACAAAGCACGCCGTGGAAGCGCGGCAGGATACCGATGGCCTCCATCGCCTCGTGACCCCGGTGAGCATGGGGCGCCAGCCAGGTCAGGTCATCATTCGAGGCGCAATGCAGCCAGCGGCGTTGGCCACCGATGTTGATGCTGGTTTCATCGGCGTGAATCAGCACCGACTCGGCCAGACGGTCCTTAACCCAGTGCTCGAAGCCCTCAGCTTTGTCGAAAGCGTCTTGGTTGAAGTTGAACAGCGACCCTGCGCTGAGCGGGATACCAACCTGATCCTCAAAGTATTCGCGGACACGTTCGTAGGGCAGCAGCTGGTACTGCGACAGATACACCGCATGCGCTTTCAAGCGGGGACCATACTGCACCGGACGATCAACACCGGCCGGGAATGGCGCTGTGACGCGTTGCCCCTGTTCGTTCTCCAGGATCTCGGCCTGGTACTCGGTCACGAAGCGGCTGATATCCAGATCGAAGACCTGACGCTTTTCATAGCCGACCACGCGGAATGCGCTGCCCTTAGGCAGGGTGCGCCGGTCGACCTTCACGGTCTTGATCGCATCCGGCTCCTCGACCCGTTGCAGCGTCTTGCCAATACGGCCAGGCTGTCCGCCCGGTTTACGCTCACCTTTACTGCGGCTCTTCTTGGGCCGGTTCGGATCCTGGGAGGGCGGCGTACTGCTGTTGGTACTGTTCGTGTTGAGCCGGCCGGTCATCATCTGGATCAGCACCATCATCATCTCAATGGCTGCGCGCAGAGATGGCGAGAGTGTCTTGTCGTCCTGGAGCTGTTGTCTGACGTTCGCCAAGATGGCGTCGACATCCATATTGCTGATCTTCATGAGCCTGAGTATCGTCGATTGATGGCCTATTATCGCACGACTTTTTCAGGTCAAATTTTTCGCTTTGTGTGCGGATCTGAGCAACTTTTACATTGCTCCCACGCTCCGAGACATAGAGCTCCGCCAGACGCCACAGAGTGGCGGTACGGCACCTTGAGGCAGGCTTTAAAGCGAAATACCGACTGTCACTGGACTGGGAGATATTTTGACAAAAAACCTGTCAAGAACTTTTTGCAGGAACTTGAGCTGAATAGTTACGATTCAGCTAATACCAGCACACTATCCAACAGCTGATCAAATTCGGCCACATACTGTCGCAATGTCTGCAGGTTGGTTTTGACATAGCAGACCGGGTTATTGATCTCATGCGCTACGCCGGCCACCAAACGCCCCAGCGTGGCCATTTTTTCCGACTGAATCAGCTGCTGCTGCCTACTATGCAGTTCGGCATGATAATCCGGATGCTCGAGAGGCTTCTTACTCATCTTCCGCCTCCTTGGCATCATTCATACTACCACTGCGCAACTTGAGTGCCATATTCAAAATCTCAGTGGCGGGCTCACAATCAGCAGGCGGTTCCGGGTCAAGTTGGTGTTGAACGGCCTCAATCACGTCCGACTCAAACCCCCACAACTCCAGTAGATAGGCACTGGCCAGACTGTATTCTTGAGGATCATCACCCAGCACCAGCATACCAATGTTATGCAGCAGCGCACTCACCACGGCCAGATTACGTACAGTCTTGTTGACACCACGGCTATCACATAATGCCCCCACCTGCTCGGCCAACAGCATCGCCTCTCGCATCAAACGATCGCCCAATGCTCGCGGGACCTGACTGTCGTGCTGGTACAGCTCTATGATCAAAACCAGATTATGGATGGTCTGCAGCCCCAGCCGCATCACGGCCACTTCAACATCATGGGTACGTGAGTTGAAACCAAAGAAGGGGGAATTTACCAGTTGCAGCACACGACTCAACAACACCTGATCGTGCCGAATGAGCTCGGCCACTTCAGCCACGCTGGGCTCCTGCTGCTCCAGAACTTGGGTGATCTGTTGATACACCTCCGGCAGTACAGGGAGGCTATCCTGTCGGCCAAGGCGGCTGCGCAAACCGTCACTCAAGGGCAGTTGATGCAGTACACGCGCCCGTGTCAGCAAGTCATCAATAACCTCACGCTCAAAGGGCTTGCGGATGACCAGATGCGCTGCAGCCGTTGCCTTGAGCGCACTCTCCATCTGAGCATCGCCGCTCAGGAGTACGCGAATGGTATCCGGCACCGTATGCGCGGCCTGCCCCAGCAGTTCAATGCCGTCCATTTCGGCCATATGCCGATCCACAACCAGGACCCAGGGCCTTAATGTCTTCAACTGTTCCAGCGCTTCCTTGGGCGAGCTGAAAAAAAACATCTCCCAGTCACGATGACTCAGGCGCAACAGGCGCCGCAGCGCATTGAGCACACCGGGTTCGTTATCAACAAAGACTATGCAAGGCGCATTCATGTGCCGTCCCTTTCACTGCAAATAAAAAACGAGTCTTTCACATCAGGCCAACTTGGACGCCTGTAACGGCAACAGGCGCTCAACCGTTGTGGTGAGTGCTTCATTATCAAACGGCTTGGACAGCACGGCATCGGCACCTTCATCCCGTGCACGCTGGAGTGACTGCTGATCAAGCGCTGAAATCACGACGACCTTGATATGTTCGGTTTCGGGGGTGGAGCGGATGAACCTCAGCACATCATAGCCACTGACACCGGGCATGCGCAGATCCAGCGTCACCAGTGCTGGCTGGTACTTGATCAGCAGGCTGCCGCCCTGAAAGCCATCCAAAGCGGTTTCGGTCTCATAATCGGCAGCTCTTAAAATACGGGCAATGGAGCGGGCTACTGCCGCTTCATCATCGATTATCAGTACACGCCGGTTGTCATCAGCCGCCAGCTCAGCAGGAATGGGCATCTCATGCTCGTGCAGAAACCGGATGAAGTCTTCAACACGTACGCGATTGTTACCTCGCCCGGGAAGCTTGAACCCCTTGAGTGCACCACGATCGATCCAGCGAATGACCGTTCGCAGATTCACGTCGCACATCTTAGCAATGTCACCCGTGGTGAGTGTTTTCATTTCATTCCCGACCTGGTTGTTCAGCGGCTAAATACAGTATTAGCACATGTGCGCAATATGACATTTGCGACAAATCGACACAAGTCCCGCGAGCGGGATTTAATCCGTCCTGCCTGCCTTATGAAGAATTCTCGCAGCACGTTCGAAATCAAACATGCCCAGTGCCGACACTATTCGCTCATAGTCTTTACCGAGCATTTTGCGAAAAGCGACCGACTCCCGGCTAAAGAGTTGAGTCGCATTAAAATCATCGGTAGTCAGCAATACCTGGAGGCTGTCATAGAGCGACTGCTCATGCTCTGACCACTGGCGTGATGCCGTTTTGGCCTCTTTGTCCTGAGCAGGCTTTGCACTATTTTCCAACCAGTCTGACAAGGCGCGTAATAACCCATCAACGCCTGCCAGCAGAAAGTCCGGCGGCTCAGGCATGACGGCAGACTCACCCTGAGCCTGTCGCAAGCGGTGCTCAAACGCCTGTGCCTGGGAGGCCAGCTCAGTTGCTCCGATTTGGGCGGCACTGCCCTTCAGGGTATGTACCAGTCGCACAGACAGTTCTAGATCATTCTCGTGCAAGGCCTGTTGCAGTTGCTGCCTGAACGCTTCATGGCTGCTGACAAAGCTCGTCAACAGGCGCCGATAGAGTGCCTGATCATTGAGGGCAAGCTTGATCCCCGCCTGAGTATCCAGCCCGGCGATTACTGGTACATCTACTCGCGTTGGTGCGTCTGGCTCAGGTTTGGCCGGGGCCTTGGATCGTTGAGCAGGCTTGATCCAGCGCGACAGCTCTCGCCACAGTGTCTCAGGTTCGATTGGCTTGGCCAGAAAATCATTCATGCCCGCCTGCAGACACTGGGAACGGTCGGATGGCAAGGCGCTGGCCGTCATGGCCAACACGGGCAGTTGTTTCAAGCGGTCATGTTGCCGTATTTTTCGCGTGGCGGTCAGCCCGTCCATGACCGGCATCTGCATATCCATCAGTACCAGATCAAACGCCGCTGCCTCCAGCTTCTGCAAGGCTTCGGCACCATTATTGGCGATCTCGACGACAACACCCATCTGGCTGAGCAGCTCACTGGCCACCTCCTGATTCAGAGGGTTGTCTTCAACCAACAGCACCCGGGCCCCTTGCAGCTGGCGTTTGATCTGTTTCAGGCTGAGTTCTGAAGCCTGTAATTCGGTAACATCCTTGCCGGCGCCCATAGACATATCGGCTGAGCCCGAACCTAAATCAAGCGCCACCTTGAACCAGAAGGTCGAGCCCTCACCCGGCTGACTGACAACCCCAACCTCACCGCCCATCAATTCAGCCAAACGACGGGAAATCGCAAGGCCCAAACCACTGCCTCCATATTTGCGTGTTGTAGAGCCATCCGCCTGCTCAAAGCTGCGAAACAGGCGTCGCTGCTGAGCGGGGTTCAGGCCAATACCGGTATCGCGCACACTGAATTTGAGCAGGGTTTTGTCTGCCTCTGTACCAACGAGGTCCACTCGGATCTCAATCTCCCCTGACTCGGTAAACTTGACCGCATTGTTGGCGAAATTTAGTAGTATCTGCTGCAGCCGTAAAGGGTCACCCTTAAGTTGCTCCGGTAAACGCTCATCCACATGGGTGATCAGCGTCAGTTCCTTTTCGGTGGTTTTGGTCTCGAGCACACTGGTGAGGTCGGAGATCAGCGTGGGCAGGTTGAACTCGATATGTTCCAGCGAGAGCTTTCCTGCCTCCATCTTGGAAAAGTCCAGCACATCGTTAATGATGCCCAGCAGGTGTCTGCTCGAGCGCTGGATTTTCTGCAGGAAATCCCGCTGGCGCTCATTCAGGTCGGTCTGCAGCACCAAGTGTGTCATGCCCATAATGGCGTTCATGGGCGTTCTGATTTCGTGACTCATATTGGCCAAAAAATCAGCTTTGGTGCGTGCGGCGTCCTCCGCCAGCTGGCGTGCCTGCTGCAGTTGTTCCAGCGCTTCGTGCTCGGCGGTGATATCAATCACCATCCCGGCGATCCCCTTACTGAGATCCTCAGAGTCCACTGGCTGCGCCTGCATCCGTGCCCAGAAGCGACTGCCGTCCTTGCGTTGCAGTTCACGCTCTTCACTGTAGAAGCCCTGCTCGGCTTGGGCGGTAATGATCCGCTCACCCACCTCGAAAAACGTGGCTTCATCGGGATACCAACAGCGTGTCGTCTGGCCCAGCAGTTCCCCCTGCGCATAGCCCAACATCTGCTCCAGATAACGGTTGCAGCGCAGGATTCGTCGGTCACGCACAAACACTATCCCGGCCATCGCCGCATCGAAAAGTGCCTGCTGCTCCTGACTGGCATCGCGCAGCTCACACGTGATATGGCTCAGCTCTTCCGTACGCGCCTGTACCAGCTCTTCAAGGTGGTTCTGGTATTCCTCAAGCTCACGCTCAGCTTGCTTGCGGGCCGTGATGTCGTTCCATACCACATGCAGTATTTCACGCTCATCACGTCTGATCGCAGTCAGCATCACCTCAGCGGTGAATACTTCGCCCGTGGCCTTTAAATGTTCCCACTCAGTGCGGGTACTGCCTCTGGAGAATGCCTTGCCCATCACACCGAGCAGGACAACCGCAGAGCGCTCTCCACTCGGTTGCGTTTCGGGAGAAATATCCAGTGGTGTTTTACCGATCAATTCACCCGGATCACGCATATAAAACATGTCCAGCGTGGCCTTGTTGGCAGCGATAAAATGTCCGTTTTCCACCATAGCGATTGGCTGGCGGGTGTTCTCGAATAACATGCGAAAACGCTCTTCGCTTTCTGCCAGCGCAAAGGTCCGGTGCTCCACTTCGCGTCGCAGCATTCGTATCCAGACCAGCACCAACAGTAACACTCCCAGCAGCGCCAATGCGCCATATAGCACCCATTTGACCCAGACAGGTGCTGCAGGCTCGAACAGGGGCTGCCCCAGCCATTTATCACGCAACGCCTTGTCTTCTGTGTCCGTGATCAGTTGGAAGCCTTGAGTAATCTCTTCATAGAGCGCTTGATTGCCTTTCAGGACAGCCCAATGGCCAGGTGCATTGTAGAGCGGGTCGGTATGCAAAAAGGCATCGCTGCTACCACGTTGCGCCAGGTAATAGTTGGTCATCAACTTGTGACCACAAAATACGGACACTCCTCCCCTGACTGCCGCGTCTACCACGTCTGGATAGGTTGCAAAGAGCGCCAGATTATCTATGCCCTTGCTCTGGAGCAGATCGACACAGGCATCACCCTTGACCGCCCCGATCTGGAATCCGCGGACCGAACTCAGGTCGGTTACCCCACGAATGTTGTCACGGTAGTACAGCACCACATCCAGGGTGATCCAAGGGGTCGAAAACAGGAGTGTTCGCTGCCGCTCGGGTGTTGTGGTGATAGCATCAATAACGTCAAACTGACCGGCCCGGAAAGCTACCAGCGCCTCGGCCCACTGCATGGTTGTTACTTCAGTTCGGCGACCGGTCTTTTCCTGCCACAAGGTCCATCGATCCGGAATCAGACCACGTACCGCACCGCTTTCCTCGGAATAGATCAGCGGCGGAAACTCATCCATCAATACCACCTTGATTGGCGGCAGGTCTGAAGCCCTGTTCGCAAAAGAAACAAACAGAAGTCCAGTACCCATCAGGGCAATCACGAAGAGTCCAAGCCACGTCTTTCCGCTGTGCGTTATTTGCATTGGGTATCCTGTGCTACGGCATTGACCCTAAGTGAAGCCCGTCCCTGCGGCGGAAATTTGACCACATTCCTCATAAAGTACAGCAGTACCTTTGTTTGGGCATGAACTGCCCGGCCTCAATTCGAGACAGACCCAGCAAGTTATTGATCAAAGACAGGAAGTGCCGTGCCGATCCTTCCACCTTTTCCAGCTGCCCTTCTGCTGCAAATTACTTAGATGGGCAGAGACTGGGGACGCAGTGTCCGGCTTCGCTTTCCTTGTCTGCCAGCTCCTTGGCTACGGCGATAAACTCTTCTCGACAGGCGGTAAAAGCATCGACCACATCGGGATCGAAATGCGTACCCCGCCCTTCCAAAATGATCCTGAATGTCTCTTCCATGCTGTAGGGCTCTTTGTATACCCGGCTACAACTGAGGGCATCGAACACATCCGCCAGCGCCATCAGCCGTGCAGATACGGGAATATCGTCACCCTTGAGCCCATCCGGATAGCCACTGCCATCCCACTTTTCATGGTGATAGTAGGCAATTTCACTGGCCACATTGAGGAAATCAAATGCCTCTCGTGCATGTTCATCACCGGCACTCATCACGGCCTGCTCTATCGCATTATGAATCGCCTCACCTCCGATGGCCGAGTGAGTCTTCATTACTTCAAACTCTTCATCGGTCAGGTTGCCAGGCTTCAGCAAAATGGCATCCGGAATACCTATTTTTCCGATATCGTGCAACGGGGCTGCACGAATGATCTCCTGCAGTCGGCCATCAGCAAGAGCTGGTGCAAACCTGGGGTGCGTTTCAAGCTTTCGGCCCAGGATTTCAACATAGGACTGGGTTCTGACAATATGCAGCCCTGTCTCCTTGTCTCGCACCTCGGCCAGACAGGCCAAGGCCTGTACACTCAGATCACGAATACGTGCATTTTCCTGCATTCGGCGGGCAACTTCATGCTCCAGCCACTGATTTTGATTGCTCAGGCGATCACGGGCGGTTTTCAGCTCCAGCTGGGCACGTACCCTTGCCAGAACAATCGCCGGGCTGAAGGGTTTGGTAATGTAATCTACCGCCCCCAGCCCAAGCCCCTTTTCTTCGTCTGCCACCGCAGTCATCGCTGTGATAAAAATCACGGGGATGTCCCGTGTCTGCTCTTGGGCCTTCAAGCGCTGGATCACCTCGTAGCCATCCATTTCCGGCATCATTACATCCAGCAATACCAGATCCGGACGCGGCTCACTGCCTGCTACCCGCAGTGCACGCGCGCCCGAGTTGGCGGCACGAACGCGGTACTCGCTCTGCAACAACTCACCCAGCAGCATCAGATTTTCCGGGGCATCATCCACGATCAGGATTGTTTGGCGGCCGGAATCAGCGGGAAGTTCATGCACATCGTGTCCAGTCATAAGCGGGGTTACCTTCAAGCACCGGCAGGATCAGCCCAGAGAAGGCCTTGACCTATTTTATATATGACTATTTTATAGACAAATGACAAAAATGCGACAGTTGTGACAGGCTTTTCTACCTCTGCTTTATGCCAGCAATAACACCAGTGACACGATAATCAGAAGCCAAGCGCTTTGTGCAGACATCCAAGGCTCAAACCTTTGAGCCCAAGGTAATATTCTTCTCAGACTGCTGCACAAAGGTCTTATCAATTCAGTGTAGACTATGGGCTGCATTTGGTAAGGAAGCGTTAATCGCTTGCAAAGCACTTCCAAGGGAGCAACCAGATCACCCGCCGGTACTCTGGGGGCACGCAAATGAACTTTAAGGGATATCCCACCCAGCAGAAAAGCCAGCAGTATCGGCCATAACAGTGTCGGCAATGCATTGAGTTGGTCGACCGGCACTGACTCAATTGCCAGCGGCAGACCGGGTGCAAGCAAGGGGAACAGTACCAGACTGGTCACCAGCGTCAGCAGCCAGCCCACTGCTCTGCGCGGATCAGTTCCATCCTTGTTTGTGTGCTGCCATTGCAGCCAGAGGAACCTCAACACCAGCACCATAGTTGCAACGGCGCCAGCACTGAGCAAGCTACTCAGCCAGGGCGCGAGCCAAAGGGACAGCCCTTCTGGCGCCAGCGCCTGCTTCATGGCCAGCTTGGCATGGGCTCCACTGGTAAAGGGCAAGCCGGCCAGTGACAGCCCCGGCAATGCAAGCAGCAGCCAATACAGCCCTCGCGGAACAGAAGCACATGGCGATGATATGCCCACCGACAGAAACATCGCCCCTTTGGCCAGGCCATGATGCAGTGCGTACAGGCCAATCAGTGGCAGTAACCAATGGGCGCGTTCAGGCTCGGCCAGCGCGACTCCCAGCATCAGCGTCATCAACCCCATCTGGCTGATGCTGGAATAGGCCAGCACCGCCTTCGCCTGCTGCTGACAGACACCGATCAGCGCAGCGCCGAGCGATGCCACAACACCGGTGAGTGCAAGCACCGTACCCGGAAGTTGATAGCTCGCCAGCCCCAGCGGCAGGGTCAGTAGCCATCCCAGCAAGCCCGCCTTGATCATGGCACCGCTGAGCACGGCACTGGCCGGCGTCGGCGCAACCGGGTGAGCCAATGGCAACCACATATGCAGCAGTGGAAGCCCAGCTTTTACACCAAAGCCACACAGCAGAAGCGCCATAATCAGCACAGTATCGGCTGATGCCGCGATCGCACCGGGCAGCTCAGCCAGCAGCAAGCTGTCAGCGGCACCTGCCGCCAGAATCAGTCCTGCCAGCAGCGCCATCTCACCGAACACCGCCATGATCAGGTATAACCGTCCCGCCCTGAATGCATCAGGCTTGCGCTCATGTACAACCAGCCCATAGCCGGCAAAGGTCATCAGCGCAAAAAAGGTATAGAAACTGACCAGATCCCCCGCCAGTACCAACCCCAGATTACCGCTGAGGGTCAGCCCCCAGTACAGGGCAAAACTGGTTCGCCGCGTTGTTATATAGCCGGATGCAAACAGTCCCGCAAAGCTCCACAGCAGTGCCGTCAATAAAAGGAACGGCTGGCGCAGCTCATCAAGTTGCCAACTGGCTCCAAGCAACAACCCGGGCAGCTCCAGTTGCCAATTCCCGGGCCCCATCAGAGCCAACCCCAGCGCAGGCAGTGGCAACAAGGGAAGCACAGGCCACAGCAGTGACCGTGTTGCTCGGCTCGGCACCAACAGCAACACGCACAGCGGTATTGCAACAGCGCTCAGAATCCAAAAGGTCATGGCAGGTACTCCCGTGCGGCGATCAGCTTAGCCCAGCTCAGAGGACTAAGGGGCAGAGCAGCAAACAGGCCCACCAATAGAGTCAATACGGCGGTTACCAGCGGAGGCCAAAGCAGCCAGCTATGGGTCTCCAGTTTCCCCCAGCGCCGCTGCTCTGACCAATCATATTCCGGTTGAAACCAGAGGCGGTGAATCACAGGCAAAAAGTAGGCGGCATTCAGCAGACTGCTGATCAGCAGCACTCCTATAACCCACTCCATCTGGACATTAAGTGCCCCTGTTCCCAGGGTCCATTTGGTAATAAAGCCTGCCAATGGTGGAACACCGATCATGCCAAAGGCCGCCAGCGTGAAAGCGGTTGACGTCAGGGGCATGCGCTTTCCAGCTCCATTCAACTCATGGATTTTGTGAATGCCAAGTGTCTCGGCATAATTACCGGCACAGAAAAACAGCGTGATTTTCATAATCCCTTGATGCAACAGATGGACCAGACCACCCACTGTTCCCACGGGGCCGAATACTGCAGTGCCCAGCACGATATAGGACACCTGGCTGACGGTGGAAAAAGCCAGCCGCCGCTTCAGGTCCGTCTGAGCCAGCGCCCGGACAGAGCCATATATAATCGTAAACGCCGCCAGCCAACCCAAAGGTTCCAGAACACCCAACAGGGCAGCAAACTCAATGCCGTACAGGTCATACACAACCCTGACGATACCGAAGGCACCCGCCTTGACCACCGCCACTGCATGCAACAGCGCACTGACAGGCGCAGGTGCCACCATGGCCTGTGGCAGCCAGCCATGCAGTGGAAACAGAGCGGCTTTGACGCCGAGCCCAGCCACCAGCAGAGCAAAAATCATAATCAGCTGAGGGTGCAATTCTGCATTGAGATTAACCAGTTGGCCGGTTTCCTGAAACGATAGATCACCTGCCAGCCCCTGAAGCCAGATCATGCCCAGCAGCAACGCAGCCCCGCCACTGAGCGTATAAATAATGTAGTTACGCCCGGCCTGTAATGCTTTCTCCGTTCCCCGATGTACCACCAGTGGATAGGTAGAGAGTGTCAACATCTCGTAGAACAGGAAGAAGGTGAAGAGGTTGCCCGCCAGTGCAATCCCCATGGTACTGGCCACGCAGAGACTGAAAAATCCGAAAAAGCGGCTGCGATTCGGCGAGTCTTCGAGGTAGCCCACTGCATAAATGGTGGTCAACAGCCACAGCACCGCCGACAGACCAGCAAACATCATCGCCAGCGCATCGGCCTGCAGCTCAAAGCTGACACCAGGCAGGATTTCGTAGCTCATGCCATAATCCAGCTGATGAATAACCCCCCAGGTCATTACCCCCACCAATACCACCTTGATCAGGGCTGCCAGCAGGTTGATACCGGTACGCAAGCGGTGCCGCTGCTCCGGCAGTGCAAAGATGATCACCGCTGCAAGCATTGAACTGAGCAGCGCCAGTATCGGGATCATAACCAGATGGGTCATTGCACCTCCTCGAACGGCAGCGCCATCACCGACAGGACCTGGCTGCCCGCCAGGCCCAGCCCCAACGAGGCCACTGCCAACAACATTGCCACCACTTCAAGCCGGCGATCCGGATGGTAAAAATGATCCTTTTCATCCCTTTCCAGAAACGATGCGCGATAGATGCGAAACACATAAGCCGCCGACAGCAGACCGCCACCCACCAGCACCAGTATCCACCACCACTGGCCCGACGCCATACTGGCCTGTAGCAGCATCCATTTGGCCGCAAAACCACCCGAAGGAGGCAGCCCCATCAGGGAGACGCCAGCCAGACCAAAGGAAAACAGTGAAAACGGCAGAAAGTGGCTGACACCTGCCAGCGCATCCACACGATTGCTGCCCACCGCCAGAATCAGGTTACCTGCTGCCAGAAACATGGCCGACTTGGCCAGGGCATGACTGATAACCTGCAAGGTAATCCCCTGCTGTGCCTGCAATGATGTGGATGCATCAACCCCGAACGTCAACGGAAACAGCAGGAACAGATAACCGATCTGCGCAACCGAGGAATAGGCCACCACCTGTTTCAGCCTTGGTTGACGCCAGGCCAGCCAGCTTCCCCATATAACGGCAGCGGCTCCCAGCGTTCCAATAAGCTGAGCCATCCATTGGGTGGCGACCACCTCCCCTGCCTCCAGCCAGATTCGTGCTGCAATATAGAACGATGCCTTGACCACCAGTGCTGACAGCAGAGCACTGACCGGTGACTTCGCAATGCCGTGCGCAGGCGGCAGCCAGCCGTGCAAAGGGAACAGCGCCGTCTTGAGCGCCAGCCCCACCAACATCAGTACCAATGCGGGACGCATCAGCTCCGCCTGATCCATCAGTCTGACCTGATGCGCCACTTCGGCCAGCGAAAGCGTACCAAACTGACCATAGATCAGCGCCACACCCAACAAATAGACCATGGAGCCCAACAATGCAGCGAGCAAATAGCGCAGTGCTGCCCGCAGCGCCTCCGCCTGTCCACCCAGAGCCACCAGTCCAACCGCTGCCAGACTGATCAGCTCCAGTCCGACATAGAGGTTGAACAGATCACCACCGATCCAAACCGTATTCAGTCCGGCCCACAGAAACCAGTACAGCGGCCAGAAATAGCGCTGCCAGGGCTTGTCAGGCTTCAAATAGATACCGGCATGAATGCCACAGCCACTGGCCACCAGTGTCGTCAGAAGCAGGAAGGTTACGGCAAGGCCATCTACGCGTAACTCAATGCCAAGGGGAGCATCCCAGCCGGCCAGACTGTAGTAGAAACCTCCTTCCTGCTTCACCAGCCCCCAGAGTCCGACCGACACCAGCAGTTGTAACACCATACCCAGCCAGGCCAGAGCACGCCCCTGCCTGAAATCCAGCAGCAACGAGGTGGTAGCCAGCGCCAGCGGTGTAAACAGCAGCCCTGCCATTAACCAGTTGCTCATGGGGCTCTGTCCTCCTTCGAGCCCTCAGCACCGTCACCCAGTTCTGTGCATCCGGTCAGATGGAAGTAACGTCGTATCAGCACTACCCCCAGAGCAGTGGCGGCTATGGATACGACAATACCGGTCAGCACCAGTGCTTGAGGAACAGGGTCAGGCCCATTATGGTGCTGCGCCAGACCCACCAGGATCAAAAAGGTGGATGAGCCAATCAGATTCAGCGCCAATAACTTGCGTAGCAGATGCCGCAGGCCAACCAGTCCCAGTAGGCCGATTCCCCAGAGCACAACGCCTGTCAGGGCATACAGCAAAGGTGTGCTCATTGCTCACCTTCCTCAGGCTCACTGGCGTTATTCACCGGCGCCGAAACAAACAGAGCCAACAGAATCATGCCGATCGACAGCGTCAACAAGGTTTCGATTGACAGAATCAGTGCTTTGCTGAGTCCCGGCGGATAGGCCAGAAACGCCTCACCCGCGATGGCACTCGCCAGCCCCACCAGCAGGAAAAGGGCAAATCCGAGCACCAGCCCTATCCTCAGCAACAGGCCCGGACGCAGGAAATCGAGCGGCATGCCGGTCAGCCGCATCAGCACACCGGTTGCCGCCAGCATCGCACCGGCCTGAAACGCACCGCCGGGCCGGTCCGCTCCGGCCCAAAGCAGGTAGGCCGCCAATAACAGCATCAAGGGTACAAGCCAGCGCAACAACGCCCTGAGCAGGGCATCAGCGGTACGCAGCTCCGGATCCTCCAGCGAGCGAGTCCGCGCCATGGAGATCCCCACCATCGCCGCAATCACCAGCACCGCAATTTCAAGCAGGGTATCGTAACTGCGAAAATTCAGCAGTACGGCGGTTACCGGGTGTTCTACCCCGCTTGCAGCAAGGTTGTTCTGCAGCAAGCGAGGCAGTTCTGAGCCCGAGTCAAACGCTGCCAATTGCCAGACCGCCCGCCCCAGCAGTGCCGTCAGCATGATGACCAACAGCAGGACCGACACATGTGCAGTGGGTGAGCGCATCAGCTTTCCTCCTCGGCCTGGCTTTTCGAGCCATGGCCGTTGCCACGACGAAAGTGACTCACCGCATCCAGCAGCAATACGCCGGTGAGTCCGGCACCGATGGCGGCTTCAGCAAGGGCAAGATCCGGCGCCTGCAGCCTTACCCAACACACGGCCATCAGCAGACCAAAGGCAATAAACACCACCACTGCACGGAACAGATCACGCGACAGTAGTGCAGCGGCAGCGGTCAATACCAGCGCCAGTGCCAGCAACAGATCCAGCAGCCATTCAATCATCACACCGCTCCCGTTGCTGCAGCGGGCGCTCATGCATGCGAACGGCTCTTGCCACCAGATGCGCCGAGGTTGCACTGGCCGCAAGTGCAACCCACCAGATCAACAGCGTTTTCAAGCTACTGGCCAACGATGGCGTCATCATCAGTAAGGCCAGGGTAATCAGCCCCAGCCCCAGATTATCGATTTTGGTCAATGCATGAATCCGACACAGGGTATCGTCGAACCGAAACAGCCCCAGCGTTCCCAAAGCAAAGAAAATACAACCGCTGACCAACAGCAGCACCTGCAGGACATGCAACAGCCAATCACTCATCTCCATTCCCCTTGACGGCATGCCGATCCGATCGGGCACTTTCGATCCGCACAACACGCGTCACAAAAGCAGCAACTGAAAACACGGCCAATACCGCCAGGATCAGCGCCACGTCCCTCAGGGACGGCATCTGTTGTGCCTCAGCCAGTACTAACAGCAACGCAACACCCGTGGTACCAAACAGCTGCGAGGCAAGCATCCGGTCGACCGCCGTGGGCCCGCGCCAGATGCGGACAAACCCCAGTATCAGCGTCAGCAGAAGAAACAGGGCCACAAGGTGCAATACCAGTGTCATCCGCCCCCCTCCAGCTGGTCTGGCGTCAGCCCAAACAGTGCTGCAACACGGGCTTGCGTGTATTCAAGGTCCTGTCGGACCGGCTGAGTCAGATCCAGGCAATGCAGCTCAATCTCATTCCCCTCCAGGGTTACACTCAAAGTGCCGGGCAACAGTGACACAGTATTGGCCAGGACCCAGCGGGGAACACCTTCCGGCAGCGCCAGTACGGCACGCAAATAGCCGGGGGTCACTGGTAAAGAAGGTGAAAGCAAACGTCGAGAGACATCGAATGCAGCAAGCAATGAGCGACTCAGGAAAAACAGCACGAATCCGGGCAATGCCTGCAGACGGATGAGGTAACGCGACGGAGGAAACAGCAGCAGCGAGATCCAGGCAACCAGAAAACTGACAGCCACACCGAACACAAGACCGGACGCATCACCGTCGGTCAATGCCCACCAGACCAGCGAAAACATCAGCCACCGCAGTACTAGCGTCGGGAGTCGGGACATGGGGCCTCCTGCTCGTTTGTATCAATTCTGAACTGACCACGAATCAAGCGGTTAGGTTCAGCCTAACACAGAACAAGAAAGCCCGCGCAGCCTCGTTTATCAATCCAGTACGCAAAGATTTCAAGCAGGGCCGGCAAGCCCTGGTCCCGGAGAAATGACCAGCCAACTCAACTCGGAGGGGTTTACAACACTCAGTGGTGCAGCTCCAGCCCCTGTAGATCCTGCCAGCTGAACGTCAGGTCTCGGCTATCGCTCAGCCAGAGACTGACATAGGGGTTGGCAGCCGTTCCTGCGTGGAACTGCACCACTGCCAACGGTGATGAGGCCCGTGAGATACTCAGGGTCTGCACCCTGTTCGGCGTGATTGCATGATCACGCACCCCATTGCGGAAACCGTTCTCCATCGGGTGGCGAACCTGAGCCCTGACCTCCCCCGCTCTGCCTGCATCCGGTATGGCGACCCGCGGGGTGTGCATCGTCATTACCTCGGCAGCAGGGGCTGGCCCTGTCAGGCAGCCACTTAGCGCAACACGGACCTTAACTTCTGTTTGCCATTGCCGCCCTGTATTGCTTTGAGCACGAATGACAACCGGCTGAGACTCACTCAACCGTATCCGGGTTGCCAACCTGATCGGGGCCACAGCCTGCAGGAATTCAAAACTGATCACATCCGGCTCGGGGTTAAGGGGAGCTTGCACCTGTATCATTTTCAGATATTCACCGGGATCAAGCCGCTCATCAAATGTGATCCGCAACGGCACCTGCGCACCATCCTCAATCACGGCGGGCAGTTGCACCTGCAGCCCTTGCAGAAGCACAGGCTCGCCCCCCAGCGCCGGGTTGGCCAGTAGCAACAACAACGCAACCCAGCGGCGCATCGAATCAGCCGCCCCAGATATCAGCGGTGGTGGCACGATACCAGCCCTCAGCCGACCGAGCTTCAGACTGACGCAAACGAGGTGAAGCCTCCAACGGGCTCAGATGATCGGTTCCGGGCCTGAGCACCAGAGCCCCCTGATCCACTTCATACTGACCCGCCACCGAAATGGCATAGCCCGGCTCTACCAGGCTGTAACAGATATTGGACAGTTGCGGCGTGACAACATCCTGCCCTGTCAGCTCGCTGATGATATGCGCCACTGCCACGCGTGCCTGCATACCAGCGGCAAAGCCGGATTTGGGCATGGGGGCCGCAATACAGGCATCCCCTATCACATGAATACCCGCAGCATGGCGAGATTCAAATGTACCCGGGTCAACCGGTACCCAGCCACTGGCATCGATCAGTCCGGCCGTTGCCGCAATGCGACCGGCTTGCTGCGGTGGAATCACATTGAGCACTGCGGCACGGTGGCGGGTGGAAAAATCGGTTTCCACCTCACGCCGCTGCGGATCCACACGCATCACTTTGCCATCATCCGACAGCCCAACCCATTCAACTCGGTCACCGTAGAGATCTTTCCACGCCGACATGAACAGGGCCTGCTTCGAAAAACGGTCCTTGCTGTCCAGTATCAACAGTTTTGAGCGCGGTTTGTGCCGACTGAGATAGTACGCAATCAGGCTGGCACGCTCATAGGGGCCCGGCGGGCAACGGTAGGGGTTACCGGGCACAGTGATGATGACACTGCCACCATCCGGCATCGCTTCGAGCTGACGCCGCAACAGCAGCGTTTGCGGCCCCGCCTTCCAGGCATGGGGCACCCGCTCGGCGGCCGCTGCATCGTAACCCTCTATCGCATCCCAGCGCAGATCAATACCGGGCGAGACAATCAGGCGGTCATATTCAATCCGGGTGCCATCGTCCAGAATGACCTGTTTGCGAATCGGATCAATATCCAGCGCCTGCTGACGCCGATGGCTTACCCCTGCCTGTATCAGGGCGGCATAATCCTGCTCGATGGCCTTTAGCGGCAGCAGGCCGGCCAGTACAAGATTGGAAAAGGGACAGGTATAGAAACGACTGGCGGGTTCAACCAGAGTGACATCCAGCTGCGGTGCCTGCTGCCTTAGCAAGCGCGCCGCCGTGGCACCGCCAAAGCCGCCACCGACAATCACCACCCGGCCTTCGGACGGGCGGCCTGACAGCATACGCTGACACCCGCTCAGCAGCAGTGGGCTCAGCATCAGGCCTGCCAGCAGCGTGCGTCTTGAAACAGCGGAGATGTTTCTCTGCTTCATATCCCTTCCCGTCTGGACCATTGCGGTTTGAGACTAGCAAAGAGAGCAGCGCCTGAAAGCAGTACTTTAGAACTCTTTATCCGGCCTGAAACTGTTCTGCATTCAAGGAATGGCAGTCGCCCAGATGAAAAAACTTCAAATCCGAGTAAACAGCCACAACATGGCCCAGCACACCAGCAACATCACCGGCGCATAGAGTCGATTAAGCCGCATCAACTGGACAGCCGGTATGGAATAGCGCGCCCGCAGGCTGAGCTGAACTCCCGACAGAGGGGACAGTCCCACACCCAGTGCCCACCCCATCAGCATGGTCAGCCCGAGCAGGTTCGGGTCACTCACGCTCGGTGCGAGAATACTGCCCACCAGTACGACACTGGTCACCGGGTGCATGCCAGCAAAGGCGAGCAATATGAGTACCAACAGTGTGATACAGGCTTCCAGAGCACCATAGTGTTCCGGTGCAAGCGCCAGATCAAACGCGCTCAAGCTGGACGCCACGCCAGCCGCCAATACTGCAGCGGCCAGAAACAGCATCACCTCTCCTGCCAGGCCCGGCAGGCCTTCATGAATATGGTTCAGCAGACGTCGACCACCCTGTCGTTTTTGACGCAACAGCAGCCAACTGACGGCAAACAGAATGGAGATCAGTGTCACCAGCGTCAGCACACTGATCGCAGGCCATATCTCATGACAGATCACCACCAGAACGGCCAGCACAAGCGGCATCCATAATGCCTTCAGGTGCATGGGATAGCCGCGCGCCTGCTCAACAGCAGGTGCTCGCGCCACTTCCCACATGCTGAATAACAGACCTGCCAGCGCGACCGGCAAGCCAAACAGCACCAAAGTTTTCAGTTCCGCCCCGGGGGCGCTTACCAGTGTTAGCCCCATGGCTGCAAAAAACGGTGACCAGAAGGCACAGATGCTGAAACTGCGCAGCAATACCAGTGCCTGAACCGGTTGCAGTGGCTGACGAGCAGACAGCCGATCACCCACAATCAGTACCGATGAAATATTGATCACCGAACCGATCAGGTGCGCCCCCAGAAGGGTCTGCCACAGTGCCGTTCGGCCACGCGGCAGCTGCTCATCACTGTGTACCCCCTGCATGGCGACAAGGCGCAGAAAGCTGACCCCAACCAGCATGGCAAGCACCAGATAGTTGGCCTCCAGCGCCTTGAGCAAATATTGTGGGTCATTACCATAGACCGTACCAAACAGAAGCAGCGGGGCACCTGTCAGCAGAAGAACAGCGGTTTGCTTGCGCTGCGCCGGCTTGAGTCGCGGCCAGAGCAGCAGGGCCGAGATCCAGACAGGAACACCTATAAGATAGCCGGGAAGAACCGAAAAAAATGCGTTCAGGACAGCGGCAAATGCCATCCCGATCAACAGGTAGCCTGATAGAAACAACATGCACCTCGGGCGAAAAAACGAGGCGGCGAGAATAGCACGCCTGCCGAAAAGCCGACAGGCGCAAGAGCGGGACCTGTAGGCCCCACCACGGGAGTATTAGCGGTCGATACGGTAGATTTTTTCAGGATTTGGCTTGCTGCCCCAGGGCAAACCAGAGTTCTGCCAGCCGTTCTGGATGCGGAACCCGGCATTGTCTCCAGCCTTGATGCTGTCACCCTGAAAACCGTTAATTACATAGGTCGCATTAGGAAAGCCGTTCTCGCGCAGAAATTCGGCACTGGGCAGGCCACGCTCGCTGCCCGAACGGCACATGGTGATGACAGTCGCATTCTTGTCCAGACCACGCTGTATCAGTGCCTGCTCTACCTGAGCGGCAAAGTCAGGGTTCTGATACAGGCGGAAGCGGTTTTTCTGCGCATCCCACTGGCTACGGTCCACCATCAGGTAGGGAATGTTCAGATCCACCTCGTCGGTGAAACCGATGAACATGATCTCAACCGGATCACGCACATCGATGAACAGCACCTCATCACGCTTTTCCTGTACCAACTCATAGGTCGCTTCAGGCGTAATGCCTATTTCATCATTCGCCTGTGCAGCCGCCATCGGCATTGCCAGAGCTGCACTGAGCAGCAGCGGTGTCAGCAGTTTTTTCATTAAGCCATTCTCCTTAGAAGCTGAATACACGCGTCTCTTCAGACGTCATCTGTTTGGCAATGGCAGGCGGTGTCGCCACCCCAACACCTTCTCGCAGGGCTGCTTTGTCATGACCGCCATTGGGCAGATAAAGCGCACACACGTTTACATTGGCACCACCTTTCTGCAGCTTCATCAGCAACTGTTCAGGGGTCACATCACGTGGCTTGAGGGGTTCATTGGCGGTTTCGCTGAGGGCCAGGTCCCCTGCCTTGTCGCACAACAGTACATCAACTTGAGTACCCTGCTGCTGCATGGCGTTGCCCAGCACCATCGCCATGCCCTGAGTCTGCAGCGACCCACTGTTGACCAGAATCAGCGCCTTTTCGACCTGTTGGCCGTCAGCCTGAGCCGCCAGCGGAGCCATCAAACTGGCCCCCAACAGCAATGCGGTAAGTTTGCCTGCTTTCATGAATACCACCTTTGTTATGCAATTTAAGAATATAGTTCTTTTAAATGCGAATAATCTAATTAACAAGGCAAACTACACCACTCCCCCGCCACTGTAAAGCCGATTCCCTCCGCCCGAGCCGGTTAAAGGTCAAACTGTTATGCGACAGCCAACGTACTACAATGCACAGGCTTATGATTAAACAGAAAACTTTCCTGCAGGAACAATGATGATACCGACAATGCTCAACATGGACTTCAGTCAGCACGTTGTGATTGAAACAGCCAACATGGATTGGATCACCAGCCCTGCGGCGGGGGTGTTGCGCAAGCCCCTGGAACGGGAAGCCAAAGAGTCCGGCCACACCACCAGTATTGTGCAGTATCTGCCCGACTCCGCGTTTGCAAGCCACCCTCACCCGCTGGGTGAAGAAATTCTGGTACTGGAGGGTGTGTTTTCAGACGAGAGTGGGGACTACCCGGCCGGCAGTTACATCCGAAATCCACCCGGTAGCCAACACGCACCCTTCAGCCGACAGGGATGCACGCTGTTCGTGAAACTGAATCACTTTAGCCCGAACGATCTGGCACAGGTACGTATCGACACCCAGAGTGCACCATGGCAGCCGGGACAGGGAGGGCTTGAGGTGATGCCGCTGCACCACTTCGAAACCGAGCATACCGCACTGGTTCGATGGCCAGCCGGCGAACGCTTTCAGCCCCATCGTCATTTTGGCGGAGAAGAAATTCTGGTGCTGTCCGGTGAGTTTCGGGATGAGCACGGCGTATATCCCGCCGGCACCTGGCTACGTAGCCCGCACTTGAGCGAACATTTCCCATGGGTTGAGCAGGAAACCGTGATATTTGTGAAAACAGGCCATTTACCACTGAACTCACAATCTCAATTACCGGATACGGATCTTTGACCGTTTGACGTTATGGCTGGGTGTCAGCAGTTCAAGCTCGGCCCCCAAATCTTCCAGCTCATCATAACCTTCCAGCCGTAGTACCTCTCCCTCCTGAGTCGTCATCTGGATCTGCTCCAGATGATAACTACGGTATTTGAGGCGCAGGTCGAGAATATGACTGATATCGACCTTAATTCGGTTATCACCCTGAACCAGGGTGAGGGTTTTCGCCTGATTATCCAGCTCGATTTCTGGGTACGCCGTGCGCCCCTGTCGTACATGCTGAAACAGCTTGATGAAATAGGCCGAGCAGGCCGCTATACCCAAAGCCGGAACCAAGAAATCAGCCACTGCCGATGCCTGAAACAGATAGTAGATACTGATCACAACGGCAATTACGAGCCCGAGCATCCAGAGCAGATGGCGGGCTGTTTGGGTCCGGTAATATCGGGTTGAAATGCGGTACGACAACACGGGTTACTACTCTTGATGACTGACAGAAACCGGGAGTGTAGAGATGACCGACCGGGATGGGAATCCCTTGACTATACTCAGGCAGTATTCTCCTTCTCCGCTGCACGACGCAGCACCGTATCCAGCCACCGGGCCGGCAACACGCGCCGGAGATACCCCAGCAAATAGGTGGGAAAGGTCACATAGTACCGCGCCCTGGGCGACCGAGCGGTCAACGCGGACTGCAGCGCCTTGAACACGGCTTCCGGCGGAAGAGTAAAGGCTGAGCCCTCCTGCTCACCCGCTTCCAGCCGATTCAGAACGCCCCGGTAGGTATCCGCATGTGCACTGTGCGCGGTATCAATGTTGCGCTTGAAGGCGACCAGGGCATTTTCCCGGAAGGCACTGGTGATGGGCCCCGGTTCAATCAGTGAAATATGAATACCACTGCCATGCAGTTCCTGACGGTAGGTATCGGTGATCCCTTCCAGAGCAAACTTGGAGGCGTTATAGGCGCCACGGTACTTCATCGCGACCAGCCCCAGAACCGACGAATTCATGACAATTCGCCCCCTCTGTTGCCGACGCATTACGGGAATCACGAGGTTCGTCAGCTCAACCCAGCCAAACAGGTTGGTTTCGAACTGGGCTCGTAATACCTCACGGCTCAAATCCTCAACGGCCCCGGGCTGGCCGTAGGCACCGTTATTGAACAGCACATCCAGACGGCCGTCCGTCAACATCATGGCCTGCTCAAACCCGGCCCGAACAGACTCAGATGAATCCAGATCCAGCACGAAGCTTTCCAGGCCCAGTGCCTCCAGCGAGGCAATATCTTCCGAGCTGCGGACCGTTGCCAGTACGCGCCATCCCGCTTTTTTCAGTTCAAGCGCACAGTGACGCCCTATACCGGTTGAGCAACCGGTAACCAGAATCGTTTTCTCCACGTATATTCCTTCAATATTCCTCGCGGGCGGTCAGTGCCCGCCTTCCTCACTGCCATAACGCTGTACCACCCAATAGGCCACACTCATGGCAACCACTATCAGTGCCATGCCCCAGAGGTATTCAGCCGGCGTGGTATCCAGGTCAAGAATAATCACCTTTCGGGCAATGGCCATCAGAGCGGTCGCAATGACGATTTTGACATGGATAACGTTGTCACGCAGATAGATCGTGATATTGATAAAGATTTCGATGGCGATCAGTACCGCCATAAAGGCACCAAAGGTGGCCAGCATGTCGGAAATGGTGAGGATGTATTTGGGAGCGGCCAGCAGCTTCTCATATAGCGTCCAGCCCACGTCAACAACGCCCATAATGATCACGAAAACCATCAAAATGGCCAACAGCCGAACAGACCACTTGATCAGCCGATTAAGGAAATCCATTAACCGGGCATCATTGTCTTTATAATCCATTTCTGACTCCTGATCGGTTGAGCAGGCTGAAAATCATACTGAACGAAAAAGGGCCGGATAGCTACTGCTATCCGGCCCAGGGGGTGTCAATTAGCAGCTGGGTCAGGCCGCTACGTTGCGAAGATGCGGCGGCGTATGGGGTGACTGAGGCGCCGCGCTCTCTTCCACCCTGAACAGGTGGTAGGCCTCTGGCCCGAAGGGGTCCAGCGCCGTATCCATGTATTCATAATGCATCGCCACCGGCTTTCCGGTCATGGTAACCTTGAAGCTCGCATCGACGTAAGGAACGTCGGCCCTCAGCGGCTCTTCAGCCCAGAGGAACAAGCCTTTTTCAGCCACCAGATACTCGAAGCGTACAATGCGGAAACCTTCACGCAGGCGCAGTGTGGTCAGTGAATCGGACGCATCCAGATGGTATTTGTGAATTGCTTTCATGGCCGTGGCCCTCTTCTGATTGCTTACGGATTCATATTGGCCAAGCATCACGAAAGAAAAAAGCAGATTTATTCGTCTCTCTCATCAGATTTAATCTGATGGTCTTGGGTACCACGGGCACAAATAGCCTCAACAGCGGGGTTATGGATTCGACTTGAGCGCGTCACGGCGAACAAGCGATCCTGAACTGCCTCCACCTCACCCAAACATTCCACTTCGTACTGACGGCAGACTTCATCGGCAATCATGGCAGGCGCTGCAAACACGCCCATACCATGATGACCAAACACCTTGATCAACGCACTGTCATCCACTTGGCCCCGGACTGAGACTCGAATCCCCTGATCATTGAACCACTGCATCAACTGACTGACATGCGGCGCATCCACGGCATTCACCAGAAACGGCTGCCCCTCAAGGTTTGCTGGAAAAGGTCCTTTTAACGTATTGGCCAATTGGGGCGCAGCAAACAGCATCATCGAAGAACTGCCCAACTCATGCAGACGAAAGCCCGAATCATGCGCCAACACCGGCGGGTGGTCCGTAAGCACCACATCCAGATGACGCTTGCCCAGATCGGACAACAGATACCGTGTGCGCCCCGTTTCACACACCACATTCACTTCACGCTCCAGCTGCAGCGCAGGCTCCAGCAGGCGCCAGGCAATAAGCTTGTGAATGGATGCGGAAACGCCCACAGCCAAGCGCATAGGGCGTGATTCCAGCGGTACCTCCATAGCCTGCTCAAGCGCTTCAGCCGCTTCAAATATCTCATCGGCATGGGACTGAACCCTGAGCCCCAGATCCGTTAAGCGCAACCCCCGGCCCTCTCGACGAAACAGAAGCCCACCCATTTCGCTTTCAAGCGCAGCGACCTGGCTACTCAGCGTTTGCGGTGTCAACTCCAGGATCTGGCCAGCACGCGCCATACTGCCTTCTCGGGCCACAACCCAAAAGTGATACAGGTGCCGGAAGTTCAGTCTATTCAACATGGCAGAGCTCAATTCTTGACTGTCAGGGTTAGAGTCTACCTCAACCTCAGTCACACAAAACCTCATTCAGAGTGCAGAACCCAAAAACGCCACCCGAAGGTGGCGTGTCGTGGTACGACCGAATCAGGATTTTTTATCAGTATCCAGATAGAACACCGGCAGAATCATCGCCAAGGCGAGGATATTTTTAATCCTGGTTGCCAATGCGTTTTCCTCTAAACCTGAGTGGTGTCGATCAAGTCCAGCCAACGGTTAACCAGCGTGCGGGCAAAGTCCGTCTGCGCCGTTTGGTACTGCGTAAAGTCCTGTTGTGCCTGTGCGATAAGTTCCGCTATGTGAGCTTGATCCTGGGCAGGATCGCCAAGCAACTCGCGGCGGTTCCAGGTATCCACGATCTCCGGCGTCACTTCAAAGTGGCATTGGAAGGCATAGATCAGATCGCCCAGACGATAGGCCTGATTTTTGACCGCCTTACCGCTCATCAGTAACGTAGCACCTTCAGGCAGGTCAAACGTGTCCGAATGCATTTCGAACAGCTTCGGCTGTAACTCAGTTCCTTTCAACAGCGGGTCGTCTTGCCCCGCTTCAGTCAGTTGCAATGACGTAAAACCGTACTCCAGAAAGCCCTGTGGCTTAACTGCCGCACCAAAGGCATAGGCAATTGACTGACACCCCAGACAAGATCCCAGCACCGGCTTGCGAGCGGAAGCGAACCGACGAATCAGATCAGCCAAGTCATCGAAATAGGGCTGAAGCAACGGGTCATGGACACTGACCTCACCACCAAAGACGATCAGGCCATCAAACGCGTCAATATCCAGCGGCAGCACATCACCCTTGCGGCGATAAAACCAGTGCAGGGTTCCCCCACGCTCTGCGACGACTTCGCCTATACGACCCGATTCTGCGGGCCCGTTCATCCCGCTAGCCATAATGGCGACAATTCTCATCAGACGACTCCTTTCTCCAGATACTCGTCAAGACCCGGTGTGCGATAACCGTCTTCGCGGTAGGTGATCGGGAAATAGCCTTCATCGACTTCGTTGGAGCCCAACTTCTTGTACTTGCCATAGATCGGGCCATTTCCGATGCTTATCCGTTCCGGATTGAACTGAATATCATGCTGGAAGAAGTGTGCTGCCAATGCGCGTCTCGGCACATCAGCCTTATTGACCCGAGAACCATGCCAGAGCCAGCCATCGTGGAAAGCACCGCCTCCCGGAGGCACAACAATCGGTACCAATTCCAGCTCAAAACCATGGATTTTGGCCCACTCTCGCACCTCTTTCAGGTCATCTTCGGGGCCATGAAATTGCATGATCGGTTTGGCTTCACCCCATTTGTGTGACCCTTTGATATACACCAGCGTGCCACCATCAGCCGTCGTCTTATCCAGCGCTACCCAGCAGCTTACCAACTCAGGCTTGTCGATCCAGAGCGAGTACATACTGTCCTGATGGAAGTCGATTGAGCGACCGTTCACCGGCTTCCACAACAGATTGTCGATCATCAGCCGGACACCATCCCATCCGCCCAGCTCTGCACATGCCTTGCCGAGATTCTCGGACAGGATGTGGCGGGCAACGGAAAGGTCTGATTTCCACGCATTACAGATCTGCTTGGTAAAGGGCGGCTCACCCAGTGGCAGATTCACTTCATCCGGTTTGATGCCCGTTTGATAGTGTCCTTCAAAAACCCCTTCAAAATTTTCCAGAATCTCGGCAGCGGCTTCCGGTTCAATGATCTTGTCGACGATCAGGAACCCGTCTTCACGAAATTGGGCGATCTGCGCTTGAGTCAGTGTGATCATGTTGGATGCTCCAATCAGTAAAAAGTCAGATAGCGGTTGATTTCCCACTCGGAAACGGCGCGATGGTATTCATGCCACTCTTGCCGCTTCAATCGCAGGAAACTGTCGATCAGACGTTCGCCCAACGCTTCGGCAAGAAAGGTATCTTCAGCCAGTGCTTTCAAGGCTTCATTCAGGTTTTCAGGCAAGCGGGCAACACCAAGTTCATCTACCTGCTCGGGAGTCAGGTCGTAGAAGTTGATGGAATGAGCTTCTGGGACCTCAAGCTCACGATCAATCCCATCCAAACCGGCCGCTATGATGGCAGCCGTAGCCAGGTAGGGGTTCATGCTGCTATCGCCGATACGCACTTCAATCCGACCATAGGGAATACGCAGCATGGCGGAGCGGTTGTTATCGCCATACGCGATGAAAACGGGTGCCCAGCTTGGGCTTTGCGGTGTGCCCGTGATCAGGCGCTTGTATGAGTTGACCGACGGACACAGCAATGCAGCCAGTGCTGGCGCGTGTTCCATGACACCGGCGATGAACTGATAGGCCGTTTTCGATAGCCCCATGCCGCTGGGATCATTAGCATCATGGAAAATGTTATTGTCGGCTTCATCCACCAGCGAGCAATGTACGTGCATGCCATTACCGGTGGTGGTGGCGGATAGCTTGGGCAGGAAACTGCAAATCGCCCCCAAATCATTGGCAACCTCTTTCGCCGCCATTTTGAAGAACTGCATGTTGTCCGCCGACTGCAACGCTTCATCGTATTTAAAGTTGAGCTCAAACTGGCCGTTGGCATCCTCATGGTCAATCTGATAGACATCAAGCCCTATCACCGTCAGCGCGTCGTACAGCCCTTCAAGGAATGCGGCGTTGCGAGTCAACCCTTGATAGTCATACGTTGGCCTGTCGAGGGTATCAGTGGAATCAAACGGAACCACTCTGCCCTCCTGATCTCGCTTGAGCAGATAGAACTCCGGTTCAAGACCGGTCATGAAACGCAGGCCACGCGCTTTCAAGCGTGCGGTCTGTGCCGCCAATACATTGCGCGGGTCCAGCGGATAAGGCGCATCGCCAACCATACCGGTACCACGAATACAGGCGTAACCGGGCAACCAGGGCAACAATGCCAACGTGGACAGGTCAGCGACCATCATGAATTCAGGGTCTTGCGGTGTCATATCGAAACCGAGAATTGGACCACCGGCAAAACCTGCACCGGTTTCAGACAGACCTTTCAGGCAATGGACAGGAACCGCTTTGCTCTTGATGCCGCCATGCAGGTCGACAAACTGAGCCAATATATATTTGACGTTATGACGCTCCAGAAAAAGACAGGCTTCGTCAAGCGCGTTCTCTGGTGGGCAAACCCATACAGAAGGCAGAACATTTGACATCTGTGACATGGAAACCATCCTCGTAAGTGTTGGACGGTTTCAGTATCTCAGAGGGGGTGGGAAAAGCAGTTGACCGCAGAAACTGAAGTTTTGACTTCTGGCGCCATTTCGTTGGCACCGGATATCAAAGAGGGAAATTACCGCACCCGCCAGTCACTGGGACTCATGTTTTTCCAGCGGATGAAGGCACGAGTGAACGCGCTGACCTCAGAGTAACCCAGACGGTAGGCCACTTCGGAAATGCTGAGGCGCTCATAGCCAAGGTAACAAATGGCCAGCTCCTCACGCACTTCATCGATAACCCCCTTGAACGACTGTTGTTCCGCTGACAGCAGACGTTGCAGCGTGCGCGATGACAGGTTGAGCCGGCTGGCGACCCGATCCAGGCTGACCTCTCCACTGGGCAACAGCTCGATAATTTCACTCTTGGTGCGCTGCACCGTGCTCAGATTCTGTTGCACCACACCAGCCAACTCCAGAATGGAGCCACGCGTAACATTGTTCAGCATTGCATTTGCATCAGGCATCGGCTGATTCAGACAGGACTCACGGAACAAGATCAAATTGCTCTCTTGCCGAAACCGAATATCACACTGAAACGCTTCACGATGCTGCCCCGCATCAACCAGCGCCGGATGTTGAAAGTGTACTTCGAGCGGTGACCACTGATCTCCCATGGCACGGCGCAGTACATTATTGAGCATGCCTACTGTCAATTCAGCATCTTGACGCCGATCCATGATATCGCCATACAACAGACGATATTCAAGCTGGCAGATGCCATTCCTGACTGTCATTTGAAGCAGACTGTTACGCTGAAATACCGGAAAGTACTCCTGCATGCTGTGGATAGCCGCCCGCAAGTCTGGCGAGGTGATCGCATGAAAACCGAACAGCCCCAGCCCTTCAGGGTCGAACTGCTCACCGAACCAGAGCCCAAAATGCTCGTTATGGGTAGAGCGCGCAGCCTCATGCATGGAGTTACAATAATGTTTCAGTGGAATGTGGCGATTAGGCTTCTCATAGAGGCCGGATTTCAAGCCAGAGCGTGCCAGAACTTCTGCACTGTGTCCGCCCTGTGCCTCAATGAACTCTTCCAATCCCAGCGTGACGGATGCCAGCACACTAGAGGGTACATGGTTGCTGGCAGGGCCTCGTTTGGTATTCAACAACATGATGCAGACCCTGATCTGTTATTCGTACACAGAACGGATGCAACAAGCAGGCCATTGCAGAGCATAGTCCGGTAACAGACACCGCAACGGGTTCCATGACAACATGAAACCGTCCGATTCCGCCCCCGGGTGGGGCACGCCTGAACACCCTGCCACAAATCAGGGCGTGCCCTCTTCAAGCGTTATCAACGCCACCAATCGAAACAGCGAAGGCATCAGTACCATTGTCATGGACCCTGCCAGTGGCGGCGCATTTTATCTAACCGAGGGAACATCGCAGACTGTAACCGTATCAGTGACTGGCGCGCCCACAAATGATATCTCTATTGATGTAAGTATCGCCGGGGCCGAAGCAACGGTGACGCCCGCAACGGTAATCCTTACCGCTGGTAATGGCTACGAGGCAACGTTCAATGTAACAGCAGTTGATGATACGAACATAGACGGTGATCAGCCATTTACCGTGGTGGTAGACCCGGCTGTCAGCGCTGATCCCAGTTATTCCGGACAGAATTTGAGTGATATCAATGGCGTGGCCCTTGATAACGATGTGGCCGCGCCACCGCCAGCACCAGCACAGGTAACACCTGTTCCGACCTTGCCCCTTTTCGGCATACTCGCTCTGAGTGGCCTGCTTGGCCTGTTTGGCATGTTTGGAATGCGCAAGACCAAGGCGTAATAGACCAGTGCAACCATGAAGCCCGGCAGCACATCTGCCGGGCTTTTGTCCCGTCGTGTAACCCCTCACTGAAAGAGCGAGTGCTCTCGTACCAGTCACAGCAACTGTGCAGCCAGAACCCTGGCGCACTATTGGTCAAATTGTCTGTCGCGTAATGTCGGCAGCATGCAGCCGTATCAGGTCTTGCTGACCTTGAACCAGAGCGCGTACAACGCAGGTACAAACAGCAGGGTAATCAGCGTACCCACCGCCACGCCACCGATCAGTACATAGGCCAGAGGCCCCCAGAACAGATCCAGCGTCAGCGGGATGAAGGCCAGCATTGCAGCCAGTGCTGTCAGAATCACGGGGCGTGCCCGCTGCACCGCTGCTTCAATGACGGCGTCACGCACCGCCATGCCGGTGTCGAAATTGTCCTGCACCTGCTGGGTCAGAATCATGGTGTTGCGCATCAGAATCCCCCCAAGGCCGATCAGACCCAGCAGCGCCGTAAAGCCAAATGGCTGCTGGAACAGGAGCAGTGCTGCCACGGCTCCCACCAGCCCAAGCGGAGCCGTAGCCACCACCATGAAAGTGCCCGAGAAGGAGCGCATCTGCAGCATGATGAAGATCAGCATCAGCGCCAGCATCACCGGCTGCAACTTCTGAATGGAGGCATCCGCCTTGCCGGACTGCTCAACAGAACCTCCGATGTCGATGTGATAGCCCGGTGGCAGCCCGGCCCGCAGCTGTGCCATCTGCTGCCAGATGGCCTGGGTCACATCCGGTGCCTGTGCCCCCTGCACGTCTGCCTGCACCGCCAGGAAAGGCTCTCGGTTGTAGCGCTTGATCACCGGATCTTCATAGCGGATTTCAAGCTCACCCAGCTGCTGCAGCGACAACTTTCGGCCTTCTGCAGTCTTGATTTCGAGCGCTTCCGGCAGCAAAACACCATCACGCGCACTGCGCGCCACCACCTGCACACTGCGGATATCCTGCCGTACCTCGGTAACAGCAAGTCCATTCAGCTGCAACTGAAGCTGTCTCGCCACCTCGTTCGGCGTCAGCCCCATCAGGCGCAGGCGTTCAGGGTCCATATTCAGATGGTAACTCGGTGCCCGCTCGTCCCACTCCAGGTGCGGAATCACGGTATTGGGGTGTGCTTCCATCCGTTCACGTATCTGATGTGCAATACGTCGCAACTCATTGGCATCGGGCCCCATAACGCGAAAGCTGACAGGCCAGACCACGGGCGGTCCAAACAGCAGTCGTGTCACCCGCACCCGCGCCTCGGAGAACTCGCCTGCGGCAATATGCCGATCCAGCTCAGCCATAATGCGATCACGGGCCGCGGCATCCTCCCCTATCGCAATGATTTTGGCGAAGGCAGGGTCAGGCTGTTCGGGATTGGCCGAAATAAAGAACCGAGGGGCACCGGCTCCCACATAGGCCGAAAGGCTTTTGACCTCTTCCATCTGTGACAGAATCGCTTCCAGCTTGCGCACGGTTGCATCCGTTGTGCCGATGGCACTGCCCTGTGGCAGGTAGACCGAAACCAGTACCTCCGGGCGGTCCGAACTGGGGAAGAACTGCTTCTGTACCTGTGTAGCCATGCCGATCACACTCAGTACAAGCACGCCTATCGTTGCGGCCACCACCGTCTTGCGAAAGCGTACACAGGCGCCAATCAAGGCACGCAGACGACGATACAGTGCCGTTTGATACAGATCACCGGGGGTGTGCTGATGATAGTCCGGCAGCAGCTTTACACCCAGATAGGGCGTAAAGGTCACTGCGACTAGCCAGGAGATCAACAGCGCGAATGCCAGCACCCAAAAAATATTGCCCGCATACTCGCCCACGCCGGACTGGGCAAAACCGATCGGCACAAACCCCACCACCGTAACCAGGGTGCCAAACAGCATCGGTGCCGCCGTGACATTCCAGGCATGGCTGGCTGCCTGTACGCGGTCCCAGCCTTCCTCCATCTTCACGATCATCATCTCGATCGCGATGATCGCATCATCCACCAGCAGTCCCAGTGCGATGATCAATGCCCCCAGTGTGATGCGGTCAAGATTGATGCCGGCCATTTTCATCAACAGGAACGTCAGGCCGATGGTGACCGGAATCGCGATCCCGACCACAAGGCCGGCACGAAAACCGATCGCCAGAATACTCACTGCCATCACTACCAGAACCGCGGCCAGAAACTTGACCTGAAACAGGTTGACTGCCTGACTGATCGCCTCGGTTTGATTGGTCAGCATCTGCAACGACATGCCCAGAGGCAAGCGCGACTGCTCGTCTGCGATGAAGGCTTCAAGACGCTCACCAAATTCGAGCCCGTTCTGACCGGATTGCATCACGACACCCAGCAAAATGGCGTCCTTACCATTGGCTCGTACCAGATAGCTCGGTGGATCTTCATACCCTCGTCGCACTTCAGCCAAGTCAGACAGCTTGATGAGCTGCCCTCCTACTCTCAGCGGCACCGCCGCCAACTGTTCAGGGTCGGCCAGGTCCGCCTCAATGCGTAGATAGGCTCGCGGACCGTCCAGATCCACAAACCCCGAGGCCACCATCCTGTTGCTGGCTTCGATGGCAGCAAATATCTGCTCTGGGGTCAGGCCGAGATTGTTGAGCCGATTCATGTCAAATTCGATATATACACGCTCAGGGCGTTCACCCAGCACCAGCGCCTTTTGCAGACCCGGCAGACGCTGCAAACGATCACGAATCGACTCGGCTTCACGTGTCAGTTCGCGCATCGGCATGCCCGGGGCCGTCAGGGCGATCAGCGAGAAGTACACATCCGAAAAATCATCATTCACAATGGGGCCGATCACACCGGCGGGCAGGCTGGCGGCCTCATCCTGCATCCGCTTGCGCACTTCATAAAACAGATCGGGTACCACCTCGCTGGGCGAAAAATCTTCAAACTCCACCTGCAGGTCCGCACGTCCCGGACGTACAGTGGTTTCAGCCTTGTTCAGATATTCCACTTCCTGAATGCGCTTCTCCAGTCGATCAACGACCTGATTCTGCAGCTCTTGCGGGGTTGCTCCGGGCCAAACCACCGACACCACCATCACGCGAACGGTGAAGGCAGGATCTTCAGCCCGCCCCAGTGACAGGAATGCATACACACCGGCACACACGGACAGAATGATGAAAAACAGCGTGACGGAGCGCTCACGTACCGCAAGCGCCGACAGGTTGGGAAAGCTCATTGTGCCTGCTCCCTCACATCCATTCCCGGCGTCAACAGATGGGTGCCCAAGGCAATAATGCGGCTGCCCTCGACCAGTGAAGCGCGAATTCTGGCCTGCTCGCTTTCCAGTGACAGAACCTCAACCGGAACAGGCTGTGCCTTGCCCTCCAACACCTGCCACACCTGCGGGCCGCCGCTGCGCTCATCCAACGCCCCCAGCGGCACACTCAGCGTGACACCCTGCTGATCCTGGTTCAGCAGTACCTGCACCACCGTACCCAGGCTCAGGGCGTCAGAAGGCTGTTCAATGCGGTAACGCGCACGCCAACTGCGGCTTTGCGGGTCCGCCGCACCGGCAACCTCACGTAAGCTCAGTGGTAGCATCCTGTCTTCCAGTTGCAGCTTGCCACCTTCGGGGGGACGCACACCTTCGGCAAGATATACCTCAACCTCCAGTGGACCATCTTCAACCAGCACCGCCAATGGCTGCCCCACGGCCACCACCTGGCCCGGCTCTGCACTGACCTCGGTCAGCACACCCGACCTGTCAGCTGCAAGTTTGGCGTAACCAAGGCCGTTGTGCGCCTGTGCCAGCACCGCCAGTGCGGCATCACGATGGCTTTCCGCTTCACGCAAAGCCAGCTCAAAACGATCCAGTGTCTGCCGGCTTACAAAATCACGTTCAACCAGTTGCTGTTGACGCTTTAACTCGCTGCGGGCAATCGCCAAAGCCGCTTCAGCGGTTTTGACCTCGGCTTCCGCCACTCGAACCGTTGCCATCAGGTCGCGTGTATCAAGCTGAAACAGCAGCTGCCCGGCCACCACTCGCTGCCCAGCATCGACATGGCGTTCCAGAATGCGACCGGGGACCTGAAACGAGACAGGAATTTCATGGCGCCCCTTAACCGTACCCGACAGTTTCAACCACGCACTGTCATGACTCTGCACTGCCACTGTTCTGACCCAGGGAGCCGGTGTCGTCTCTGGCGAAGCGGATTTGTCACCGCTGCACCCGACCAGCAGCAGAGAAAGCAGAATCAGAGGAAGTGTCAGTCGCATGGCAATATACCCGATGGTCGCGTCGATTCAGTTGACCCAATCGTAAAATATTAGAGACAACAAATATATATTCGCAACGTATTGAATACTGGCTGGTTACTCAAGCGGGGTGTTGAAACGAGTATCACTGCGGACCACTGTCTGCCCCACCGGAGCCAGCGCAATCATCGCTAGTTTGAGGTGCTGAATGCCGAAAGGAATGCCAATGATGGTGATAAAGCAGGCCAGTGCCGACATTAAATGACCAATTGCCAGCCATATACCGGCGAAAATGAACCAGATGATGTTGCCAATCAGCCCCAAAACCCCAGTGCCAATATCGTCACGACCCGTCAAGTCGCGACGGTTGACCGGTTCCTTGCCGAACGGGAAAAAGGCAAAACTGCCTATTACGAAGCATGAACGCGCCCAAGGGATACCCACAATGGTGATTAACGCCAGCAAGCCGGCCAGCCACCAGGCCAACCCCATCAGCACACCACCCAACACGAACCAGAGAATATTACCCAGTACACGCAGCATTTGAATGATCCCTCACATATGCAAATAAAGTTCGAGCCATTGTTCCACTATTTATCCAGTAGAGCGAGAGGCAAGACAAGGGATGTTCTCTCCCTTAATACATACAAAAAAGCCGAGCCCCTCACGGGGCCCGGCTTTTTACGGGTAAGCCAGAGATTACTTGGCTTTCTTGAGCAGTTTTTTCAGACCTTTCAGCTTGCCTTCGTGCTTGGCAATTTTGGCCTTGCGTGCCTTGATCTCTTTCTTAACAGCTTTGGTCTTTACTTTGTTCGCCATGGTCGTTCTCTCCATCTAATGAGCAGACTATTTCTGTAGCGAAGCATGTTCGGCTACGAAGCTGCGAATAAAACGTCGAATTTCACGTGCTGCACTGGTATCCAGTTCATCACAAAGCGCGACAAACTGATCGCGATCTTCATTATTAATCCGGATAACCAGCTGGCTGTTTTTGGGCCTGCTTTTCTTTTTAACACTCATTAAAAGCCCCCCCCAAAGCTGCCTGCAGCGACTATCGACTGACAATCATATGTATATACAAAGCAAACCATAGCAGCTGACAGCGACAGGGTCAAACCGCCATAACAAGAGGCAGACCTATTCACATCTTTGCTAAACTGGTGACCAGCTTAAACGTGCAACCGCATTCAAATCATCGAGGTCGGCCGAAACATCCGATCTAAGGGGAACAATAATGAAGCACGACGACACGCTGGTGCAGCAACTGAACAGGGTACTGACGCTCGAGCTTACATCCATCAACCAGTATTTCCTGCATGCTCGCATCTTCAGGAACTGGGGATTGGAACGGCTAAATCACAAGGCCTACAAGAAATCGATTCTTGACATGAAGCAGGCCGACCGGTTGATTGAGCGCATTCTGTTTCTGGAAGGGCTACCCAACCTGCAGCACCTGGAGCGCCTGCGCATCGGTGAAGATACCGAAGAGATGCTGCAGGGGGACCTGAGCCTTGAGACTGACCAGATTGCGCTGCTGCGTGATGTGATCGCCCAGTGCGAAGCCGGTGGTGATTATGTCAGCCGCAAGATGCTGGTCGACATTCTGGAAGAAGAAGAGGAACACCTGGACTGGATTGAAACCCAGCAGCATCTGATCCGCGAAGTAGGTATTCAGAACTACCTGCAATCGGCCATTGAGGAGGATTGATTATGCAAGGCAAGCAAAATGTCATTGACGCACTGAACAAGCTACTGGCCGGCGAACTGGCCGCCATGGATCAGTATTTTATCCATTCGGAAATGTATGCCGACTGGGGGTTCAACAAGCTCTATGAGCGCATCGCGCACGAGTTTGATGATGAAAAGGGTCACGCCAAATTGATGATTGAGCGCATATTGTTCCTGGGTGGCACACCGGACCTGGTAACACGCGAGCCCATTCATGTCGGCAAAACCGTCCCGGAAATGCTGCAGAATGACCTGAACACCGAATATCAGGTCGTGCATAACCTTAAACAGGTCATTGCGCTGTGTGAACAGGAACAGGATTACCAGACCCGAGAAATGCTGCGTCAGCAACTGGCCGATACCGAGGAAGACCATGCCTACTGGCTCGAAAAGCAGCTGGGGCTAATCAACCGTGTTGGCCTGCAGAACTACCTGCAGTCACAGATGTAATTTTGGGGACCGACCTCCAAGCGCGGTCGGTCATCCCCTCTGTTTTAACATCCGGCCCACAGTGTGTGATCGAAGAGGGAGCTAGCATTATAGGTCTCGGTAAATCCACCGAAGCTCTTCAGAACCGTCCGACAGGCGCTGCCAATCAACAAGAGACCCTGTATTGATTCAACGATGCTGATCTGCTTGAGTTTAAACATGGGAAATGGCGGTCAGGGAGGGACACTGTATAGATGACCAGTATTCAAGCCCTTACGTTCCGCTCGTAGACACCTGCAACGACACGATGTCCATGTAAAATGTCACTCTAGACCCTCAACGGCAGTTGGTCAACCAGTATACCATTCAAACAGCTTGCAAAGGTGCCGACTCAGTGGGCATCAACCTCTGTATCATAGCCTTAGCGTTTATGCGCCAAAATCCGTTGATACTAATGGTGGGCCTCTGGCACTCCCCTCGGAAAGATATGCATAGCATGATAAAACCAAAACAAGGCAAAGCTGTAAAAAACGATTGGTTAGAACAGAACAGATCGATGAATTCTGTATACTTGTCAGACTTACATTAACTGTGAAATCTGCACGCCCATTAATGACTAAAGAATTATCAACTTTACTCGTTTTAGTATCAGATTCTTCATGCGAACCATTATCCCAATTCCATATGACCTTTTGACCTGTAATGACACATCTGATACCAACTATTTCATTTCTTGATATTCCATTACAAGAAATTATTTTAATCTTTATCGGTTCTATTTTAGTTGAAAGCCCTATAAAAAAATTATATTTCTTGATAGAGGTTAATTCTTTTGATGATAAAAGATCGTATATCTCCCTGAAAACCCCATCTTTATTATAAAGACTCTGCCTTTTACTAATCAAAATATCAAAGTAACTATTCAGTTGGCTTGATTTAAAAAGTTTTCGGATTATCGCTTGGCGCTGCCATGAAGGTCGGCAAACGTCCTTCGAACAACAGTGTCAACGCCTCGGAACCACTCAGGTTTTGCTTGCGCGCCGTCGACAGATAGCTGCGCACACGACAGAAGATCTGTGCCCCATCCATCGAGCGGAAGCAGCCAGAGATCTTCTGCTGCACCTTGAGCATACGGATATCACGCTCGCCTTGGTTGTTCGTAAAGGGGACCGCCGGATCGTCCAGAAAGCGCAAAACATCTGCCTCATAGTCGCGCAACCGCTCCAGCAGGTTGCGCGCCCGAGAGCGTTTGAGCCGACCACGCTTGCCCTGCCGTTGGTTTTCATCCGGTGGCGGACACTCGTCTTCCGCTTTTTTGAGGCATTGCCGGTAGGCCTTTCGCCACCCTTCTGCCTTTTCAGGCGGCAGGCTGCCGCCCGCACTCTTAACGGCATCCTCCATGGTGCACAACAGGGTTTGCATGCGCTGCGCCCAGGTCTGTTTGTCCTGCTCCCAGGCGCGCTGAAGCTCGCGCAGATGGTGGGCATTACAGAGCGCATGCCGGCACTGATAGCGGTAGTACGGTTTCCAGTGGTCATGACAAAGCACGCCGTGGAAGCGCGGCAGGATACCGATGGCCTCCATCGCCTCGTGACCCCGGTGAGCATGGGGCGCCAGCCAGGTCAGGTCATCATTCGAGGCGCAATGCAGCCAGCGGCGTTGGCCACCGATGTTGATGCTGGTTTCATCGGCGTGAATCAGCACCGACTCGGCCAGACGGTCCTTAACCCAGTGCTCGAAGCCCTCAGCTTTGTCGAAAGCGTCTTGGTTGAAGTTGAACAGCGACCCTGCGCTGAGCGGGATACCAACCTGATCCTCAAAGTATTCGCGGACACGTTCGTAGGGCAGCAGCTGGTACTGCGACAGATACACCGCATGCGCTTTCAAGCGGGGACCATACTGCACCGGACGATCAACACCGGCCGGGAATGGCGCTGTGACGCGTTGCCCCTGTTCGTTCTCCAGGATCTCGGCCTGGTACTCGGTCACGAAGCGGCTGATATCCAGATCGAAGACCTGACGCTTTTCATAGCCGACCACGCGGAATGCGCTGCCCTTAGGCAGGGTGCGCCGGTCGACCTTCACGGTCTTGATCGCATCCGGCTCCTCGACCCGTTGCAGCGTCTTGCCAATACGGCCAGGCTGTCCGCCCGGTTTACGCTCACCTTTACTGCGGCTCTTCTTGGGCCGGTTCGGATCCTGGGAGGGCGGCGTACTGCTGTTGGTACTGTTCGTGTTGAGCCGGCCGGTCATCATCTGGATCAGCACCATCATCATCTCAATGGCTGCGCGCAGAGATGGCGAGAGTGTCTTGTCGTCCTGGAGCTGTTGTCTGACGTTCGCCAAGATGGCGTCGACATCCATATTGCTGATCTTCATGAGCCTGAGTATCGTCGATTGATGGCCTATTATCGCACGACTTTTTCAGGTCAAATTTTTCGCTTTGTGTGCGGATCTGAGCAACTTTTACATTGCTCCCACGCTCCGAGACATAGAGCTCCGCCAGACGCCACAGAGTGGCGGTACGGCACCTTGAGGCAGGCTTTAAAGCGAAATACCGACTGTCACTGGACTGGGAGATATTTTGACAAAAAACCTGTCAAGAACTTTTTGCAGGAACTTGAGCTGAATAGTTACATATCAAATAGAGCTGTCTTTAGATTCTTTCCGAAGATCTCAAACGAACGTGAAGCACAGCCATTAAATTTACTTAATGCAGCATCAGAATTCTCATCTGCGACATCTCTAGATAGATAACTGATTACTTTATTGTGATCCTTTTCATACCCCTCTTCTGACGTCTTAAATTGATGGAAACCAACTGGCTCACTCTTTAGTGAAGCATGCAAGGCTTTCTTGATCTCAGCCTCGTAAGAGGCATCATAAAAAATAGCCGCATGTAGGTGAGGGATTCCATTTTCATGTAGCTGTATGACTTTGAAGCCAAATCCTTTATTCTTATATTTTCTTCTAAGGGTTGAAGTAAACTTTTTAAATGCCTTGTTTAAAATCCTCACTATCTCAGCAGTACTAATAAGGCCAGACTCATGGTGTTCTTTGAGAGCCGTAATAGTTATTAGTGCACATCTGAAACCAAGACTATATGCCAAAGCATTCAACACGTATGCATCACACCAATACTTTGCCTTCTTTACATCGTAATACGATTTTTTATTAGAGCCCGCATGTCTTGCTCTATAAGATTCACGTCTATTAATAGATGACTTATAGTAACTTCTGTTCTTGGGGGATACATGATTTGAGATGGAGGTGTTTTTTGAGTGAATTGCTTTAAAATGAATATCATGAGCGACGCCACTTATGCGAACTAGTATAGACCTAACCTGCCTTTCAGAATGAACAAGTTTATCTTTAATTGGAAAATCAAAGATTCTTTCTGAAAACTCGATCTTTTCGATCGCAGCAGATCGTTCACTTGTGGGTAGCGCCATTATTCTAACGATCATTAAATTGATAAAGTCGTCCGAATATGGCGAAATGTAGTCTCTATCCATGAGGTAGCAATTCCAAAAAACATTTTTTCAATCCGTTGTGATATTATAATCACAATATTATTTTGAAATAAATATATATTTTAGCTAGAATAAAACTAGTATCATTAATCGTTCATTTTATGATGCCATTAAAAATAAGAAATATTGGTATCATAAAAATAGCGTTATTATTTATGAAACCTTTAATTTAATGATAATGGTTTTTATGACACCAATCAGGGAGGATTTAAAATGAGTAGAGTTTTTGCTTATTGTCGTGTAAGCACTACAGAACAAAATACAAGAAACCAAGTCCAAGCAATCATTCAAGCTGGACATGAAGTAGAAGATCATCGTGTTATAGAGGAAACAATTTCAGGTTCGGTCGAAGCCATGAAAAGGCCAAAGTTTTCATCTTTAGTTAATCATAAGCTTGAGTCTGGTGATATACTTATCGTATTAAAGCTAGACAGATTAGGTCGTGATAATATTGATGTACAGAAAACAATAAATATGTTGATGTCTCGTAATATACAAGTTATTTCATTAGATTTACCTTCGAAAGACCTAACATCAGCAGAAGGTAAACTAATCTTACAAATGTTTACAGCATTTTCCGAGTTCGAAAGAAATAGGATAATAGAACGCACAAAGCATGGATTAGAAAGAGCTAAGCGTGAAGGAAAAAAGCTCGGTAGACCAGTTGCAAAAACTACAGCCATAGCCATTCAGAAATTAAAAAAAGAGGGGCTCAGTCAAAGCCAAGTATCTATTGAATCGGGGTTTAGTTTATCAACTGTCAAGCGACACTGGAATAAATAAATCCGAGCGTGCTTTGCCTTTTTGATCGTATTGAAAAAGCAAAGCACGTTAATGAAATGGATTGTAATAATTTAAAATCCATTTCATTAATTGAATTAACCATATTGATCAATACAGCCAATCAAATTATTTTCGTATACTTGCTTGGGGTAATTTTGATATTGCTTCACCAGCACCTCTGTAAAGAGGTAACCCCAAAAGATTTTCAGTTTCACAATGAGTTGGTTGTGGGTACTGAAAGTAATGTAAATTTTTAGCTGCCACAAAAAATAACCTGCGCCTTTTTTGAGGCACACCATAATCAGCAGCCATAAGCTCTCGGTGTGTCACCTCATACCCAATATCCTCAAAAGATTTATAAATCTCTTCGATCATGTTGGCACTTTTTACCTGCGCCAAACCATAAACATTTTCCATTACAACAATTTCTGGCTGAAGTGCATCAACATGCCTAATATAATCTCTATAGAGTACTCCAAGTGGGTCTTTGGTTGCCTTTTGTTTACCTGCAACACTAAATGGCTGACATGGAGGCCCACCAATGATAACGTCAGGTTTTTTCCCAATAACCTGAACGACTGTTTTAGGATCTAGTTTTGTGATATCTTCTCGATGAAAATTCCACTCTGGGCGATTATACTTGACTGTAGCTTCAGCCCATTTTTCTATATCGGTTGCAAACTCTGTTTTAAATTGAACTAAGTTATCAGATGCTTGCTCAAAACCTAAATCCAAACCTCCAGCGCCCGTGAAATAAGAAGCAATGCTTATTTCTCCACCTTTATTCAAACGTTCAAAGTATTTAGCAACCTCCTTTGCTAAGGCTCTTGCAAGCCCAACCGGTACTGCATTACCTATCTGTTTTTGTACTTGTCCAAGTGTGCCTTTAAACTCATAGTCAATAGGAAAATCCTGTAATACTGCTGCTTCTCTAGGTGTAATATATCTATCTTCTTCTGGGTGCACAAACTTATTAAATATATATGCAGTTATAGTGAGTGACGGCTTATCTTTTTCAAGCCGCAATAGACGCATATTTGGACCGCCAGTTTTTTTTTCGCCCTTGCGCACAAAACTCTCATGTTGAAGGTGCTCTGGAAGATCTCCCATTTTCCCACCCGGTGGAAGATGCTTCATTCTTTCAAGAACTATGCCTGTGTACTCTCTAGTCTCATGATTTGGTATTTTCATAACTCAATGTCGCGTAATATAGGGTCTTCTAAGGTAATGATGAAGTCGAAAGCTCGTCGAAGATCTTCGTAAAGGATAGCTTTCTGGCCGTTCAAGTCCAAAATATCATCATCAAGCCCCCAAAACATATTGACAAATGGATCAACATATTCATCACCATGCCTGTATGCTGGAAGGTTCGATATTATAGCCGTTTTTATGAAAGGGTCACTCTTTAGTTCTGTTCCTATCTTTAAGGTTTGATATATGCCCTTCTTGATATCATCAGTACGATCCATTCCGGCACTAGTCTTACTATCACTAATCGACATTTTTTCGGGCCACCCGTCTCTTTCCTTTGCAATTTTAGGCGGGTTACCGCTAGCATTGGCTAGGTAGTACATTTTGTTACTCCGATCTTTTTCAGAGTACGCTTCTCTTGCGGATAGCCAGTCATCAATACATACTTGAATAAACTGTGAGTTTCTATCATCGATTAAAAAATCAACTAATGGTTTGAAGGGCCATAAATCGCCACCTACATTTCCTAAGCTGATAGCTCCAATTCCATGAAAAAATATTGCTGAATCACAGGCCCTCAACTGAGAATTTGTAATGATAATTTTCTCATGATGTCCTTTTAAGCAACTTTCAGGCACATTGAAAAGAAACGGGTATGTTAATAGTGGGGCTGACTTTACTTCAGCAAGAATTACCATACCGTTTTGATGTTTAATTTTTGCATCGGCAACTTCCGTTCCACCAACTGAAATTACTTCCTCAATTTGTGGGTAAAGCTTTTCAACAAATCTCAATATAATCTCACTACTCAGTTTACCTAACGCTCCAGATTGAGGTTTAACGGCTTTCTGATAAGTCCACTTATCTTTTTTGATATAACATGGAGAACAAAGGTTAATAAAACCTAGGTGAGAATTATAATTTTCGACTTCTTTACACTGCTCAATAGATTTTTCAATTCCTGATGTAGCATCAATATATGCAGATGACATGATTAAATCAAAACAAAATGATCTTATATGAGAGTCCTTATCAATAAGCCATTCTATTAACCTATCAACCTCATAACGCCATGGGTAATCAACAAGCGGTTCTCTTCCCAAAATATCTTCTAATTTAACTTCCATTTTATCCTCAGCTTTAATTGATCTGCGAAACACTTTGTTTTTGAGCTCAAAAACTTATTTTATTAATGATCTATAATTCATGATATGGATATCTTCAAACCACTCCCCTGAATATAATAACCATACTTTAAGGGGTACTGACAAAAATAAATTAATAGTGTTTATAAATATCTAGTCTATAGCTTCCAGAACCCAGCCCACCAAAAATATTTCGCCAAAACTCCCTATCTTCAAAAGAAATTTTGATTGCTAATTGCATTCTTTTAGATATAGAGAATCTGGTTAATTTAATCTTCACAAAACATGAGCCTCACATCGTTAGCCAGCCCCCCCCTTATCAAGCCAAATCAGTAGCTCATTTTTGATGATGGTGATGTGGCTAGTGAGCACGATTGATGCTGGCTTAAACGCAGACTATCCATGCGCTCATTCAATTCCTCTTCCAGCCTGCCAACAGGCAGATTCATATCTATGATCTTCTGAATGTACTCAAAATGGGCTTCTAAGGCACCCTTTTCCTTCAAGGAAGGGTAATCTTCAACCGACACAGAAAGCACCTTCTGAAGGGCATTTAAAGCCCCAACAGCGTGATCATGCTGCTTCTTCACCGCATCATCACGATCAATGCGTGCACTGAGACTATCGACCTCCTTCTTCAGCCCTGCGATCTGCTTCTGAAACTTGGCCTCTGCCTTCCGTTCGATTCGCTGACGGATACCAAGCCATCCGAGTACCTTACCAAACATACCATCGTACTTGGATAGTTCACGTACACGCTCATCCAGCGCCGACTTGACCTGTTCGGTCTGTGCCTTCAGCTCCGATGCCTGACGGGCTTCTTCGGCTGCCTGCTGTTTCAGCGCCTCAGCCTGCTGACGTTCCTGTTCAGCCTGCACCCTCTCCTGCTCCGACTTCTTGCGTTGATGCTTGGCTTCCTGCTGTGACGCATCAACAATGACCTGCGCCTGCATGGCGGCATCAGCTAGATCATTCTCAATTTTGGATTGAACCTCATCCGCCAAGCGCTTTGAATGTGCCAGCGCATCGGCTTGGGCTTGCTCCTTTTGCCACTGAGCACGGGTCAACCGGCGCCGCCCCGGCCCCAGTCTTGCCTGTCCGTGGTGCATAGCGACTTCATGATGGTATCGATCCTGAAACCTGCGCATCTCACGGATGTAGGCATCATTGCCTGCTTTCTTGCCATGTGCCGACCGGTCATTGCCCTGTGCCCGCCTGCGGGCCTGCTCGCCTTTATGGTTGACCTCGAAGTCTTCAGTGGGGTCGGTGTTGCCGATCAGGATATGAATATGCGGGTGTGTTTCATCCCAGTGCAGGGCCGCAACCCTCACCAGATCCGGAAACTCAGCCTGCGCGAACATGATCACATCTTCGGCCCAGTCCCTGACATCATCAATCATGCGCTGACGATCAGGCTCGGGCAGTGCGTGTATATCATTTAATGACGTAGGGTGACTGGCAATCAGGCCGATGCCGACATTGGCGTCTTTACGCAGCTTGCGCTTTTTACCGCCGTGATTAACACGACTCTCATCAGCCGCCGAAACGAGCTGACGGGCAGCATCCACGAAGGAGTTGCCCAACAACGTCTCAGGGGGTAGTGGATTAAGAACGTGCGGGTGACTGCCGGGTGCACGGTCAGCCTCTTCCGCAATCGAGATCAGACTGCGCTTCTTCTCATTGCCATTGCGAGCGTATGCTTCATAATGAATAAATTGATATCCAGCCATATTGAATTCCTTTTCATCTTTTCAAGTCCTTGTTTTGTTTAAAATAAAGATTTGGTCAAAGACCAAGTGACCGACTATGTCTTATGAAAAATCTCCGATTTTCATAAGACGTCGGCCATGGGGGCAAGCCCCCTTGGAGCCCCCAAAAGCAGTATCATGCCACTTTAGCTCTCCATGCTTCGTACCGCTGCTTATGGCCGCCACCGTGCAGGTAGCTATCGGCACGGGCAATACGCCACTTCATGACCTCAAAGTCATCGAAGCTGGCTGCCCGAACCAAGCGCTCCACTTCATCGGAATAGCGGATCTGATTGATGGCCCCAGCCTTGATGCCAATCTGATAGCCCTCTCCGTAATGTGCGGTTGAAGTGTCGTGATCATGCCCAAGTATGCTGGCTGACAGTGGCTCAGATTTTGTGCGTACATCCAGTACATTACGCAGCATATCTGTGAAAGTGTGGCGGTAGCTGTGGAATACCTTGCCTTGGCAGTTTTCCATCCCGAGACACAGATGTTTGTAGCCAACCACCATATCCTCTACATATGTGCCATCCGGTAGTTTTTTCTTTTTCGGCTCACCGTTAAACCAGCGACCAAGATCACGCGCCCACTTTGAACGGCCATCAGGCTTCAAGCCCTCAAACAACTTCTCGTTAACAGGGTCATCCGACTCACTCAAGCGCCGTTTGACGTAATCAAGAAACCCGATTTCGATCAGCGTATCGTGGATAGGAATATCCCGGAACGCATTCTTGTTTTTCAGCTCCTGTGTCGGATGATCAGCACAGACTTTGATATACGGGTGGTTGAACACACGACCGTGCCAGCGAACCCCATCAAGCTTGATATCAGTGATGTGCAGCTGGCAAATTTCATTGATGCGCATACCGGTATACATCGCGATCAACGGCGCCCAGTAATGCGCATCTGTCAAATTTCGCTTTGTGCCTTGATAGTTGCATTGGTAAACATACCCATTCAGCAGGCTGATCAGTTCTTCATCGCTGTAAGGGAGGCGGGTACTTTCCCGCTCTGCCTCGACTTGAGTGCCTGTACGGCCTTTCTTCTTGTAGATTTTCATCAACGCAGCAGGGTTGGAAGGCAGAATCTCCAACAAGCAGGCATGATTGAGCACGTCTCTGAGCCGGTCAAAACATTCTGATGCCGTATCAGGCTTGAGCTTGGGCACCTTAGGGTCTGCGATCAAATCATCCAATGAGCGGTGTTTCCTGTAGCCCGTCCGACGATTTAACGGATAACACAAGAGAGTATTCTTGATGTCTTGTACACGTAGAGGCGTCATTGCAGAGACCGGTGTATCGGCCCCTGCTATTTCCACCACACTTTGCAAATACCCCGTATATTTATCATAAGTAGCACTACCACACTCAAACCGCTTATCACGCACGGCTTGAGCAAAATAATCATCCACCAAATCCTGAAAAGCCATATCTTTATGCAGAGTGTCTGCGCGGTTAGATGATATCTTATTATTTTGATGTGCTATTTCTTCCCCCTGTAAAGGAACCGCTTTTAATTCAGATATTGAATCTTTTGATTGACCTTCAAAATGATCATCCAGATCAGGGGCTGCGCCCTGATTATTCACTTCAGCCTCGTCAGGATCAGTGATATCAGACTGAGCGGCATCAGCCAAAGGCTCGGTGGCATCAGGGGATTCAGTCTGTCGTGCAATGATATGATCCCATGCCTCATCGGGCATATCGGGAACAGGCTCACAGTACCCATCAATACATCCAGCATGCATAAAATCGTTGCCGTAGACGGGCTGTGGGGGTGTGAAGGGCTGCCGCGAGGTCAGGGTTGGGCAATCGACAGTGGACAGACCATGCACGCGGCTATAGTGCTTTTCGCGCACGCGCAGCATGGCAAGGGCTTCAATGCTGTCCTCAATACGTTCCGAATTAAATAAGGTGATGCCGCCATCGGGGTGAAAATGTGTGATCTGTTCCATGATCATGTAAAAATCCTTTTTTACTAAAGGCTGCGCAGAGCATTTCCTTTCTCCTGAGTTTTCTGATATATTTTGATCGTCCAAACGCCCTTCCAGAACGTCTTTTAAAGACACATCAAAACCTAACCCAGCATAATATCCATACCTCAAGAAAATATCAATAACTTTGTGGATTAAATTCAGGTTTTGATAGGTTTTTAATTTAGCATCCGCATGGTTTCGTGTTTTAAGCGAAAAACGAATATCGCGCCCCAACCCCGGAAACTGTTCCCGAACCGCAAGCGGCAAGACGTAACGGATGTAATAGATACCGGAGGATTTTCGGAAGGTATGAGGAATCTGTGCTGGCATGATCGACCCGCTCCGAGTGTCACCGTTAAGTGTCACACCGCGTCTGTGTGGGTCTACTTCGGAAGATTCTGCACATTACCCCTTGATTTTAAAGGTAATGGCGGTCAGGGAGGGATTATCTTAAGATCAAAAAACACCCTTCCTGAAACTGGAAAGCGGTGCACTTTCAGACCGGCAAGTGCAGTTACTGAAAGTCATAATAGCCACTGATCCTGAAAGCGTCAAGCTGAGCTCTTAACCTTCCTGATAAGATGAACAAGCAAATCAACGAAATGAATACAGGTACATATGAAGAAAGCTTTTCTCAGTCGTGATCGAATACCCGGCCGGTTCATAGGGAGAGGTAGCAGCTTAGTAGACTTAAGTTTGGCTGAATAATGCGGTATAGAAATTTCTTTACCCTCCTCCAAAATAAATTTAGACGAAATCACCTGCTGATCACCTAGGGTGACATTGCAGGTCATTGATTTTCCATAAGTATTCTTGCTCTATTATTAATATATATAGCTTTTGCTCTACTTTGGTCATTTTCAGCACGCATTTTTGCGAAAGCCAACAAATCCCTGTCTATAAAACCACACTCTAGCTCAGCCTCAGCAAGCTCATAATAATTCTGATATCCATCATCATAGTTCTTTTTAGAAAAATCATAATCTGATAATGCTTGAAGCATTCTCGCTCGTCGATTAATATATTCCTTTTTCGCCTCTACACCATTAAATTTACCATTACTCATTCTATTATTTTCTTTACATTCGCTAACCAACTCCGTATCGAAATCGCCATGACTTATCTCTGACAAAACCAAGTCTTGTATTCGATTCTACTCATATAAATCACGGTAATCTGACTCTTTCCCCGTCAAAAAACAAGATTATCATTCCAAAATAGTTTAACCATGATAATATCCCAAAAAATATAAAAATTCTTAATTAGGGTGACTACTAAAAAGCCTAACCCAATGCTATTGGGTTCTCATTCCATGCCAATTTTAATGACCAATTAACCAACGCAATATAATTTTAAAGACAACTCCAAAAACACTAATTTCACCTATCAAGAAACAGCATAAAAGCGTTTCGATGTTATTTTTGAAAAATGCTCAACATCTAAAATAAAAGCCGACTCTCTTTTAATATAAGGGACAAATAAGTGAAATTTAATCTTACCTTCCTTATCTACTTCAATACCCATAACCCATGCCATAGTATCGTAGTTGATACCATCATAATCGATATCAACTATATTTCTAGAAATCAAATGTGAGTTTATATCTATTACAACAGTTTTTTCATCCAATAACGCCAATATAATCTCTTTAACCTTGTCATAATTATTATGATTATGCTTATCTGTCTTTATATTATTCTTTTCTAGGAACTTAATTACATCATTGTCAACAATATCAAAAGCCTTTCTTATTTTAAAAATATCTTGACATGTTCTATACACACCATGCGCTTTACATATGACTCTCACAAGGCCGTCAATATCAGAATCACAATTGCAAAGCCGAATCATTGAATTTCTTCTATCAAGATGTGGTGTTGATGCTCCTTTATTTTTCAAAAAAGAAAAATACAAGTCATCTTTATAACATTCATAATCTTCCTTCTCCTTATTTATCATCTCCTCACGCAAAAGCCTCTCTTTTTCCTTTTTTTCTGCTTCATTCATCTTATCTATTATATCTTCATCCTCTTTCCTCTTAATCTCCAAGTCTTTTTTTCTTCTTATCATATAAGCGAATGAAAAGGGTATGATAACAATGCTTGAAAATATTATGAACAACCCCAGAGGCTGGGTAATGTAAAGAAAAATTAATAAAAGAACTATCCAAAACAATACAACTTGTATTTTTGTTTTCATAAAATAAAAACCAATAAATTTAATACAATTTAGTTTATATTAATAAAATAATACTTTAACTATAATGCCAAGTATTCCATCATAAAATCAATCTTAACATTTAAGTAGTGAAATTTAAAAAATAAAACCACTGTAATTTAATTTCGAACCTTTCTAAAATAATCATAAAAACACAATCAACAAAAAAAACCGATAAGCACACCTAAACTATATACCATATTTGAGCCAGAACTATTGATAATAGCCCTTCGTAAACAGAGCTTCATTTAGGGCACTCATACTTACATTATCAGCGCACATAAAGTTTGATCCTGAATCTGGAATCAAGCAGCGCCCCCTGTCAAGTCAAATCAGTATTTCAGTTTTTTGATGGAATTAGGGGAGGATGGATACTGACTTAAACGCAGGCTATCCATGTGCTCACTCAATTCCTCTTCCAATCTGTCAGCATGATAGTTCTTCTCCATAATCCCTTGAATGTACTCAAAATGATCCAGAAACGCACCCTTTTCATTGAGCTTGGGGTAATCCTCAACCGAAACCGAAAGCGCTCTCTGAAGGGCATTTAAAGCCCCAACAGCGTGATCGTGCTGCTTCTTGACCGCATCATCACGGTCAATCCGCGCACGAAGACTATCAACCTGCTTCTTCAGCCCTGCAATCTGCTGCTGGAACTTAGCCTCAGCATTGCGTTCGATCCGCTGGCGGATACCAAGCCACCCAAGTACACGACCGAACATACCATCATACTTTGACAGTTCCTTCACACGCTCATCCAGTACAGACTTGATCTGTTGGGCCTGAGCCTTCAGTTCCGCTGCCTGACGCGCCTCTTCTGCGGCCTGCTGTTTTAGTACCTCAGCCTGCTGGCGTTCCCGTTCAGCCTGCACCCTATCCTGCTCTGCCTTTTTGCGCTGGTGCTTGGCTTCCTGTTGTGACGCATCAACGATGACCTGCGCCTGCATGGCGGCATCAGCCAAATCATTCTCGATTCTGGATTGAACCTCATCCGCCAAGCGCTTTGAATGTGCCAGTGCTTCGGCTTGGGCCTGCTCCTTTCGCCATTCCGAACGGGTCAACCGGCGGCGTCCGGGCCCTAATCTCGCTTGACCATGATGCAGGCTGACCTCGGCATGGTATCGATCCTGAAACCTGCGCATCTCGCGTGTATAGGCGTCATTACCGGCTTTCTTGCCCTGTGCCGAGCGGTCATTGCCCTGTGCACGCCTGCGGGCCTGCTCACCCTTATGGATGACCTCAAAATCATCCGTTGGATCGGTGTTGCCAATCAGGATATGGATATGTGGGTGTGTTTCGTCCCAGTGCAGGGCCGCAACCCTCACCTGCCCCGGAAACTCAGCCTGCGCGAACATGACCACATCCTCGGCCCAGTCTCTGACATCGTCAATCATCCGTTGACGTTCAGGTTCGGGCAGTGCGTGTATATCATTTAATGACGTGGGGTGACTGGCGATCAGGCCGATGCCAACGTTGGCGTCTTTACGCAGCTTGCGCTTCTTGCCGCCGTGGTTGACGCGACTCTCATCAGCCGCAGAAACGATCTGACGGGCAGCATCCACGAAGGAGCTGCCCAGCAACGTCTCCGGGGGAAGTGGATTAATAACGTGAGGGTGACTGCCGGGTGCGCGGTCTGCTTCCTCTGCAATCGATATCAGACTGCGCTTCTTCTCATTGCCATTGCGAGCGTATGCTTCATAATGAATAAATTGATATCCAGCCATATTGAATTCCTTTTCATCTTTTCAAGTCCTTGTTTTGTTTAAAATAAAAATTTGGTCAAAGACCAAGTGACCGACTATGTCTTATGGAAATCTGGCGATTTCCATAAGACGTCGGCCATGGGGGCAAGCCCCCTTGGAACCCCCAAAAGCACCACCTCCTGCACACTATCCGGTGTGCATCAGGCGGCGGCCTTCGGCACCATCTTGTCCCAATTGATGGGTGTCCGCCGCTCGGAGCCGTTCATGCCGAAGTCGATCTGCTTCTGCACGAAGTCATCAAACTTCAGGCTGCTCACCAGCGCTTCCACCTCATCGGAATACCGCAGCGTGTACAGCGCCTCCGACAGCTGATCCAGCTGGTAGCCTTCGCCATAGCTTGCACTGCTGCCGGTTTCCTCATGCCCCATAAGGGCCGAGATGACCGGCTTGCACTTGGGGCCGAGCGTGCTGCGCAAAATATCAATCGCGGTATGGCGGAAGCTGTGGAACACCTTGCCGTCCAGCTCGTTGGGGTTGAGTACCTTGTGCTTGTAGCCATCCTGCTTGGCCTCACCATCACCATTGAACCAGCGACTGATGATGCGCCCCCACTTAGACTTCAGTTCCCATTTCATATGACGGAACAGACGAATACCGTCTCGGCCACCGGCTTCACGGCGGCGCAGCTCCACATAATCAAGGAAGCCGATTTCGATCAGGCGCGGATGGATCGGCACCTTGCGCACTGCATTCTTGTTCTTCACGTTCTGACTGCGGTGTTCGGCACACACCTGAATATAAGGTTGATCGAACACACGGCCATGCCAGCGCTTGCCATCAACGTGGATATCACTGATTTGCAGCTGGCAGATTTCACCCACACGCATGCCGGTATACATGGCGATCAGCGGCACCCAGAAATGGGCATCGTATAGCTTGCGTTTAGCCACGTTGTAAGACCCGTGGTAGATGTAGCCGTTCAGCAAGTCGATCAGGTCTTCATCGGTGAACGGATTGCGGCTCACCTGATCGTCCTCTTCACCCGTACCGCAACGACCCTTCACCTTCCTGATCTTGACCTTGTCCGCCGGGTTGGTGGTCAGATAGCCCAAGATATAGCCATGATCCAGCACGTTTTTAAGACGGTCAAAGTATTCAGAGGAAGTGTCTTTCTTCAACCGAGCAACGGAAGGATCAGCCAGCAGATCATCCAGAGAACGGTTCTTTCTTGCACCCGAGTTGCGGTACTTGGGATAGACCAGAATCGTGTTCCTGATTTCCATGATTTTGGCAGGGGTCAAGGTGTGCACCAATGTGTCCTCACCGATGACCTCAACGATGTTTTTCATGTAACCGCGGTATTTGTTCAGCGTTGCGCTGTCTTCTTTGTAGGTGCCTTCAATTACGGCATCGGCAAAGTAGCGCTCCGCCAGTGCGGCAAAGGTGATTGTCATCGGCTGATCGGATGCTGACTCGACCTCAACATGTGTTTTCTCCCCCTGTAAAGTTAACGCTTTTACAGGCTCCGGTGCTGGCTCGGGTGTCGGCTCAGGTTCAACCACCAGAGCATCACTGGCGGGTGCCAGCCCACTCTCAATATTGGTTGTGATATCGACATCATTGCAGGCTTGAGTCTGATTCGAGATCAGGTAATCCCAGACGTCATCCGGTATTTCAGGCGCAGGCTCAGCGCCGAAACTCTCGATGGTGTGCAGATCGTCAGGAATGAAGGCTTCATCAAAGGATGCGCCCAACAGTGGAATTGCCGCACCGTACTGCTTGAGCAGGCGATGGGTGTAGTAGTGTTCCTTGGCTTTCAGGAACGCCAGCGCCTCCAGATTGCCTTCAATCGAGTCTGCGCTGAATGTGGTGATACTACCGTCGATGTGTGTGTGCTTTACCAGTTCCATTAGCATATAAAAGTCCTTTTTCCTTCCTGCATGCGGCGAATTGCATGACTCATCTCCATTGAGTGTAAATAAGGCGATATCACTTATATCGATATCATAGCGATCTAGCATCACTTTTTGGAATAAGGGTGCTCGACCTAACCGGGCATTATGATAATAAGTTTCGAGAATGTCAACACACTTGTTGACATTGGTGGCGTACTGGTATACGAGCAGTTTCGCTTCAGCATGAAGCTTGGTTTTGAGGCTAAGACGGATATCGCGACCAAGGCACGGATAGAGTTCACGCAAACGCGCAGGGAAGACGTAACGGAAGAAGTAAGTACCGGTGGACGAGCGATAAGTATGGGGGATGTGTGCTGGCATGAGGCAGGCCTCGCGGTGTCAGGTGCAATTGACACACTCGCTGATGCCTGAAAACACTACTTTTCAGATTTTCCATAATTCCTTGATTTCAAAGGAAAAATGGCGGTCAGGGAGGGATTCGAACCCTCGATACGTTGCCGTATACACACTTTCCAGGCGTGCTCCTTCAGCCACTCGGACACCTGACCGCATTGTGCAATTGATGCTGTTTTTGGCTGTCATGGCGACCGCCTCATCAATTGAGGTGCGCATTCTAGCAGACTGATTTCAAAGCACAACATCTGGCCCTACTTTTTTTGTCGGTGCCTGTATCCAGACCAAGACGTGGGCCATTTGGCGGGGTATCATGCCGCTATTGCACAAACCGTTCGACTATTCAGGGAGTTCTGTTACAGATGTTAATGCCAATTTTGGCCGTGGTTGGAGGTCTGGCTCTACTGGTGTGGAGTGCTGACCGTTTTATTGACGGAGCGGCAGCAACCGCGCGTTTTGCCGGGATGCCACCTTTACTCATCGGCATGGTAATCATAGGTTTTGGTACCTCTGCCCCCGAAATGGTCGTTTCGGCTTTTGCTTCGGTCCAGGGCAACCCTAACCTGGCACTGGGGAACGGCTATGGCTCCAATATTGCCAATATCGCACTTATTCTGGGTCTGACCGCCCTGCTCAGCCCTATTGCGGTTCATTCCCAGATTTTGCGCAAAGAGCTGCCGCTGCTAACTGTGTTCACTTTTCTCGCGGGTTACCAGTTGCTCGATGGACAGATTACGCGCGCTGAAGCAGTGGTACTGCTGATTGTGTTCTTTGCCATGATGGGCTGGTCAGTCATGCAAGGCATACGCCAGCGAGGCGACACCCTCGGCAACGATATGGAACATGAGCTGGAAAGCGAGCCAGCCATGACACTGGGCAAAGCCATCTTCTGGCTGCTGCTGGGGCTGGTATTGCTGATCGTGAGTTCCAGAGTCCTGGTGTGGGGCGCTGTGGACATTGCCAGTGCGCTTGGCGTCAGTGATCTGATTATTGGTTTGACTGTAGTGGCAATCGGCACCTCCCTGCCGGAGCTGGCGTCCTCTATTATCGCTGTACGCAAGAACGAACATGACCTGGCTTTGGGCAATGTGATCGGCTCGAACATGTTCAACACCTTGGCGGTTGTCGGTATCGCCGGCGCCATTCACCCGATGTCGTTCAGTCCCGAAGTCCTTACCCGAGACTGGGTCGTAATGGCGGGCCTGACACTGTCGTTGTTTATTCTGGGCTATGGCTTCAGAGGCAAGGGCCGAATCAATCGCATTGAAGGTGGCTTGCTGGTAGCGGTCTTTGCTGGCTATACCACGTGGCTGATCTTCGGTGTAATCGCCACACAGGCCTGATAGGGAGACACGCATGATCCGCACATTCACGCTAGAACACGGCAAGCTGCGTGAGCAGGAACAGCTGGCCAGTGATGGATTGACCACTGCCAGCTGGATTGACCTGCAAGATGCGGATGAAGTCGAGCGGGCCAATGTGGAGCAATTGTTTCCGGAAAGCTTGCCGGATGCGGATGAAGTCGAAGAGATAGAGTCCAGCGCACGCTACTTTGTCGAAGGCAATGACCTGCATGTCCATTCCCTTTTTCTGTACCAGAGCGAGGGGCGCTTCAAAACCGCAACAGTGGCATTCACCCTGCAACCGGAGCGGTTGATCAGTACCCGTGACGTGGAGCTGCCTGACTTTCGTCTGACCCGCCTGCGAGCACGGCGCGGATGGGTTGAAGCCACGTCCCCACTGCAGATCCTGACCGCACTGTTTGAGCAGAAGGTGGACAACCTGGCTGACCAGCTTGAAGACCTGCATCGGGACCTGGAACAGCTCAGCGTCGAAATACTGGAGAACCGAGAAGCGGAGCTTGGTGACCAATTGGATCGACTGGCCAAGCTGGAGGACAGCAACGGCCAGATTCGTCTCTGTCTGATGGACACGCAACGCTCGACCTCGTTTCTGCTGCGACACATCCGCGACCAGAAACGTGAGGTTAAAACCTTCCGCGAGATTCTGCGAGACCTGGACACGCTAATGGCACATGCCACCTTCGTGTTCGAGAAAATCAACTTCCTGATGAATGCCGCCCAGGGTTTTATCAACATCCGCCAGAACCAGATCATCAAGATCTTTTCCATTGCGGCGGTGGTGTTTCTGCCCCCCACACTGGTAGGCACTGTTTACGGCATGAACTTTGAGATGATGCCAGAGCTGGAGTGGATTTTCGGCTATCCTATGGCGTTGGGGCTGATGATCATTTCAGCCATCTCACCCTACCTGTTTTTCAAGCACAAAGGGTGGCTCTGAAGCCACCGCTTTCAGCCTCCTCCCTTCATTTCAGCTTCAGCTCAAACTCACTGGCGGGCAACGGACGGGCGTAAAAGTAGCCTTGTGCAATATGGCAGCCTGCTCGACGCAGAAACTCACAATGCGCTTCGGTCTCGACACCCTCCGCTACTGTTTTCAGCCGCAGATGTCGCGCAATATCGATAATGGATGAGGTGATCGCCACATCATCCTCATCGTCCGGGATGCCCATAATGAAGGTTCGATCGATCTTGAGCTTGTCCAGTGCAAACCGTTTCAGGTAGGCCAGACTTGCGTAACCGGTACCAAAATCATCCAGCGCGATACGAACGCCCAGTTCGCGCAGCTGATGCAGCAGGCTGATTGAGCCTTCTACATCACTCATCAGCACACTTTCAGTGACCTCGAGCACCAATTGATCGGCCGGGAAGCCGCTTTCTGACAGCGCAGCCTTCACCTCATCAACCAGCTCAGGTCGGAACTGTACCGCTGACACATTTACCGCCATGGTCAGCGGCTTGCCATGGATACGATCCCATTCAACTGCCTGGTTACAGGCTTGTTGCAGTACCCAGGCACCAATTGGAATGATCAGACCAGTCTCTTCCGCCAGTGGAATAAAACGATCCGGCATCACCAGACCCTGGCTACTGTTCCACCGCAGCAGGGCTTCACAGCCAGTGAGTCGGTTACTGGAAAAGTCATATTGCGGCTGATAGTAGAGTTCAAGCTCATCACGGCCCAGCGCATCTCGTAATCGCGTTTCCATCAACAGACGTTCGGAGACCTGCTGGTTCATCGCCTCAGTGAAGAACTGGAAGTTGTTACGCCCCTGCCCTTTGGCGTGATACAGCGCCGTATCAGCATTCTTGAGCAACGTATCAAAGTCTTCACCATCACCGGGATAAAGTGCCAAACCGATACTGGCTGTGGTAACCATCGTATGATCTTCAACCTGTAAAGGCTCCGCGATCAGCTGCAGGTAGCGTGAAGCCAGGCCTGACAGGTCCGCCTGTTCATCCAGATCCGGCAGCAGGATTACGAATTCATCCCCACCCAGACGACTGATCGTGTCGCTGTCACGCGCCTGCTCGGAAAGCCGAGCTGCAACGATTTTCAATACCGCGTCACCACTGCCGTGACCCAGCGAATCATTGATATTCTTGAACCGATCCAGGTCAATAATCAACAGTGCTGCCTGCTCATGGCGTCTGCGTGCACGAGCAATAGCCTGAATGGTTCGATCACGCAACAGGCGACGGTTGGGCAGGTCCGTGAGCGGGTCGAAGTCAGAGAGGTAACGCAGTTGGTCTTCAGCCTCTTTGCGCTCGGTCATGTCGGTCAGCATGGCGACGTGATTGCGCACCACACCCGCCTCACCCCGAACCAGGCTGATCGACAGCCACTGTGGGTATATCTCGCCACTGCGTCGCCGGTTCCATACTTCACCTTGCCAGGTACCCTGTTCCTGCAAGGTCTGCCACATCCGCTCGAAGAAAGCCGGACTGTGACGTCCCGAGGCCAATAACGCCGGCGTTTTACCCAGTACCTCTGCTTCCGGGTAGCCTGTGATACGGGTGAACGCAGGATTGACCGCCATGATGCGGTTGTCGGCATCACTGATCATTGCGCCCTCACTGGCTGACTCAAACACCTGTGCCGACAGTTTCAATTCATCCGCCGTACGCTCAAGTTCAACCTGGCGCTGGTCGATCTCCTGCTGGTAACGGCGCATCAATGTGCGCAGCCAGCGTGAAATAATCCAGGCCACCAGAATGGCGGCCGCCATGGCAAACAGCAACACCAGAATCAGCCACTGCAGGTCATTCTGCAGTTCCTGCTCCAGCTTGGTTTTTTGCATTGCCAGCACTTCGTCCATGCTTTCCTGATAAATCCCGGCAATGAGCACCCAGTCCCATTCGGGGACTTCCTGCACCAGCGACAGTTTATGGTGAATTCCTTCAGCACCCGGTTTGTACCAGTCATACTCAACAAAGCGCCCCTCGGGCGTTGCCTGTTCAAGCAGCCAGTTGACCATCTTGCGGTGTTCAGAGTCGAGTTGATTCACCAGCTTTCCGGATGAGCCGGGGCGCGTTGGCGAAAGCAGCACCTGTCCACTTTTATGCAATACCGCGATGTAGCCCTCATCTCCAAACGTCAGCGCTTCAAGTCGATTCAGTGCCTGCTGTTTGAGATCATTCTCGACCTGGTAAAGGTAATCGCCGGTACCGATAATCCAATTAAGCGGCTCAAACAGTTCCACATAAGCGATTTTTTCCCGCATTTCATCCGGGTAATCCGGTGCATACCAGCGGTAGCGCGAAAAACCGGCCTGATTCGGGTTTTGCACTGCCTCAATCAGCCCACGCATTATGTAGTGACCGGTATCATCCTGGTTCTCGAGCAGGGATTTACCTTCAATGTCAGGACTGATCGGCAGCAGTATGCACTCCCCTTCAAGCGTGTCGATGAAAATATAGCCACGCCCATCGAAGAAACGCAGGTCACGCAGGGCTTCCCGAATCAGTTGACCGACCTGCGCATTGGCACCATCGCCATGCAGTAGAATTTCCATGTCATAGATCGACTGGGCCAGCTGCATCGCCTGACGCACCTGAGCCTGGATATTGTCACGCAGAACAGCTTCGGTTTGCTGGCGAGTAAAATTGATGTAATCGAGAGTGGCATCCACTTCCTGGCGCAGCTTTTCCTGACTGCTTTGCTGCAGCGAAAGGCGTTGCTGGCGCAGCCGTTCATGGCCATTCTGCCAAGCCGTCACAACAAAGAAGGCCGACACCAGCAGCATGAGTACAAGCACGGTACCGATGAAGGCACGGGTCTGATAGCGCGGAAGCGTTTTTGAATCAATCGTCAGGGGCATGGTTTCATCTGGCCCATCTACATCTGGGCAAACTCAGTACAGATTCAGCTCCCTGCCGCCTGCTGAGAAGTTATTGAAATTTCATGTTTTATAACATTGAGTCCGCACAGTAGCAAACCGACAACATGGCTAAAGCGGAAGATTCTGGGTGTTCTTGATCTCACGCAAGGCAAAATTGGAGTGCACTTGGGCAATGCCTTGAAGTGTAAAGATCTTTTCATTCAGAAAGCGATCGTATGATGGCATGTCCGGTACCACTACTCGCAATACAAAATCAGCATTACCGGTTACGGCGAAACACTGCAGCACCTCGGGATAGGTCATCACCTGTTGCTCGAACTCAGCTGTACTGTCGATGTTGTGCCGTTGCAGCGAAACCAGAGCGAACACGCTCAGCACCTGCCCCAAGGCCTCGGGATTCAGGCGCGCACTGTACCCTGCAATCGCGCCCTGTTCTTCCAGTGCCCGTACCCGGCGCCAGCAGGCCGCCGGTGACAGCCCCACCTCTTCAGCCAACTGTTGATTGCTGATACGTCCGTCCTGTTGCAGATGATCAAGTATCCGGCGATCAAAACTGTCCAATTCAACCTGTTTCATTTGGTAACACTCTATTTTTTTCAAAGATTATTTCTCATATAGCCAAATAAAGAAATAATTTTTCCAAATCCAGTGAAACCGTTGTTCAAATAGCAAGCACCTTTACCCGCCTTGTCCCTACAATTTACAGCCATGAATACGGGCTCGTCCGCTCTGCCATCCGGCGGCGTCCCCGGATAACAACAAGATCCAACACAGAGAGGTACCGGGTATGTCTGTCAATGATGCCCCCACGCTCGATGACTATCGTCTCGAGGATCGCTATCTGCGCGACACCGGTCGCGTGTTTCTCACCGGCACTCAGGCGCTGGTTCGCATTCCATTGATGCAGGCACGCCTCGACAGGCAGAACGGCCTCAACACCGCTGGCCTGATCAGCGGATATCGTGGCTCACCGCTGGGCGCCTACGACCAGGCACTCTGGCAGACCAAAAAGCTGTTGGATGAACACCGCATCGATTTCGTACCCGCCATCAACGAAGATCTGGCGGCCACCATTATTCTGGGCAGCCAGCAGGTCGAGACTGATGCCGACAAGCAGGTCGAAGGCGTGTTCGGTCTTTGGTACGGCAAGGGTCCGGGCGTCGATCGCGCCGGGGATGCACTCAAACACGGCACCACCTACGGCAGCTCGCCCCATGGCGGCGTACTGGTCGTCGCCGGTGATGACCACGGCTGTGTATCCTCCTCCATGCCGCACCAGTCCGATGTAGCATTCATGGCCTGGTTCATGCCGACTATCAATCCGGCCAACCTTTCCGAATATATGGAGTTTGGTCTCTGGGGCTACGCCCTGTCGCGCTTCAGCGGCTGCTGGGTGGGTTTCAAGGCGATCTCCGAAACCGTCGAAAGTGCGGCCTCTGTCGAACTCAAGCCGCTGCCAACCTTTGTAACGCCAACCGACTTCACACCGCCGGCGGATGGCTTGCACTACCGTTGGCCGGACCTGCCCGGGCCTCAGCTGGAAACCCGTATCGAACACAAGATGGCAGCAGTTCAGGCCTTTGCTCGCGCCAACCCCATCGACCGTCGCATCTTCAACACCGACAATGCACGCTTCGGTATCGTGACCACCGGCAAGGCATACCTGGATCTGATGGAAGCGCTGCAGCTGCTGGGTATCGATGCAGCACGTGCCAAAACGCTCGGTCTCGATATTTATAAGGTCGGTATGGTCTGGCCGCTGGAGCGCAAGGGCATTCTCGATTTCGTTCACGGCAAGGAAGAGGTGCTGGTGATCGAAGAGAAGCGCGGCATCATCGAAAGCCAGATCAAGGAGTACATGTCCGAGCCCGACCGCCCGGGTGAAGTCCTGATTACCGGCAAGCAGGATCAGAACGGTGAGCCGCTGATCCCCTACGTGGGCGAGCTGAGCCCGAAACTGCTGGCCGGCTATCTGGCCGCCCGTTTGGATCGCTTCTTCGGGGCCACATTCAGCAACGGACTGGAGCAGATCAACTGCTCGCTGGGCATTACCGACCCGGGGGGCGTGCGTCGCATGCCGTACTTCTGCTCCGGCTGCCCGCACAACTCCTCTACCAAGGTCCCCGAGGGCAGCAAGGCGCTGGCCGGTATCGGCTGTCACTTCATGGCCTCCTGGATGGGACGCGACACCGAATCCCTGATTCAGATGGGCGGTGAAGGCGTCAACTGGATCGGCAAGAGCCGTTACACCGGCAACCCGCACGTGTTCCAGAACCTGGGCGAAGGCACCTACTTCCACTCCGGTTCCATGGCGATCCGTCAGGCGATTGCGGCCGGGATCAACATCACCTACAAGATCCTGTTCAACGACGCCGTCGCCATGACCGGCGGTCAGCCGGTAGACGGCCAGATCACTGTGGACGCCATCGCCAAGCAGGTATCGGCCGAAGGTGCCAAGCGCGTGGTCGTCCTGAGCGACGAGCAGGAAAAATACAAGGGCCATGAGTCCCTGTTCCCGCAGGGTGTGACCTTCCACGACCGTTCCGAGCTGGATGCCGTGCAGCGCGAGCTGCGCGAGATTCCCGGCTGTACAGTGCTGATCTACGATCAGACCTGTGCCGCCGAGAAACGCCGTCGCCGCAAGCGTGGCCAGTTCCCGGACCCGGCCAAACGTGCCTTCATCAACCATCACGTCTGTGAAGGCTGTGGCGACTGCTCCACTCAGTCCAACTGCCTGTCCGTGATTCCGCGCGAGACCGAGCTGGGCCGCAAGCGCAAGATCGACCAGTCCTCCTGCAACAAGGACTTCTCCTGCGTCACCGGTTTTTGCCCAAGCTTCGTGACCATCGAAGGCGGCCAGCTGCGCAAATCCAAGGGACTGGATCTGGGTGCCGAACTGGAGCAGCGACTGCATAACATCTCTCAGCCCGCGGTTCCCGCACTGCAAGGCAGCTATGACCTGCTGGTCGGCGGCGTCGGCGGCACCGGTGTGGTCACTGTGGGTCAGTTGATCACCATGGCGGCACACCTGGAATCCAAGGGCGCCTCGGTACTCGACTTCATGGGCTTTGCCCAGAAAGGCGGCACCGTGCTGAGCTATGTGCGCCTTGCACCATCACCGGACAGCCTGCATCAGGTGCGAATCGAGAACGGTCAGGCCGATGCCATGGTCGCCTGCGACATGGTCGTGGCCACCTCGCAGAAAGCGCTGAACGTGCTGCGCCCGAACCACACCCGTATCGTCGCCAATGAAGCCGAGCTGGCCACGGCCGACTACGTGCTCTACCGCGATGCCGACATGCAGGCCGATAAACGCCTGAAGCTGCTGCAGGATGCCGTGGGTCAGGACGCTTTCGATCAGCTGAATGCCAACCTGATCGCCGAAAAACTGCTGGGCGATACCGTGTTCTCTAACGTGATGATGCTTGGCTTCGCCTGGCAGAAAGGCTTGGTGCCTGTATCACTGGACGCCCTGATGCGGGCCATCGAACTCAATGGCGTGGCGATCGAGCGCAACAAACAGGCATTTGGCTGGGGACGTCTGGCGGTAACTGATCGTGACTACGTAATGTCGCTGCTCAGTGAAGAAGCCCGCGAAAAGACGATCACGCCTGAAAAAGAGACGCTGGAGCAATTGATCGAGCGTCGCATGAAACACCTGACGGCGTACCAGAACGCCGACTGGGCCGAACAGTATCGTGTACAGGTTGAACAGGTCCGCCTGGCCGAAACGGCGTTGGGACAGGCAGATCTGCCCCTGACCCGCAGCGTGGCCCAGCAGCTGTTCCGGCTGATGTCGTACAAGGACGAGTATGAAGTTGCACGACTGTTCACCCAAACCGATTTCCTGCGAGAGATCGAGCAGACTTTTGATGGCGACTACCGTATCCACCTCCACCTGGCACCCCCACTGCTGAGCCGGAAGAAGGATGCTCGTGGTCGTCCAGCAAAACGCCAGTTCGGTCCGTGGATGCTGAGAGCCATGAACGTTCTCGCACCTTTGAAGGGGCTTCGTAACACAGCGTTCGACCCCTTCCGTTTTTCCGCCGATCGCAAGCTGGATCGTGCCCTGCTGGCGGAATACAGAGAGCTGCTTGGCCGTTTTGCCAAGGAGCTGAACGCATCCAACTACAGTTTTGCCCTTGAGCTGGCAGAACTGCCGTCCGAAATCCGCGGCTACGGCCCCGTGCGCGAGCAGGCAGCCGAGGGTGTCGCCCAGAAGCGCACGCTGCTGATGAAAGCATTCGAGACCGGACAGGCTACGCTGATCAAGCTGGCCAAAACCGAGGAGGAAGCCCATGTTTGAACAGCTGAAAACCCTGCCACAGGACCCGATTCTGGGGCTGATGAAGGCCTTTCGTGAAGACCCGAGAACCGACAAGGTAGACCTTGGAGTGGGCGTGTACCGGGACGAGGCCGGTCAAACACCGATCATGACTGCTGTACAGGCTGCCGAACGGCGTCTGCTCGGAACGGAAACCACCAAGGCCTACATCGGCCCGGCAGGTTCCGAAGGCTTCAATCAGCTGATCGGTCAGCTGATGCTGGGGGCTGGCCATAACGCTCTGCGTGATGGCCGCGCCACCGTGGTACAGACACCCGGTGGCTGTGGCGCCCTGCGGATGGCGGCCGAGTTTCTCAAATTGTGCCGACCGGACACCACTGTCTGGGTCAGCACCCCAACCTGGGCCAACCATATACCGCTGCTGGGCGGGGCTGGCCTGACTATTCGCGAATATCCCTATCTGGACCGCACCACCTTAAGTGTCGATTTCGATGCCATGATCTCGTGCCTGGAGCAAGCCGATAGCGGCGATGTGGTGCTCCTGCACGGCTGCTGTCATAATCCGTCCGGCGCAGATCTGGACGCCGATCAGTGGGCCGCTATCACGGACCTGATCGAGCGCAAGGGACTGCTGCCGTTTATCGATATGGCCTATCAAGGCCTGGGTGAAGGGCTGGAACAGGACGCACAAGGCGTTCGCCTGATGGCAGAGCGGCTGCCTGAGGTGATCGTGGCCTCGTCCTGCTCCAAGAACTTTGGCCTGTACCGGGAACGTACCGGTGCCCTGATGCTGATTGCCGCCACGCCCGCACAGGGCAAGGCGGCGGCCAGTCAGCTGCTGAGTGCGATCCGGTCGCACTACTCCATGCCGCCTTCGCATGGCGCAGCGGTGGTCGAGCTGATCCTCGACTCACCCGAGCTGGCACACCAGTGGCAAACAGAACTGGGCGCGATGTGTGATCGCATCCTGGATCTGCGCGCCGCCTTCAGCAAGGCACTGGCCCCGGCAGGTGACTTCAGCTTTATCGAACGGCAGCGCGGCATGTTCTCCTTCCTGGGGATTACGCCACAACAGGTTCAGATCCTGCGCGAGGAGTTTGGCATCTACATGCTGGATTCCAGTCGGATCAATATTGCCGGTCTGTCCGCCACCACCCTGCCCCGCGTCAGCGAAGCGATCAGGGAGGTAAGTGGACGCACTGCCTAATTTGTTTTACCGGGCCTCGCTGCAACAACAGCGGGGCCTTTCAGTCAGCACCGGCCTCTGACCGATAACAATAACGAAACCGGAGAACTCACACCATGAGTCAAGCAACATCCAAAGCACACCAGCAGGCGGGCAGCCTCTGGTCGTCCCGCATGGCCTTTATTCTGGCCGCCGTCGGCTCGGCCGTTGGCCTTGGCAACATCTGGAAATTCCCCTACATCACCGGCGAAAACGGCGGCGGCGCCTTTGTTCTGGTGTACCTTGCCTGCATCGCCATCGTTGGCATTCCCGTCCTGATCGCGGAAGTGATGATCGGCCGTCGCGGCGGTCAAAGTCCGGTGGCGAGCATGCGCGAGCTGACCACCACCGAGGGCACTCGGAAAGGCTGGCGGTTGATCGGCTGGAACGGCATTGTGGCCTCCTTCCTTGTCCTGTCCTTCTATTCCGTCATCGGTGGCTGGGCACTGGTCTACGTCTTTAAGGCTGCATCAGGCATGTTTACCGGTGCCGATGCTGATGCCATCGGCGGCACATTTGGCGGCATGCTCGCCAGCGCAACAGATCTGTTGCTTTGGCACAGCGTGTTCATGGCGATCGTGATTTTCATTGTGGGTCGCGGTATTCGCTCCGGCATGGAAAGAGCGATCAACACCCTGATGCCACTGCTGTTCGTACTGCTGTTCATCATGGTGGGCTACGCCATGACCACCGGCAAGTTCGGTGAAGCGGTCAGCTTCATGTTCTCGCCCGACTTCAGCAAACTCACCACTGAAGGGGTGCTCACCGCGCTGGGCCACGCGGCCTTTACCCTGAGCATCGGTATTGGCGTTATGATGGCCTACGGCTCCTACTTGCCACAGAAGGTCAATATTGCGCGTACTGCCATGACCATTGCGGTATTGGATACAGGTGTCGCCCTGATGGCAGGCCTGGCCATTTTCCCGCTGGTGTTTGCCAACGGGCTGGAACCCGGCGCAGGCCCCGGTCTGATCTTTGTCACCCTGCCGCTGGCATTTGGCCAGATGAGCGGCGGTGTAATCTTCGGCACCCTGTTCTTCGCCCTGTTGCTGGTGGCCGCACTGACATCCGCCATCTCCATGCTGGAGCCCGTGGTTGAATGGCTCGAAGAACACAAGGGCATCAGCCGTGCCAAGAGCGCTTTGGGCGGTGGCCTGGCAATCTGGCTGGTCGGTATCGGTACCGTACTGTCATTCAACAACTTGGCTGATTTCCATCCACTGGCCTTCATCCCGTTCTTTGAAGGCAAAACCATTTTTGACCTGCTCGACTTCCTGGTCTCCAACCTGATGATGCCGCTGGGCGGTCTCGCCATCGCGCTGTTTGCCGGTTGGGCCATGAAGCGCCAGGGACTGGATCAGGAGATCGGCTTGAAAGGCGGTGTTTACAGCGCATTCATGTTCGTACTGCGTTTCCTGACTCCGGCAGGGATTGCGGTGGTGTTCCTGTATAATCTGATCTGATACTGGATCACCTTGCGTCACCCAAGCCGGCCGGTTTCTGACCCGCCGGCTTTTCTTTGTGCAAAGATGTAACAACCGTTACAGACCAGGCATGGGCAGATTAGAATAAAGCTGTTGTCCATGAAGAACAGGAACTCTCGATGACCGCGTCTCAACCCTCTGCGTATGAGTCAGCCTCAGTGCGCTGGCTCACGCTGATCAGCATCTGTGTCGCAACGTTTCTGATGCCGTTGAACATGTCCTCCGTCAACGTCGCTCTTCCGGCCATTGCCGCGGATCTGAGCGCTGATGCGGTACTGGTCAGCTGGATTCCAACCATGAATTTGCTCGGTGCCATCGCCCTGCAGCTCCCGGCGGGTCGTATCGCTGACATGATCGGACGCAAGCGGGTATTCCTGAGCGGACTGCTGCTGTTTACTCTCAGCTCACTGGCGGTAATCATCATCGACAGCATCGGATGGTTGCTGTTGGTGCGTCTGCTGCAGGGGATCTCTGGTGCCATGATTTTCGGCACCGGTATGGCTATTGTGTCACAGGTCTTTGCTAATCACGGTCGCGGTATGGCCCTGGGGTTAACGTCCACATCGGTCTATCTGGGGCTGACCTGCGGGCCACCCATCGGCGGCTGGCTGACAGAATGGTGGGACTGGCACGCCGTGTTTCTGGCACCACTGCCGCTTGCCGTGATCTGTGCCCTTCTGGTCTGGCGTCATGTGAGTGAAACCGAGCGGCAGGTGGATGAGCGGCTGGACTGGATCGGCAGCCTGCTGTTTATCGCGGCCTCAAGCCTGTTTTTTGTTGGCCTGGCAGAGCTGCCCACCATCAATGGCGGCCTGCTGGCACTGTGTGGCCTGCTGTTGCTGGCCGGGTTTGTGTATCAGCAGGAACACTCACCTCACCCACTGATTCGTCTGCGGCGCATGGTGCAGAACAAGATCTTTTTCCGCTCCATTCAGGCCTGCTTCTTCATGTATGCCGCCAACTATCCGCTGCAGTTCCTGCTCAGTCTGTATCTGCAGTATATCCGCGGACTGTCGCCGGCCGAGGCCGGTCAGCTGATGCTGCTGCAGGCGATGATGATGGCGCTGCTGGCACCTTTTGCCGGTCGCCTTTCGGACCATTTTGAACCTCGAATACCGGCCACTCTGGGCTGCCTGATGTTTGCAGCTGGCTTTCTTATACTGGCTATGCTGGATCAGGACAGTGGCAATATGCACGTCATCATTGCGCTGCTGGTCATGGGTACCGGCTTTGGTCTGTTCTCGTCGCCCAATAACAACAGCGCCCTCAGTGCGGTACCCACTGAAAAGCTCAGCATCGGCTCCTCACTGCTGAATATCTCCCGCACGCTGGGCAACATGTTGGGGATGGCCGTTGTGGTATTCCTGTTCAACATTATGCTTGGCAATGAAAGGATTACACCGGAGCAGTATCCGGCCTTGATGAATCTGTTGAAGCTGGCGTTTGTATTGTGCTGTGGCTATGCCTTGATGGCCGGATGGCGGTCCTGGTCACGTGGCAAGGTCAGGTAGAAGCTGGTAGAAGCGAGGTCAATGAAGGGAAAAAGCCGGGGGCCGAGGCCCCCGGAAGCACTTCCGTAGCGTTGAACTTTGAAGTGAGATGATGAAAAAATCAGCCGCGGCTGATGTTGAGCAGTTGCGGAGCCGTGTATTCCAAAAGTCCTTCTTCGCCAAACTCCAGACCAAAACCGGACATCTTGCAGCCACCGAAGGGGCAGTGGGGCAAGACTTCAGCATGGTTGTTGATCCAGGCAGTACCACACTCAAGCCGTGATGCCACCTTGCGTGCCGCCTCGATATCGGTGCCCCAAACAGAGCCACCCAAACCGTTGACGTTATTGTTGGCACGGGCCACTGCATCGTCGATATCGCTGTAGCGAACCACCGGCAGTACCGGGCCAAACTGTTCTTCATCCACCAGACGCACGCCATCACTCAGGCCTGCAACGATGGTTGGCGGGTAGAAGTAACCGGCACCAGCCAGTGGAGCACCACCAGACAGAATCTGTCCACCCTGCGCCTTGGCATCTTCGACCAGCTCAGACACCAGGTCGAACTGTGCCTTGTTCTGTACCGGACCAAAGGTCACACCCTCGTCCAGCCCTGGGCCAACTTTCTGCTCGGATGCGATTTTGGCCAGACGCTGACACAGATCGTCATACTGAGATTCATGCACGTACAGACGCTTGAGCGCGGCGCAGGTCTGTCCCATGTTGAGGAATGCAGTCTGGAAGATGGCAGGCGCCACCTTGTCCAGGTCGGCATCCGGCAACACGATACCGGCATCATTGCCACCCAGTTCAAGCGTCAGGCGCTTCAGGTTATCGGCCGCCTTGCGCATGATGTCCTGACCAGTCGGGGTGGAGCCGGTAAAGACAATCTTCTGAATGTTGGGATGAGATGTCATGGCTCGGCCGATACCGCCCTCGCCAGTAACAATGTTGGCCACGCCCGCGGGCACGACTTGATTGATCAGCTCAACCAGTTTCAGTGTGCTGAACGGCGTAAATGAGGACGGCTTGGACACGAAGGTGTTACCGGTACGAAGCGCTGGCATCAGGTGCCAAACCGCAATCATCAGCGGCCAGTTCCAGGGGGTGATCGACCCCACCACACCCAGCGGCTTGCGGTGCAATTCAACAAGACGCTCAGGACTGTCTTCGATCAGTTTGACCGGGATATCCAGATCAGCCGTATAACGAGTCCAGCCGATGGCGCCGCCGACTTCCATCTGCGCCAGTGCCAGGGGCTTGCCCTGCTCAAGGGTCACCAACCGTGCCAGTTCTTCTGCATTGGCCTCGATCAGATCGGCAATCTTGTGCAGCATCGCCTTTCGCTCGGCATCGGGCGTGTGCTGGTAAGTCTTGAACGCTTCAGCAGCCGCCGCAACCGCCTGATCCACCTGCTCCGGCGAAGCAGCCGGACAATCCGCAAAGGCCTCTTCGGTCGCCGGATTGATCACCGGGAAGGCATCACGGTCACCCTGTACCGCCTGACCGTTGATGAAGAGTGAAAATGTAGTCTGCATAAAAAATCCTTTGTCTACAGATGACACAGCCGATGCAGGCACCGGCTGTGTGTTGTTCAAATGCCTGGCATAAATCAGAACGGAACGATCGCAATCACCTGACCGTAGACGTTGGTGTCGTTACCACCCAATTGTGATCCGGCGCTGCTGTCAGGCTTGTAGAAGCCGACCAGCGGGCTCACGATCAGATTTGGTGTCACCACCCATTCGGCATAGAGATCCAGTTCCTGACCGTCCATGAAACCTGCATCGGTATCGCTGAAATTGAAGTACAGGGCGCCGACACTCAGCATCTCTGTGGGGTTGGCTTTCACACCTACATGGTGAACATCAGTTCCTGTGTTGAACGGACCGGCATAGTTGGCCGCCACTTCACCCTGGAACCAGGTGCCGTAACCACGGTTGAAGCCGAAGAACAACGGATCAAAGCCTTCGTCGAAGCTGGAATAGCGGTAGTTTACGCTCGGCGACCAGGGCATGTCGGCAAAGGTCCAGCCTGCTTCTACATACCAGGCATCACCATCTGCCTGAGAATTGTCGCCCTGATCCTGGGTGACGATTTCACCGGAAAGGAACAGGTTTTCAACACCGGCGTTGCCCTGATAGCGCAAGCTCAATGTCTGCTGTCCGTCACGATGTGTCGCGCCACCATTCATGACGTCCAGGCCCTCAATGTAGGCCACACCAAAGGTGCCTTCCGGCATCACATACTCGGCATTAATACCCGCGAGTTCCATTTTGGACTGAGCTACGTTGTCAGACTCCAGCCAGAACAGGTCGGCACGCATTCCTTCGGCACCGCCGACACGCACGATGGCAGTACGGTCAAACGCCTTGCGTGCGGCCAGCCAGTAGGCGCCGCCACGATCCAGCTCTGGTCCAAGTGCATCACCGAAGTTCAGCGCATCGCCATTGATCAGGAAGCCGTCACCAATGGAGAAATTCTGACGGCCAAAAGAAAACTCCAGACCATCTTCACCCAATGCCGGGATCAGGCTACCGGAGCGCCAGCCCACGTATGCATCTTCAAGATCCGTTTCACTTTCATCACCTGATGTGAAACCACCGGCATCACCATCGCCCCAGGTTGCCGAGCTGACCAGATTCAAACCACCAAATACACTGGCACCGGAGCTGTAGGCATGGCTGCCGGACAGACCATACTTGATATAACCTTCCTGCCAGCTGGAACGACCCGGGTCGGTTTTAGCACCCAAACCATAGCTCTCTTTGCTGGTAAAAACGCCGAACACCGCCTCGATATCGAGGTTCAGTTCGGTGCCGTTTTCACTGTGAAGGGTATAGGCAGAAGCAGAAGCTGACAGGCCTGCCGCAACGGCAGCCGTCAGCAGGTATCCGGAAGTGCGACGGAAGATCTGATTTTTCATGGGCGTGATTCCTTGGGAACATGTCCGATAGCCGGACGTCCAGCTACCGTGTCTACGCTGTGTATTATTGTTAACGACACTAAGCGTAGAACGCCGCTGTAAACCAGTTTCGTGTTTATTGTGTGAACTTGTACCCTTTTGTAACAAGTTGTAAATATCAGGCCAGACCCAGGGATTTCATGCGTCGATACAACGTGGCACGACTGATCCCCAACTCGGTGGCGGCCGCCGTGACGTTGCCTTGCTGCTGCTCCAATGCCTGACGAATCAGCGCCTCCTGAGTTTCCTGCAATGTGCCACAAGGAGCGGGAGCGTGCACCAGTTCATCCAGGAACTCATCACTCAAGTGATCTTCACTCAGGCGGGTTTCTTCAGGCTCCATAAAGGCCAACGCCACTTTCAGTACCATTTCCAGTTGGCGCACGTTACCCGGCCAGTGATATTCGGACAGTTGCTGCAGCAGCTGCGGCTCAATGCCAACTTCGGATCGACCCAACTGACTCAGCAAACGTTCACACAGACCTTTAAAATCACTACGCTCACGCAGTGCCGGCAGCCGAACACAGACACCGTTCAGACGGTAGTACAGATCCTCACGGAAACTGCCTTCTGCCACCATCTGTTTTAAATTACGGTGCGTCGCGCCGATCAACGCAATATCCAGTACCACTTCCTCGGCACCACCCAATGGAGCCACCTTACGCTCCTGCAGCACTCTCAGCAGGCGAGCCTGCAGTGACAGCGGCATATCCCCGATCTCGTCCAGAAACAGAGTCCCGCCATTCGCCTGCTGGAAGCGCCCAACCATGCCACCCTTGCGAGAGCCCGTAAACGCCCCTTCCCGATAGCCGAACAGCTCGGATTCAATCAGCCCTTCAGGAATAGCGGCACAATTGACCGCTACAAAGGGCTCTCCTGCGCGGGCACTGCTACGGTGTAAGGCCTGTGCTGCCACCTCCTTGCCACTGCCTGTCTCGCCACTGAGAAGCACCGGGATATCCTGATCCAGCGCCTTTACAGCCATGGTCATGGAGCGCTGCAGCCTGGGCTCACCGGCCGCAAAGCACTCCAGCGGACGGGGCTGTCTATCTGCTGCAGGAGCAGTGCCGGGTTTGAGGTTGGGGGCCAACCCGGTCAGACGCTTGGGAAACTGCAGCAGCTCACAGAACAGCTCACCCGCCCGGGTTTGCAAAGAGGCGATACGTTGGCGCATACAGGTGTTAAGCAGAACACCGATCTTTTCTCCCACCAGCTCATCCAGCGTCCGGTTGACGATCTGTTCACGGCTGCGGCCCAACAATTGACAGCCCTGCTCGTTGATGGCCAGCAGGCGACCTTCCTCATCCAGCGCCACCAATCCCTGCCATGCCGAGCGCAAATACTGCTGGCGGGTATGAAAAGCCAGTACGATCTGATTCTGGTACTGACCCGCGAACAAACGCCCCTCGATGCTGCGGGCAGCCAGCTGTACGACTCCCAGTGTATCCTGAGGCTGGCTGTTGCGACCGATGCGTGTCAGATCCAATACACCAATCAGTTGACCGCTCGCATCAATCAGAGGGGAAGACGTGCAGGAAAAATGAGATACCGTATCGAGAAAGTGCTCTTCCTCGTTGATTAGGATGGGACGACGTTCTATGACGGCGGTACCGATGGCGTTGGTTCCTCGGTGTGTTTCACTCCAGGAAACGCCCTGACGCAACGCCAGCTGCCTTGAGGGTGTGATGATGTCATCACTGCCTTCAAGCGCCAGAATGCGAGCATCCGAATTGGCCAGCATGATCAGCCCCTGATCACCAAACTGGTGCGCCAGCTGCTCTATTTCGGGCATGGCTGCATGAATAAGCAGCTCGTGTTGCTGACGAAATCTTTTCAGGTCGTTGACCTCGTCAATCAACTGCTGCGACTGACTGGAGTTGGTCAGCCCTGCATCAAGGCTGCGCCGCCAAGAAGCTTCAATTTCATCACGCAGATAACCACAGGGGAGTTCTCCCTCCTGCTGCAGCCGCTCACGGGCAACGCGGGCGGCATGAACGGGATCACTGATCAGATCCTGACGTAAACGGGGTGCCATGTTTCCGGCCTCTTTATTGTTATTTTCCGGATATACTATCGACATAAATTGTCACTCCTGTATACGCCAAAGACAGTCGAGGCGCAAACCTCTCGCCGCTCTCTTACTGTCACAAAGCAATATACAGGCCAGTGTTCACAGGAGCCCCCATGAACCGTTTAATGCTTGTCTTTATCGTCCTTTTCATCAATGGCTGCGCGACGGTCCCATCCGATTTGCGCTCAGGGCCTGATCAGGCTCTATTGCCGTTTTCTGAGGCCTCTACCGTAATAACTCATGGCCAAGCCGCCCGCTGGGGTGGCGAGATTGCCCATGTCAGCAACCTGCAGCAGGGTAGCCAGCTGGAGGTGGTTCAGTTTTCACTCAATGCCAGCGGTCGTCCGCTGAAAACGGATAAAAGCGGTGGTCGCTTCAGAATTCTGGTACCAGGCTTTATCGACCCAGCCATTTATGCGCCCGGCAGATTGGTAACCGCGCTGGGCACCTTTACCGGCATCAAGCAGGGCAAGGTCGGCGAGCAGGAGTATGCGTTCCCGACACTGGAATCAGAACAGATACACCTTTGGCCCGAAATCAAGGATCCGCCGGTGCATTGTGACTGTGATCCGTTTTTCAGCAGCCCCTTCATGATGCGGCCCATTATTGTCGTGCCTGCAAAGTAGCTCAGGCAGGGCGGTTTCCCGCCCTGCCCTTCAGCTGCATCCGTTCCCAACCTCGATCAGAACGGTACGATTGCAATCACCTGGCCGTAGACATTGGTGTCGTCTGTGCCGATCTGGCTGCCGCCATTGGCGCTGCTGTTATCAGGCGTGTAGAAACCGATCAGCGGGCTTATGACCAGGTTGGGTGTGACCACCCACTCGGCATAAAGATCCAGTTCCTGTCCGTCCAGGGCTCCGGAGCCCCCAGCGGTATCACTGAAATCAAAAAACAGTGCGCCAAGACTCAGCATCTCGGTTGGACTGGCTTTTATCCCGATATGATGGACATCGGTATCCGAATTGAAGGGGCCTGCATAGTTGGCAGCCACTTCACCCTGGAACCAGGTGCCGTAACCTCGGTTGAAACCGAAGAACAGCGGATCAAAGCCTTCGTCAAAAGTGGCGTAACGGTAGTTCACGCTGGGTGACCAAGGCATGTCGGCAAAGGTCCAGCCCGCTTCCACATACCATGCATCGCCATCCTTGCGCGTATTGTCGCCCTGATCCTGAGTCACGAGCTCACCGGATAAAAACAGGTTCTCGACACCCGCATTGCCCTGATAGCGCAGGCTCAGGGTCTGCTGACCGTCACGGTGGGTATAACCCAGTGCCTGAGCATACTTGTCATTGACCCCCAAGCCTTCAATATAAGCCACGCCCACGGTGCCTTCAGGCATCACATACTCGGCGTTGATACCGGCCAGCTCGGTCATCGCCTGCGCCGGGTTGTCTGACTTAATCCAGAACAGGTCGGCACGCAAGCCTTCGGCACCACCGATACGCGCGATAGCAGTGCGATCAAACGCCTTGCGCGCTGCCAGCCAGTACGCGCCACCTCGGTCAAAATCGTAGCCACCGCCATTAAGCGCATCACCCAGGTTCAGGGCATCGCCATTGATCAGGAAACCATCGCCAATGGAGAAGTTCTGGCGGCCGAATGAGAACTCCAGACCATCATCACCCAATGCCGAGATCAGACTGCCGGAGCGCCAGCCCACATAGGCATCTTCGAGATCCGTTTCGCTTTCATTGCCCGTGGTAAAGCCGCCGGCATCACCGTCACCCCAGGTGCCTGAACTCACCAGATTGAGGCCTCCATAAACACTGACCCCTGACGGGTAGGCATGGCTGCCGGAGAAACCATACTTGATGTAGCCTTCCTGCCAGTCGGAGCCGCCGCCTTCAGTTTTGGCACCCAGCCCATAGTTTTCTTCACTGGTGAAGACACCGAACACCGCTTCAATATCAAGGTTCAGCTCAGTGCCATTTTCACTGTGAAGCGTGTAGGCCGACGCGTGCGCCGACATCAGTGCAGCCACCGTGGCCGCGAGGATCGTCTTTGTCATTCTGCAGTACTCCTGATACTCCTGTCTTTTGGCACCGGAAAAGGGCCCGGACTTGCGTCCGGGCAAACCCGGTCAGGCCATGAGTGCAGACAGGGGAATGATGAAATCAGCGGATGAAAACCTGTGAAGTGGAGATCGCCATATCGCCACCGGGCAGCTGGATGTTGCCCAGCTTTTCCATGCTGTCGGCATCGTAGATTGCTACGTCATTGAATGTGCCGCCCAGATAGATCTTGGAACCTTCGTGGTTGATGGCAACACAGTAGTAGGAATGATCCAGCTCGGCGGCGGCGATCAGCTCCTTTTTCTCGATGTCATATTTGGCCAGACGGTTAAGTACGCCAAACACCAGGTTCGGGTCCTTGGGCGAGCGTACGCCACTGAAATAGATCTCGGTGATCGGACCAAAATCCGTTGTCTCGGTCTCACCGGTTTCAAGGTTGATATTCATGAAACCATAGATCCAGTCAGCCGTGTCCAGGTTGTAGCTTTCATCCTGAAACTTCGCAGTGGTGTAGAGGATGGTGAAATCCTTGGACGGGGCCTGTATCGGCCAAGCGTTCAGGACATCCGGTGGTGCATAGAGCGGACGCTCCCAATTGCGGCTGGGAATGGCAACTCCGACCTCACCGGTGTTCACATCCACCTTGTAGATGTCGGCCCCGGCCATGTAGAGCGTACCATCGGCACCGGTCTGCATTACGGTCACCTGTCGCGGTGACGGAAAGGTACGAACCGGTTTGGCATCAAGCCCCGCACTGGTGTCGTACACCGCCAGGCGAGCCGGCTGAACGCGATAGTGGTCGCGGTTCAGCATGGTGGGGTTCTGTACTGCATACAGCTCCGAACCATCCGGGCTCAATGTAAACGAGAAGATCGACTTGGTACGTTCGTTCTTCTGCAATGACATTTTGGCATGGAAGGTAATGTCACAGTTGTCCAGATTAATGCCATAGATATCCTCATAGCGGTTGTTGAGGATATAGGCTGTTTTTCCATCCGGGGCCATCTGAGTCACGCCAGGGCCAAATGCATCCGGCAGATCGCAGCTCTTGTAGAGGCTGTCGCTCTGCAGGTCGATCACATGCATGTTGTTGGGGTAGTTGGCCACGATCATGTATTCGTTGCCTTCCTTGAGTGCCGGCCCCTTGGCCAGCACGGCACCGGACAGCGTGGTGCCCAACACCAGTGCCGCCGCCGGGATCAGAGATGTAAATCGCTTGTTGTCCATTATCAGGTCACCCTCGGCTTAGTTCTTGTCTTTCGGGAACACGGTACCCAGGTTGCGCCAGTCGTCTTTCGAGTTCATGGCGTCCTTGTTCCAATCCGGGTAGGTATTCATCATGTCCGGCACCTGTGCAGGCCACCAGCAGGGGTCTGCACAGCCATACAAATCGGCTTCCATCGGCTGGCACAGCGAGGTTACGCCGCCAAAGGCATCGATCTCCCAGCCCGGGTCGGTAGTGGCGGTACAGCCTGCCAGTGAACTCATGGCCACGACCTCTTCCACACTGTCGTCGGCCACGGCCTGAGTGAGTAGCTGGGCCTTGTTGTTGATCGCTTTGAGATGTTTCATATCAGTGCGCCCTCCGCGGCGAGATGTACTGGTCTATGAAGGCGGGGTTGGCCGCCATGATGCGGCTGTAGACTTCGATGCCGAAGTCGACCCAGTCTCGCATCAGGTCGCAGTAGTGATAGGTTGGATGAGTGGGATCCCCGTAGCGGGCATAGCTTTCGTGATAGCAGCCGCCTGAACACAGGTTGCGAATACGGCAGCTGGCACAGCCGGTATCGGTTCGATCGAGCCGCTTGGAGAGAAAGTCCCCCAGCTCCACTTGCTGGACACCGGTTTTCACATTGCCAAACGTCGGCATGTCGGACCCGGTGAACCGATGGCAAAGATTGAGTTCCCCCTCATGATCCACCGCCAGCATTTTCAGGCCGGCGCCACAGGGCAGGGCCTTTTTATGGCCTTCGTGCAGGTCGGTGATTAGCTGATGCATGTTGGAGAAACCGATATTGCGGTGCTCCAGTGCCGCATCGAGATAGCGCTGACCAAGGCGTTTCATGCCGGCAAACACTTCGATCAACTCTTCTGAACTGAGGTTATAGCTGCTGATGTCGCCAGAGGTAACCGGTGCAAAGCCCACCTCGGAAAAGCCCATCTCGTTGAACAGGTGATCCCAGATCCGCTCCACCTCTGTGGTGCCACGGGTCAGCGTGACACGCGCTCCGATGGGACGTGAGTCGTACCGCTCCAGCAGCCTCAACGCCTTGCGACGCACAACATCGTAAGTACCCTGGCCACCCACGGTGATACGGTTTTTGTCATGAATCGCCTTGGGGCCATCCATGCTGACCGACAGACCGAAACGATGGGCATTGAGCCAGTCGATGATCTCATCGGTCAGCAGTGTGGCATTGGTGGTCATGACGAAATCGAGCTGTTTGCCCAGTTCGGCAAAGCGGCGCTCGCAGTAGTCCACCATCGCTTCAATCAGCGGCCGGTTGCTCAGCGGCTCACCGCCAAAGAACACCACCGTGTAGCGTTCTTCGTCGGGTGATTCGCGCAGCAGCATCTCCACCGAATCAATTGCAGTCTGCAGCTCCATCTTGCGACCGGCGGACGGGATATCCAGGTCTTCCTTGTAGCAGTAGGTACAGCTGAGGTTGCAGCCAGTATTGACGTTCAGTACCACGGTTGTGAGTGGAAACTGATCAACCCGGCGGGTACCGATTTCATCCGTCAGCGGCCGGCCATCATTGACCAGCTCCAGCGCCAGCAGCTCTCGCACCGTTTCGGTAATCTCCTGCTCCGTGAAACGGTTGCTCAGCTCGGCCACCAGCGCTTCGGCGGAGTGTTCCTGTCCGCGCAGCCGATCGAGAATGTCCGACGTCAGGTTGTCCAGCGCAAACAGCGAACTGGACGGTATGTGGAACAACATGCGGGTATCCCCGACCTGCACTTCATGCAGGTTGTGTTCCACCAGATTGAGTACAGCGCCCATGTCTGTTCTCCCCTGTTAGGTTGCCATCCGGATGCCTGCAGGCATCCCCCCTTCTCTGCCATCAGGCATTTGTCAGGGGATCGGAGGGTTGTTCCAGCGCTGCACCGTCACAATCATCTGCCCTTCGGCATTGTGTGTGTCACCGCCATCCATCACCGTTGCCTGTACTTTCAGGTTACCGGCGTTGTTGGTCATCATGCGTCGCTCAGGATTGGGACCCGCAGCGGCTGGCGTGAATACACCAGTATCCGGGTTCATCTGGCCGGTAAAGCGAACATCCCCATCAGCCTCGGCCACTTCATCAAATGGCGCCACTGCCCATTGCGCAGGCATCATGCCGATGCGGTAGTCATCGTCGGTACCGGGCTTGCCGTCCGGCCCAACGGCCCAGGCTTCAGCTTCAAAACGAGCCTCCACTTTCGGTGTTGAGCTGCCATTACCACCCACACGGGCCACGGCAAACTCCGGCACCACTTTCACCTGAGCGATGCGATCATAGACAGCAAAGCGCCCGCCCTGAGCGTCGCCCACACTCACCTCATGAATGCCCGAGGCGGCCTCGGATGCTCTGGCACGTACCTTGATCAGGCTGTCGCTTTCACTGATCACCTCGATAACATCAATGCCCTGGCCCAATACCGGCATGCCCTTAAGACCTGTACCGATAATGCTGACCTCAGCTTCGTTGCCCGCCCTGATGTAAGCCGGCTGCAGTGCCAGTACCCGGCTGTTGCCATCGGCACGCGCCGCTACCACATCAGCCCCCACTTCATCGTGATCACGCAGGAACATGCGACCTTCCAGCTGCCCATTACGCAGCGCAAACACCTGTCGCATGGCGCGCCCATCGATCTCAAGATCCGCACGCCACTCATAGCCGGTATACACCACCGCCATGCCCTGCCCCTGAATGGGAGCGCCGTCGTCATACTGGCCACTGAGGCTGACTTGATACTGATCCTGACCCTCTGCGGGCATGACCTTCATCTCGGCATGGAAGGCGCCACGACCCGGCATGTGGCCCACCAGCGTCCAACCACCGCTGACCGGCGCTGCCGACTGCTGCTGCCATTGATCCCAGGCTGCGGATTCCATGGGCAAGGCTTCAGCCAGATGCGGCACCATCTGATTCAGCGCAAGCTCGAACCAATCCCGATCACGCGCCAGCGCCTGAAATTCGGTTGTAGGCCACTGGCCCAGATGGAAGTGAACCAGATGCTCCCACTCTTCAGCGGGCCGACGCTGCAGCAGCACACGTGCTCCTGAGTGACAGCGGGCACACATCTCGGTAAATTCCTGTGAATCGAACGCTTCGGATGTATTCAGACGACGCTCAAGTGCATAGCGGGCTCCTTCGGTTTCTTCCGGTGCCAGCCCCTGCCGGTCTGCCAGATATTTCACCAGCGTGCGCCGGTTTTCATCGCTGATCTGCAGGCCATGCATGATCTGCATGCGGGCAATTGTCATCAACCAACCTTCCGGCGTTTTGCGTTGATGGCTGATACGGCTCCACTGCTGGTCAGCCTCCTGGGTGTGGCACGCCAGACACTTGCTGCTGATAATCTGCTCGGCACTGTCGTTGGCCATGGCCGTCTGAGCACTCACCGCCAGCGCCAATGCCAGCAGCCCCCCGCCCAGCGGTTTCAGAGTTGTTGTATTCAAGGTCCGACCTCCTTCTGTGGTCATTGCAAGGGGCATCTGTCGGGACGCCCGTCGAGATCCAGGTCAATGTTGAGTCACAAAGGAGCTAGCACAGCCTGTGCCAAGTTCATCTTTTCAAAACAAAACAGTCACTTGAGTGAAATATTACGACTTTCGACCCCGCCAGCCAGGCAGCGTCATCTGTTTAATATCGCGACACCTGTTTCATCCTGAGACAGACGCCCATTTTCGGGGCCTGACGCCGGAGTAGCGGGCTGAATCAGATTCAGACAGCTGTCTCATTCTGCGACAGGCCAAAACAGCAAGAACATAGGTACACACATAGAAAACCATTCAATTTCATTAAGTTAGGATTTAATCAAAACTGGCACAGCCATTGCGATACAGGGGAGACAGACTCAACGACAACGATAAGAGGTTCACCATGACGGAGTTTGCCCTTCACTCTGATACTCAGGCCTTCATCAGCCGCCGCCACCCTCTGCTGATTGGCGATCAGCGCCCTGCAGGTTCCGAAGGCAGGGAGATTGATGTGATCAACCCCGCCACCGGAGAGTGTTTCACCAAGGTAGCCTGTGGGACTGCCGCTGATGTTGATCAGGCCGTCGCAACGGCGCGCCAGACATTCGAGGACTCCAGCTGGAGCCGCATGACACCGGTCGAGCGCGAACGCCTGCTGTGGCGTTTTGCCGATCTGATCGACGCCAACGCCGACTCGCTGGCCGAGATCGAGTGTCTCGACAATGGCAAGAGCGTCGCCATCGCCAAGGGAGTCGATATCCAGCTGGCCGTCAATTTCCTTCGCTACATGGCCGGCTGGGCAACCAAAATCGAGGGCAGTTGTGTACAGCCATCGGTTCCCTTCATGCCCGGCGCCCAATTCCACGGTTACACCCGGCGTGAGCCGGTCGGGGTGGTGGGTGCTATCGTGGCCTGGAACTTCCCGTTGCTGTTGGCCTGCTGGAAGCTCGGCCCGGCGCTGGCGACAGGGTGTACCGTCGTACTGAAGCCGGCTGAAGATACCCCCCTGACCGCGTTGCGACTGGGTGAACTGGCGCTGGAAGCGGGCTATCCGCCCGGGGTGTTGAACGTTGTCCCGGGCCTGGGCGGTGATGCCGGTGCAGCCCTGTCATCACATCCCGATGTGGACAAACTGACCTTTACGGGGTCGACCGGTGTCGGCAAGCTGATCGGCAAGGCCGCCATGGACCACATGACACGGGTGACCCTTGAGCTGGGCGGCAAGTCACCCACCATCGTGCTGGAAGACGCCGATCCGCAGGAGGCCGCCGCAGGGGCCGCCAATGCGATCTTCTTCAATCAGGGACAGGTGTGCTGTGCCGGTTCGCGCCTGTATGTGCAGCGCAAGCTGTTCGACAATCTGGTGGCAGATATCACCGATATCGCAGGCCGGATTCGTCTGGGTAACGGACTGGACCCGAACACCGAAATGGGGCCGCTGGTCTCCGCCGTGCAGCAGCAGCGAGTGCACGGCTTTATCGAGAAAGGGCTGGCCGAGGGTGCCAGAATCACCACCGGTGGTGACCGTCAGGGCCCCGGCTTCTTCATCCAGCCCACGGTGGTGGTGGATGTGGATCAGCGTTCAACACTGGTACAGGAGGAGATCTTCGGCCCGGTACTGGTGGCCATGCCGTTTGATGACATCGACGAGGCAGTCAGAATTGCCAATGACAGCCAGTATGGCCTGGGGGCCAGCATCTGGTCGAATAATCTGTCGGCGGTCCATCGCATGATTCCCCGTATCAAGTCCGGCAGCGTGTGGGTCAACTGTCACACGGCACTGGACCCGTCCCTGCCGTTTGGCGGTTTCAAGCAATCCGGCCTTGGCCGTGAAATGGGAGCTGCCTGCATCGAGCATTACACCGAGCTCAAGTCGGTGCTGATGAAGGTTTAATCAGACCGGGAGCCTGATCTCATCCGGCTCCCTTCACACCATCTATTGCCCTGTTGGAAAACCGCTCTCTGAACTGGCTTGGCGTCAGCCCGGTCCGTTTTTGGAACATGCGCCGAAAGGCACTGACATCCTCATATCCCACCCGCCAGGCCACCCGCTCTATTGTTGTCTCGGTATTTTCCAGCAGCTCTCGTGCCTTGTGCAGTCTCTGCTGCTGCAGATACTCACCCGGTTTTAGCCCGGTCGCCTTATGAAAACGGCGGATAAAGGTTCGCTCAGTGAGGTGGGCCAGTTCCGCCATCTGAATGACGCTTAGTGGCTGTGCATATTCGCGGTGAATATGGTGCTGGACACCCAGTATTACCCGATCGCTGTGATCCAGTACCGGTATGAAACTGCGGTAATAGCTCTGCTGGCGAGCGCCGGTATCAACCAACAAGAATCGCCCCAGTGCCTGCACTACGGTGGGTGGAACATAGCGTCCGATCAGGTACAAACCAAGATCCATCCAGGACATGACGCCGCCGGCGGTCACCAGGTCGGAATCGGCCAACAGCATGGCATCGGTATCCAGTTCCACAGATGGATACTGATATCGGAACGCACCTTCCAGCTGCCAATGAGTGGTTGCCTTACGCCCCTCAAGCAATCCGGCCTGTGCAAGCAGAAAAGCCCCGGCACAGGCAGAACTGATCACGGTTCCCTGTCGATGCCAGTTCTGCAAAAAGGAGCAGACAACCGGCTGTGGCTCAAGGTACGCCTGCCCTTCCAGTACCGGCGGCACAATAATCAGAGACGGCGGAATATCCATGATTTCCGGGGTTGCCAGCGGGTCCTGCTCGATCTGCCAGCATACCGTCTGGAAAGCGATGTCCGGCGCCTGCTGCAGTTCGGCAAGAATACGATTGGCGGACTGGAACAGGTCGATCAGGCCATAGACCGCCGAACGTGCAGTACCGGGAATCACCACAATCGCGACAAGAATGGTCTGAGACATGTCAGTTTTTACCCTGTTATTGTCAGTTATGCCACCCGTGCAGGTTAACAGACAGGGTTAGGATGGGCGACAACCATTCAACAGGAAACACACATGAGCAACACAGCACTGATCATCGTCGATATGCAGAATGATTATTTTCCCGAAGGTAAGTGGACTCTGGAAGGAATAGAGGCCGCCGCTGCCAATACTGCCCGCATCCTGGAGGACTTTCGCCAGCGCGGGTTGCCGGTGGTTCATGTGCGACATGAATTTCCGTCAACCGAAGCCCCCTTCTTCGTGCCCGGCAGTGAGGGGGCCAAGACTCATAAGAGTCTGCAGCCGATCACCGGCGAATTCCAGATTCTGAAAAACGAGGTCAACAGCTTCAAGGGCACCGAACTGCATCAGTTGCTGCAGCGTGAAAACATTACTGAGCTTGTGATTACCGGTGCCATGAGCCACATGTGTATCGATGCCATCACCCGCGCCGCTTCCGATTTGGGCTACAGCAATACAGTGGTACATGATGCCTGCGCCACTCTGGATGCCGAGTTCAACGGGGTACATGTTCCTGCCAAACATGTACACGCAACCTTCATGGCCGCGCTGGCGTTTGCCTACGCTGAAGTGGTCAGTACCGAGGCATTGTTGTCGAACCGTTGATTATCCAATGTGTGTCATCAAAACCGATCTAAAGTCAGTGCGGTAAGAGCATACTCAAACGTTCATATGCCCGTGTCTTGTTCAAGCGGATCTTCGGGCGTTGTACAGACCCGGTTGCGTCCCAGCCTTTTCGCCGTATAGAGCGCACTGTCTGCGTGGTGTATAAGGGTTTCAACGCGCATGTTGAGGTGTGGCCTGTTTGAGGCCACGCCAAGACTGATGCTGACATGTCCTGTCGGCCCGTGAGCGTGTGGAATCCTCAACCCCGCCACAGCAGCCCTTAATTGCTCGGCGAGCTGTTTCGCGTGGGAAAGATCCAGCCCCGGCAAAAGAACGATGAACTCTTCGCCCCCGTAACGCGCAATCATGTCACCGCTGCGCTTCAGCTGATCTGACATCACTTGTGCCACCTGACGCAGGCAATCATCACCCGCCTGGTGCCCATAAGTATCGTTAAAGCGCTTGAAAACATCGACATCAGCCATCACGATGGCCAGCCTAGTGCCGTCGCGTAATGCCCGTCGCCACTCATGTTCAAGCTGTTGATCGAATGAGCGACGGTTGGGTATGCCGGTCAGGGCATCGGTTGTACTCAAACGCTCCAACTCGGCATTCATCTTTTGCAAATGCATGTTCGCCTGCTCCAGCTGCTGCTCTGCCTGGCGACGAGCATCGACGAAAACCGCAAAGCTGGCCCCCATCGTGCTGATTTCATCACTGCCTGATTCAGGAACAGGCACCTGCTTACCCTGCAGATGTGCCTGCATTGCAGCATTGAGACGATTTATCCGGAGTACGATATGGCGCCGGATATACATAATGGCACCGAACGTTATGGCGAGCAGAGTCAATGATGCCAGCAACAGTCCAAACAACGAACTGCGAATCAGCTTCTGGTGGTCTGTAATGGCCTGTTGAGCCGACGCTTTCAGCTGCAGATGGTAGCTGAAACTTGCCCCTGTCAGCTTTTGGGCCAGTACCCGGGTTTCCCGCGCCGTTGCCAAACTTGCCCGCGACGCCTTCAATAACGGTCCTCGGCTCCTGAACGCTTCAGGCAATACTTCGGTAAGCTGACGCCTCAGCTCGAGCAGTTCTTCATCTTCAAGTGGCAATAATGCCAGTTTCTGTAACGCTTGCTCACAAGCGCGTTCCAGTTGTGCTACATGCCCCGGACGTTCAGCACTCAATGCTGACGAAGCGGCAACCAGTGCGGTCAGCGCATGACTGATAAAACGCTGCTGGTTAGGAGACTGCGCACCGAAGTCACTCAGCGGTAACCGTTGCTGTAATATGAATAGTGTGTCGATTAACTGAAGATGCTCGGTTTGTAGTTGTTTTTCCAGTTCAAGGCGCTGATCCAGCTGCCCCAGGCTCAGGAAAAACGGCTCCTGCCAACGATCAAGCTCTCTGTTTGCTGCCCTATCGGCATCGGCTGACGACGACAACTGCTGCAGTCGGTCACGTGCAGAGCGGTAAAGGCCAGCCAGATTCTCTGTCCGCTGACTGCCCGCACTGATGGAGCGACGGCTACCCACCATCATTTCAAACACTTCAGCAGCAATGATCTCTGCATCTCGGGTAAGTTCAGCGGCCGCCATGGCACGGCCAAACTCACGATCTGCCAGGTTACTGAACCCCTGGTATTGCTGGAACATCACATAACCAACAGCTGATACAGCCATCAGATACAATCCGAAAATTGTACCGATGATCAGTGTCAGTCGAGTACCTATGCTTGTGTGCGGTTGTTGCATAACGGCGCTGGAGCTCACAGAAACAGGGGAGCAAACAACAAGCCACCACGCGACCAAGGCTTGTTCACTCCCTGCTCCATCCCGATAGCCGTATCAGGACCATAGTGACGCTGGTAGATTTCACTGTAGTTACCAACACTGGCTATCACCTTGCGCGCCCAGTCATTTGACAACCCCAACTGGCTTGCCAGATCACCTTGCTGCCCCAGCAGATTAAGAATTTCTTGATCCTCCGTGCTGTTCAAGACCTGATCAAGGTTGCTTTGGGTTATGCCCTTTTGATCGGCCAGAATGGTGGCGTTGACCACGGAACGGATAACACGCGCCCAGCGGGTTTCATCGTTCCGCACCATTGGGCCTATAGGTTCACGAGACAGTGTTTCAGGCAGGATAATATAGTGTGCCGGGTTGTCCGCACGGTTGGCGCGGTTGGTTGCCAGGTTCATTCGATCGGCACTGTACGCATCGCAATGACCTCGAAAGAAGCTGTCGCCATTGGAAAACTGAACTTGCGCGTCAATACCTTGCTGTTCGAGTGCATTAACAAGGTTTTTGTGAGTTGATGTGTTTTCAGTCACGCAGACCGTTTTGCCCTGCAGGTCTGACAGCATTGAAATGCCACTGTTGGCACGGACCATTACGCCCTGGCTGTCAAAGAGATATACCGCCGGGAACACAACCTGATAGCGGTTTTCTCGACCCAATGTCCAGGTCGTGCTGTACATCACCACATCCGTCTGGCGCTGCTGCAGAGTGGTAAACCGTGTCGTGGCATCAACTTCCACATACTGCACCCGTTCGGGATCACCGAACAGCGCAGCCGCCGTGGCGCGGCAAAAATCAACATAAAAACCTTTCCAGGTTCCGTCCGTGTCAATGGAACTGCGACCGGGGTCATCCGGAAAAACACCACAGCGAATATCACCATGACGCATGACTTCATCCAACGTATCGGCATGCACCGATGACAGAAGCATGACATTCATGGCCATCACGATCAGATAACAACAAAACCGGCGAAGAATCGGCATACATGAACCCTTGGCGTTTGGCGCATAACAGCGATGCAGGTCATTCTACCTGCAGAGTTCAGCAGCACCAGCAAAAGTGTCACCGCCGTTCGTCTACAGGGGCTCCAGTGACCGCAACTGCCTGTCATGCAATCGGTTCATCAGCACCAACGCCAGTATTGCGCCAGCCAACGCCCAAGCCATATCGGACTGGGTATCCCAGACATAGCCCTGAGTACCGAGAAACGCCTCGGCACCCTCCTCCGAGATCAGGGCTACCCACCACTCGATCAACTCGTAGAACGCACTGAACGCCAGACAAAAGCACACGATAAAAAAGTTGCGCCATGCCGCTGACGGGATCACCTTCAGCCGGATCAACAGCTCACGTGCAATCATTGCCGGCACTAGGCCCTGCACCAGATGGCCCACCTTGTCATAGTTATTCCGTTGCCAGTCGAACATTTCTCTGAGCAGGTCGAAGAGCGGCACCTTGGCATAGGTGTAGTGCCCACCGACCATCAAAATGATGCAGTGGAACAAAATCAGACTGTACAACAGCGGCGTAAGGGGGAATCGACGACGCGTACACAGCAAAATGAGGGCGCCAACAACGGCCGGCAGGACTTCCAGCGCCCAGGTAATGCGATCAGCCGGCTCCCACGCCGACCAGAACAAGACCGGCAAGAACACCAGCGCCCAGAGCGCGGGCCCCCGCCTGCCTGATGATTGGTGAACATGCGACATCCCACTCTCCTTGTCAGCCAGATACAACCTGTTCATCCAGTCAGTGCCGCCGATGGCGTCAATGGCAGGCCGCATCCACCTGGGCCAACTGCTCCTGGCTGAGTGTCTTCTGCGCGACTTCAAACAGCTCGCGTTCCTCGAAGTGAATATGTGCCTGGAGCAATTCACCAAAGGCCTTCAACTCTTCATAGCCACGCGTCTGTCCCGGCTGAAAGAAGTCACGCAGCTGCGCGTGCTCTCTTTCCAGCCGGTCTACCAGAGAGGTTTCACCGGCTTCTCTTAGTGGCTCAACCAGTGTTTCTTCCTCGATTTTGAAGTGCGGTTCCAGCACGTCACTGAAGTGCATGGTCACTTCTGCCCAAACCATTTTCGCCGGCTTGTACTCTTTCGCAGCCTGCATGGCCCGTTTTGCCAACACCAGCCCGTGGTGATGATCGCGGGAAAGGGATTTCAGCTCTTCGGCTCGTTTCATAACGCACCTGTCAAATCAATGACCGATTCCGAGACGGCGCCGTTCCATTCTGCGCAGAAATTCTTCCATGATCATGCGATAGAGGCTGTCCTTGAGATAGAGGTCCTCTACCCCGGAATCGATACTGGGATTATCGTTCACTTCGATCACCACCACCTTATCACCGGACTGTTTCAGGTCCACCCCATACAGGCCATCACCTATCAATTTGGTTGCCTTCAGCGCAGCTCTGACCACCTTCGCCGGCGCCTCATGCACCGGCAGGGTCTCGAAGCCACCCGATTCGGCCTGGCCGCTGCTGTGGTTATAGATCTGCCAGTGACCACGGGTCATCAGGTACTTGCAGGCATAGAGTGGCCTGTTGTTGAGAATGCCGATACGCCAGTCGTATTCCGTGTACATGTATTCCTGTACCAGCACAATGGCCGACTGTTTGAAATACTCATCGGCCTGACGCAGCAACTCCTCCGGCGAACTGACTTTGACCACTCCCTTTGAAAAAGCCCCATCGGGGATCTTCAGCACCCGCGGATAGGTCAGAGACTCGGCCAGTGCCTGCACCTCCTTTTTACTGTCCTTGAACAGGAAGTGGGTCTCCGGCATCGCAACGCCATTGGTGGCCAGCAAGTCTGACAGATACACCTTGTTGCAGCAGCGCAGAATCGAAGTGGGGTCATCAAATACCACCAGCCCTTCATGTTCGGCCTTTTTGGCAAAGCGATAGGTGTGGTTGCTGATTGAAGTGGTTTCACGGATGAACAGGCCATCATATTCAGCCAAATGGCTGAAATCTTTCTTGCCGATCAGGCTGACATCGATGCCCAACTGACGCCCGGCACGGATAAAACGTTTGATCGCCATGGGATCGGAAGGTGGCAACACCTCTTCACGATCCACTAGAATCGCCAGATCATACCGGTATTTGCGACGTGCCGTGGGCTTGCGCCACAGTTTGCGACTGAACGTATCGATGGCAGTGGCAAACAGATCCTCTTCAGCACTGTTAAGCTGTTTCAGACTACCCGCCTTCAATGTTTCGATCTGCCAGCTTTCCCCCTTGCGGAAGGTCAGATGCAGGATGGGGCAAGGAAAATGCTCGAAAATCTGCCGCGCCAGATCCTGCAAGGGGGCAAACAGGGTCTGCCCGAAGCAGATGGTCACTTCCAGCTGTCGATCAGCTTCCAGTTGCTGACGCAGCACCGCATCTTTACTGACCAGCTTGCCCAGCAGCTCGTTCAGGTTCTTCATGTTCAGGCCGTAGACAGACTTGCGCCCCAAGTCATTAATGGTCTGAATCGATGGAATCACTTTGTGGCCGCGCGCTTCAGCCAGCAGCGAGGTGTAGTAGCCGTAACTCAGATAGCGATAGTTGCGGCACAGGTTGATGATCTGAACCGGTGTGCGGTCCTTTCGACTGCCTTGCGCCAGGTACTCATGGGCACTCATCAACTGCTCGGCGGGATAGAACGCCTGCCAGTCCTCTTTTTTGTCTACAACAATTTTCAGTTTGGTCATGGTATTCCCTGCACGTAAACCTGAGTGTCACTATGGAATGCATTGTCCGGTTGCGCAATCAGGGACAAATAATATTTCTGCTTGCCACTGGCTCTACAGGCAGCTCCAGCAGTAGGCTAGAGGCATTCCCTTGAGTGGTAAGAGCCATGTCAGACAGTGTTCAGTTACGCCCAGCCAGCCTGCAGGATCTGCCGGCACTGGTTGCGCTGGAAAACCAGACCTTCAGCGAAGATCGCATCAGCCGACGTCAGTTTCGCTGGATGCTCAAGCGCGGTCACTGTGCTCTGATTACCGCCAGTACTGAAACGATTGGCCTTGTGGGATATGTGCTGGTCCTGTTTCACCGCGGCACCTCGCTCGGACGTATTTATTCGCTGGCTGTAGACGATCGCATGCGTGGACAGGGTATCGCCCGTCAGCTGATGCAGGCGGCGGAGCAGGCCGCACTGGAGCATGACTGTCTTGCCTTGCGGTTGGAGGTGCGTACCGACAATGCCAGTGCCATCCAGTTGTATGAAAAGCTGGGCTACCGCCAGTTTGGACTGTATGAAGACTATTACGAGGATCACGCCCCTGCGCTCCGGCTCCAGAAGCGCCTACTGGCCCTGACTACCCGCTCACCGGGGATGGTGCCCTGGTATGGCCAGACCCTGCCCTTTACCTGCGGCCCGGCCTCGTTGTTGATGGCGATGAAGGCTCTCGACCCGGCCATCGTAATGGACCGACGTCAGGAGCTTCAGATTTGGCGCGAAGCTACATCCATTTTCATGACAACCGGTCACGGCGGCTGCGGCCCGCGAGGGCTGGCACTGGCGGCTTGGCGACGTGGCTTCGGAGCGGAACTGTATATCAACCGCGAAGGCCCCCTGTTCATTCACGGGGTCCGAACCGAACTGAAAAAGGAAGTCCTTGAGCTGGTGCATCAGGACTTCAAACAGCAAACCGAAACGGCTGGCATCATCGAGCATGCAGAAGAGGTCAGCCTGGAGGCCATCGAGCAGGCACTGTCAGCCGGTCGTTTTGTTCTGATGCTGATCAGCAGCTGGCGTTTCAGTCGGCAAAAGAGCCCGCACTGGGTGGTGCTGACCGGCATCGACAACCACTACGTGTATCTGCATGATCCGGAAGTGGATGAAGAGGATGACAAAACGCGGCTGGATATCCAGAACGTGCCGGTGCCCCGCAATCATTTCTGGCGCATGGCGCGCTTTGGCAAGGAAGGGCTGCGAACGGCGGTGATCATTTCAAAACAGGCCACGAGGTGAGACTCAGTCCGTATCGGCGATCACCAGCGCGTTACGATTGCGATGCTTGGCCTCATAGAGGGAGCGATCGACTCGTTCAACAAAGGCTTCAAGGGTTTCAATCGCACCGGGCAGGCAACTGCCCAAACCACAACTGAAGGTCAACTGCTCGGAAATCGGGGAGTCACTGTGCGCAATACCTGCCTTGGCCAGCTGCTCATAACAGCGCTGTATCACTCTCTGCGCCGCCACACGGTCAGTCTGCGGCAGAACCAGGACAAATTCCTCGCCTCCAAAGCGAGCCAGAAAATCACCACTGCGAATGGCAGCCTGTAACAACTGCGCCACCTGCTTCAGGCACTCATCTCCCTGAAGATGACCATAGCAGTCATTGTATTGCTTGAAGTAATCGATATCGAAAATTGCCAATGACAGCGGCTGGTTGTGACGCTGTGCCCGTTCCCATTCCTGTTCCAGAATCTGATCCAGATGGCGACGATTGGCCACGCCGGTCAGGCCGTCACGCAGTGAGAGCTCTTCCAGTTCTTTCTGCAGGCGCAGCAATTCCTGCTCGGTACGCTTGCGTTCACTGATATCGAACATGAAACCGACAAGGGCTTCTACTTCTCCGGCTTCATCGCGCACCACATGCACCACATCACGAATCCAGACATAATCACCCGAGGCTGTCAGAGCCCGGTAGTCCGCCTCATGGTCAACGCCACTCTGTGACTGTGATACACAGAAGTTGACCACCCATTCACAATCATCCGGATGCATCCGTGTTGCCCAGTCGTCAACGCTGACCCAGCTTTCCTGACTCCAGCCCAGCAGAGGCTCTATCTGAGGGCCGATATAGGCAAACTGCAGGGTTTTCCAGTCGATTTTCCAGGGGATTGCCCGAGTTGATTCCAGTAGAGTCTTGTAGATACTGGCGTCCGTTTCCAGCGCCTGGCCAGCTGAGTCATCCGCTACTGACATGGCAATCTCCAACAGAATTCAGGTTTCATCACGATAATCGACTCTACCTTATACCTGCAACGGTAGGGAATGTTCCAGTATAAAGGTCTCGGCTGACAGGCTGACGCGCCAGACCAGCACTTCAACCCCCCGCGAGATCGCCATGCGCAGCAGTTCTCCATAGCGACCATCGACCTCGTCCGCCGGCCGGGCCACTACAGCCCCTGTGTGCTGCACGCAGAAAAACAGCACGGCTCTATGGCCCTGCGCCACGACTTGCATCAGCGTTAGCAGGTGTTTCTGGCCACGCTCGGTGACTGAGTCGGGAAAAGCGATGATGCCATCATCGGGATCATCAGGCCCCGGCCCCAGGGTGACATTTTTCACCTCAATAAAGGTATGCGGTTGCTTGCGCTCTCCCAGCGCCAGATCGAAGCGGCTGTCACCGAAGGTCACTTCTCGCTCAACACCGGTCAGCGGCGACAACTCGGGAATCCGACCTGCACGCACCGCCTCTTCCACCAATGCATTGGTGCGGCTGGTATTCACGCCTGCCCAGTGACCGTGCGCGACCTGAAGTGCCTCCAGCGTGTGACGATACTTGCGTTTGCTGTTGCCGCTGTCGGAAATCAGTGCAAGCTGCTCGACACCCGGCAACACACAGTTTTTCATTGAGCCGGTATTGGGGCAATGCACCGTCATTTCACTGCCATCGGCACGGCGCACATCCGCCAGAAAACGCTTGTAACGGCGCAGCAGAGTCACGGCTTCAAGCGGAGGATCAAACTTCATGTTCACACTGTCCTTTCGGGTCGTCAACCCAGCCCTGCTGATACATCCACAGCGCCAAACGCTCCCCCATCACCGCGCCATGCGTGCGTGACAGCAACTCGGCAGGCGTCAGATCGGGTCGTGCTCTGACCTGTTCAAGTAAAGGAGCCAACTCCAGCCCATTGAGATGCCAGATGCCCAAAGGTTGGTCGGGGGTAATCACCACCTGCGCTTCACGAATCAGCCCATCCTGCACCACAGGCCGCACGCCAGTGCTGACCTGATCGGGCGTCACGTCCAGATGCAGCGGGACCTGATCCGGCCATTGGCTGCGTCCCTGCCAGAACGGGTTGGTCGGCCACTGGGATTCCTGCGCATAAAAGTCACGTCCTATGCGCGCAAAACGGTAAAAAAGCCCTTCAATCCGGGCCTCATGGAACTGCTTGGCAAGACCTGCCCGCTCCGGGTGATTAATCAGCGTGTTGATCACTGCCGGGGCCTGCAAGGCCGATGACAGTGCCTGAAAAATGCCGTTGCCCGAGAGCGGGTCCACCGCCATTGCGGCATCGCCCACTCGAATCCAGTCATTACCAACACTGTGCTCACACAAAACCGGTGTACTGGTACGCGCATAGACTTCGCCAGCCGGTTCGGCGCCGGCCATAAAAGGCTGAGCCTGCTCAAGCTTACTCAGGCGCGCCTGACACCAGTCGCCCAGTTCTCGCTTGGGCGGCAGATCGGCACTGGCCACATCCAGTGTCAGCTGCAGGTAGCGGCGCCCATCGGCTCGCAGGGCCATCCAGGCCCATCCATCGGCAAAGCTTTGTACCGCCGAACAGGGTGTATCCGCCGGCCCCTGCCAATACTGCAGCAAGGATACGGTCTGCGATCCTTTCACGCGGGGCACGCCGGCTGCCGGGGCCGCTCGCCCGCGGGCTTCTACCAGAAAATCGCCTTGCAACTGCAGCTGCTCTCCACTGACCAGACTGGCTTCGGCCACATGCCCGGTTGCATTGGGCTGAATGCCGGTGACACGTCCCTGAATCACGTGAATGCCCTGCGCCTTCAGATCATCCAGCAGTGCCAGATCGAAGGCTTGACGCGGAATCAGACGCTCGGTATTGGCGGCACTGGTGATACCGTTCCAGGTTACCCGCCGCGGTGAAGGTTCAGCCATCTGCTCCAGTGCCAGATTAAATCCGGCACCCTGCAGCCCCTGCACCACACGATCGGAGATACCCTCAACCGCATCAAAGGGGCGCGGCTCGCTCACCAGCGTGACCGAGTAGCCCAATCTGACAAGACCAATCGCAACCGCACCCCCTGCAGGACCACCGCCCAACACCAGCACCTGTGACTTATTCATCCTCTGCTCCTGTATAGACACCTCTGCGCTGTTCAGGGCCCTGGTAGCTGGATTGTTGGACCAGCCAGTCCCTCACTTCGCTGAGGCTGACAGCATTCCGTTGGAGACAACGTGCCACCCACGCGCTCAAGTGAGCACACCCCATACTGGCCCCCGACTGCCCACGACTGTTATCCAGAGGCCGGACACAGCCACCAAAATCAGCAAACTCGGTGTCCAGGTGGGAGATCTGTTCACGATCACAGCGGGCATCACCCGTCATGCGAAACACCCCGGGATAGGCAGACGGATAGACTGGTTCCCCTCGGGCCGGGCTGGCCGCACAGAGAAAAACCCCCTGTTTCAGGGCCCGCTCACAGGCTTCCCTCAGCACTGCTCGGTCCTGTCTTAAACCCAGACTCAGGTTGATCACCTGTACCCCCTGCTCCACGAGCCAGTCGATGGCAGCCGCCACCTGTGCAGCCGTGGTGGACAATCGATCACTGAATACCTGCGCACTGAACAGTGTTGCCTCGGGCATCAGGTGCTGGATGATTTCAATGATGCGAGTGCCATGCCCCAACTGATCAGGCTCCGCTTCCGTCAGCCAGAGTTGACCATCCTGCAGCACAAAGGCGGCACTGGACGTCACCGCTTGCTGCTCTGAATAGCCGGAATCCACAACCCCGATACGAATCGGCTCAACCGACATCCACCACCTCTTCAATCTCACTCAGATGGCCGTTTTGCAGCAACAACCGCAGATCGGCTCCTGCCAGCGTAGAGGGACGGTGACTGATCAAAATACGTGTGCGGTCGGCAAACAGCCGGTCCACAGCCGCAATGACCTGCTGTTCGGTGGCTTCATCCACCGCTGACGTTGCCTCATCCAGCACCAGCACAGCAGGCTGCTGCAGCAGCGCACGCGCGATGGCGATGCGCTGTTTCTGGCCTCCTGACAGCTGCTGGCCGCGCTCGCCGAGCGGAGTGTCCAACCCCTGCGGCAGACGTTCAATCAGCTCATCAAGTTGAGCCTCACGGGCTGCATCACGTACCTGTTCATCACTGGCCTCCGGGCAGGCGTAGCGCAGATTGTCCGCGAGCGAGCCTCTGAACAGCGTAATTTCCTGCGACACCACTGCAACAGTGCGTCGAAGATCCGACAGGCTGAGCTCGCGGATATCAACGCCATCGAGCAATACCCGTCCCTGTAGTGGGTCGTAGTGGCGCTGCAGCAGGTCGATCAGAGTGGACTTGCCCGCTCCCGAGGCCCCCGCCAGCGCGATTTTTTTGCCCGCCTGCAGACGGGCGCTCACATTATCCAGCACTGGATCTCGGCCAGTGTAGGCAAAGCAGACCTGCTCAAGCTCAAGCTCGCCCCGCAGCGGCTGTGGCAGCGCGCGCGGGCTCTGTGGCGATTCAATTTCGGCCTCAGCCTGGCGCAGCTCGCTCACGCGGTTAAGGCTGACGCTCATGCGCTGAATCGCAACATACAGGCCCAGCAGACTGTTTACCGGCCCCGTGGCCATCCCCAGATAGGTGGAAAAAGCGATCAGCGAACCCAGCTGCCACTGCCCCTGAATCACCCACCAACCACCAACCAGAAAAGCCGCGGCACGGGTCATGGAGGTCAGTGTATTGGGAATCGCCTGAGTAAAGAATTCGGTAATCTGCAGCCGCAGCAACTGGCTGAGATAGCCATCGTTCAGACCTCCGAGTCGGGTGCGCTCACGATTTTCCTGGCCACTGGACTGGATGAATTTCATCGCCGGCATGGTTTCCACCAGAAAGCTGGATAGATCCGCCGAGCGCTCGCGCAACTCGCGGGTGTTAACCTCCACTTTGCGCCGCATCCAACGCAGCCAAAGTACCTCCAGCGGAATCAGTATCAATACCAGTAATGACAGCTTCCAGGACAGTGTTACCAGCAGAGCAAGCGCACCGATCAAACCGATGATACTGCTCACCGCCGAGAACAGACTATCGACGGCAAAACGCTGGATTTCGGCCACATCCCCGTCGATACGGGACATCAGATCACCGATGCGGCGTTGACCAAAAAAGGTGGGCGAAAGCCGCTGCAGGTGAGCATAGAGGTCGGTCCGCAGGGCAAACAGGATACGCCCGGACAGGCGCGTGTGCAGGTAACGGTTCAGACCGGACAGTGCGGTGCCGAAAATGCCGACCAGAATCATGGCCACGGCCAGCTTGACCAGCATGCCATAGTCCTTGGCCAGCAGACCGTCATCAATCAATAGCTTGGTCAGCCAAGGCTGCAGCAGCACCAGCGCCGAACCAACAAAAGACAACAGCAACAGGCCGGCAATTGCCTTCTGCTGTGGTTTGACGAAGCTGTACAACCAGCGAAACCCCTGCTCCAGACGGCTTTTGTCCGGAGCGTGGATGGCGCGTACCAGCCAATTCAGCATGGTGAGCCTTTCCTTGCATCCTGTTTATAAACGAAAAACGGGAGGACCGTTATCGGCGCCTCCCGTTGACTATACCTGATTGAGGGCCTGATCAGATATCAGTCTCTGATGGTGGCCACACGCAGGTCAGAGGTGGTCATGTCACCACTGAGTTCAATGGAGCCGATCTTATCCAGTGTTTCTGAATCATGGATCGAGATGTCATTCGCTGTTCCACCTACGTAGATGGTTTTACCATCCGCGGAGATGTTCAGGTTGTAGTAGGTGTGCTCCATTTCATGCAGCGCCAACGTTTCTCCCGTGCGCAGATCATGTTTGGACAACGTGTTAAATGACCCGTAAAGGATGTTCGGATCACGCGGATCAGAGATGAAGTTAAAGATGATGAACTCAAACGGGAATATCTCCTGACGCGTAGCTTCCCCCGTTTCCAGATTAACGCGGCTCATGCCCCACCACCATTCGGCCGTTTCGAAGTTCCATTCTTCGGAATCGAACTTGGCTGTCGAGTACGGCATGATGTATTCGTTGCTCTGCTCACCCTGAGAGTGCATTGCAAAGGCATCGGGCGGCAGCCACAGGGGCCCTTTCTCCCAATTCTGCAGCGGAGTCACCATACGAATATCGCCGGTTTTCGGGTCGATCGCTTTTACATCAGCCCCACCCAGAATGACCTCACCCTTTGCAGTGGCTGCAATTTTGGTGATACGTCGCTCAACGGGGAATGTCCGCACCGGTTTGGCACCCACACCATCCGCCACGTTAAACACCGCCAGGCGAGGTTGCTCAACGGTGAATCGGTCACGTTTCAGCCCAAACGGGTTCTGAACCGTATACACTTCCTTTCCGTCAGCACTGACTGCCAGTGACTGGAAGCTTTTCACTTTCAGCGTCGGCGTGGACTGAGCCGCATGGAAGGTGATCTCACAGGTACGAATATCGAACCCGTACACATCCTCCATGCCATTGCTGAGCACGTAGGCGATCTTGCCGTCCGGTGACGGGGCAATGGAGCCAGAGCCGAAGTTGCCCGGAATGTCGCAGGTGCGCTCGACTTTGTTGGTTTTCATGTCGATCACATGCAGATGACCCGGACGGGTCACGGTCAGCAGGTATTCCTGCGCAGCCGCGGCCGCCGGCGCCACTGCACTGAGCAGGGCTGCCGTACCCAAAGAGCCGGCCAGAGCGGTCGATTTGAACAGTTTACTTATTTTCATTGCCAGGCTCCCTTATTCACCATCCTCAAAGATACCGTCCAGCTTGCGCCAGTCCTGCGTGGCCTTCGCCACATCCTTGTTCCAGTCCGGATAGGTGTTCATGGTGTCGGGTACCTGAGCCGGCCACCAGCAGGCATCAGCACATCCATACAGATCCGCTTCCATCGGCTGACAGAGCGAACCCAGTCCACCGAAGGGATCCAGTTCCCAGCCCGGGTCAGTGGTAGCAGTACAGCCCACTACCGTTTGCATGGCTACAACGTCTTCGACCTCGTCCGGGCTCACGGACTGGTTGATCAGCTGTGCTTTTTTGTTCAGAGACTTCAAATGTTTCATATCAGGCACTCCTCCTCGGAGAGACGTATGCTTCGAAGAACCCGGGGTTCTCGAGCATGATCCGCGAATACACTTCCACGCCGAAATCGACCCAGTCTCGCATCAGGTCACAGTAGTGGTAGGAAGGATGCGTCGGATCTCCATATTTGGCATAGCTTTCGTGATAACAGCCACCGGAACAGAGGTTACGGATGCGGCAGGTCGAGCAACCGGTGTCGGTACGGTCCAGACGCTGCTCGATGAACTGGCCCAGCGCAGCACGGTCAATCCCTTTCTCGACATCACCGAACGTGGGCAGGTCAGAGCCGGTGAATCGATGACAGAGGTTAAGCCCGCCATCCTTGTCCACCGCCAGCAACTTGAGCCCGGCACCACAGGGCACCAGTTTCTTGTTGCCCTCGTACATGTCGGTAATCAGCTGGTGCATGTTGCCGTAGCCGAAGTTCTCATTGCGCAGCGCTGCTTCGAGGTAACGCTGCCCCAGTCGCTTCATGCCGGCAAACACTTCGACCAGCTCTTCACCGGTCAGGTTGAATTCGGCAATATCGCCTGAGGTAACCGGGCCAAAGCCCACCTCGAAGAAGCCCAGCTCGCCGCTGAGGTGATCATAGATCCGCTCCACATCGGTAATGCCACGCGTCAATGTGACGCGGCAACCGATCGGGCGCGCGGTATAGCGCTTGAGCAGCATCTCCACCTTGCGCCGCACCACATCGTAGGTGCCCTGACCGCCAACCGTTATGCGGTTCTTGTCGTGCATCGCCTTGGGCCCATCCATAGAGATGGTCAGGCCAAAGCGGTGCTCGTTGAACCAGTCAACCAGCTCTTCGGTCAGCAGGGTCGCGTTGGTGGTCATGGTGAAATCCACCGTGGCACCGTGCTCGGCGAAACGCTTCTCGCAGTACGCCACCATCTCACGTATCAGTGGCATGTTGGAGAGCGGCTCACCGCCGAAGAACACCACGTTGTAGTTGCGCTGATCCGGCGATTCTCGCAGCAGCATTTCTACTGATTGAATCGCGGTTTCAAGGGCCATCTTTTCCCCCTTGGATGGGGTAGTCAGATCTTCCTTGTAACAGTAGGTGCAGCTCAGGTTGCAACCGGTGTTGACGTTGAGCACAACGGTGGTCAGCGGGAACTTGCTGACCTTCTGCGGTTCAGGGTTGATTCTGGCTACCGCTCCTGACTCGGAGATCACCTCCAGCGTCAGCAGTTCCTCCAGAGCCTCAGACACCTCCTGCTGAGAGTAGCGCTCACACAGCGGGGCCAGGTATTCGGGAGTCACCTGGTCATGGCTGTCGAACAGCGCCAGCAGCTCTCGACTCAAGCCATCAAGCTCAAAAATGCTGCTGCTTGGAATATGAAACAGCATCTGACGGGCATCAACATCAACCCTGTGCAGATTCGGTTTCACCAGCGTCATGGCACCCATAATCACCTCTTTATTATCGTATCTCGGTGGCTGTTCCGGCTTTTGGCTCAGTCGAGCACGCGACGAACAAAGTCAGGCACGGCAACCAGCATGCTGCCTTCACCATCGACTTTACTGGCGCCATCGTTCACCGTTGCCACCACTTTCAGGCGACCCACGTTGTTGGCCGACATCTTGCGCTCAGGGTTTGGCCCTGCGTCACCGGGTACAAAGATACCGGCCGCATTGATCTGACCCGCATAGAGGTGATCCTTGTCATGCTCAGCCACTTCATCGGCCGGCAGGATCGACCAGCTGGCCGGCATGTAGCCCAGGCGCAGATCGTCTTCGGTGCCAGGCTTACCATCAGCACCGGCGCTGTAGCCCACGGCACGATAGGTGGCACGCACCTTTTCCATCTCACTGCCGGCGCCACCGATACGGGTGACCGCATTGGCCGGCGTCACGTCAACACGCGCCAGCGTGCTGTAGACATTCAGGGCAGCGTTATTGATCGCCTTGCCGACCTTAATGGTACGTGGACCTTCCGCCCCGGTTGCCTTGGCTACCAGCGTGATGCGGTCATCGCTGCGGGCAACGATTTTCTCGACAGTGACGCCTTCGCCAAGATCGATATCACCCTTGAGGCCGGCACCAATCAGTGTCAGCTCGGCGCTTTCGCCGCTGCGCAGATAGGAAGGCTGAACCGCAACCAGTTGACCCATGCCCTGATCCTTCACGGCATTGAGTGCCCCGCCGATCTCCCGTTCGGTAGCGAGGAACATGCGACCTTCCATCTGACCATTCGCGTCCAGCGCCATCACCTGACGCATTTTCACATCATCAATGGTGACGGAGGCACGCCATTCGTAACCGGTGTAAACTGTCGCTTTGCCCGTACCGCTGAGCACGGTGCCATCAGCATAGTGACCTTCCAGCGTCAGGTCATATCGACCATCGCCGGTTTTGACAGCACTCATCCAGGCGTCAAACTCGCCCTTCTCGGGAATGTAACCAGTCACACGCCAGCGCCCCATGACGTCGGCCTTATCGGCTTTCTTCCAGTTGTTCCACTCTTCGGTAACCAGCGGATACTTCTCGAACAGGGTATCGACGGTCTGAGTGGTGGCAATCTGATACCAGGGACGGTCACGTGAGCCGGCGTGCAGCTCAATCCCAGGGAACTGGGCCATATGGAAGTCGACCAGCATCTTCCACTCATCCTTGGCACGACGCTGCAGTCCCGAGCGCGCTTCGGAGTGACAGCGGGCACAGGTTTCGACCAGATGTTGATCCGCGCCGGCTTCCACCAGGTTGGTATCCTGCTCCAGCAAATAGCGATAGGGGGCTGCTTCGGACGGGGCCAGCCCCTGCTTGTCAGACAGGTATTTGATCAGCACCCGTTTTTCCTCTGCGCTGATTTCAAGATCACGCAGGTGGATCATACGGTTCAGCGTCATCTGCCAGCCTTCCGGCGTTTTGCGCTGCTCACTGATACGGGAGAAGGTCGGTGCCGCTGAATCACCTGACTCGGTATGACAAGCCAGGCAACGGTCCCTGATTATCTGCTCTGCGTCTGCGGCCTGCAACGGCATACTGACCAGTCCCGCCAGGGCCAGAGCACCGGTGCCGAGTACCGCACGCTTGGAATTATTATTACTCAATGCCATCACTCCCTCACTTGAGATGGGATCCTGTTTTCGCCGGAGCAGTCAAAACGTCAATTGTCGCCAGGCTGCTTCAGTGCGTGTAGCTAAACTAACCCCGTCATGTAAATGAAATTCTGAGGATTTGTGTTAAGTTGTGCACAGATGTAACAGGATGTAAAAAGCCCTTTTACTTTTCTGTGCTGCAGTTGATATTGCACCTGTCGAGTTTGCCCAGAGATGCCCAACACCCATGAATATAGCCCCATCCCACGCACATATCCTGATTGTCGAAGATGATATTGCCTCACGGTCACTGTTGGTGAGCTACTTCGAAAATGAAGGCTACCATGTGTCCGAGTCCGACCAGGCTGATGATCTCTGCGAACGTGTGGTGCAGGAGCAGATCGATCTGGTGCTGCTGGATATCAGCCTGCCCGGCAAGGATGGACTCACAGTCACGCGTGAGTTACGGGCCAGCTCCAGTGTCGGAATCATTCTGGTTACCAGCAAGGGGGATGAGATCGACCGCATCGTCGGGCTCGAGCTGGGCGCTGATGATTATGTGACCAAGCCGTTCAACCCGCGTGAATTATTGGTACGCGCGAAAAACCTTCTGTGGCGCATTTTCAGCGCCCGCGGCGGCAGTGGCGCCAGTGACCGACGAGGCCCGGCCGGCTACCAGTTCGAGGGCTGGGTGTTGGACCCGCACAAGCGCCAGCTGACCAGCCCTGAAGGTGAACATGAGCGCCTGCCCGAAGGCGAGTTCAAGCTGCTGCAGGCTCTGATCAACCACCCCGGGCAAGTGCTGTCCAGGGATCAGTTAATGGATGCAATTCACGACCGTGAGTGGACCCCCAATGATCGCTCGGTTGATGTGTTGATCGGGCGGTTGCGACGCAAGCTCGGTGACAATCCATCCAACCCTCAATTGATTCTGACCGCCCACGGTGCCGGCTACATGTTTGCCGGTGACATCAGCCCATGAGTGTCCCTGAAGGCTACCGGGTTCTGCGCCGATTGCACCAGAGCCCGGGCTGCACCGTCAGCCGCGCCGTCCGGCTTAAAGACGGTGCAGCGGTGGTAATCAAGCAACTGTACCGCAGCCACTGCAGCCGCGAACGCCTGAGCCGGTTGCAGCATGAGTTCGAGATGCTGTCACGGCTGGACATTATCGGCATTGTGCGTCCGCTTGAGCTGATCCAGCTGGAAGCCGGACCCGCGGCCCTTTTTACCGACTCTGGCTCGGCTTCACTGCGCCAACTGCTGGCTGAGCAGCAGCTCAACTGGTCCCAGTGGCTGTCAGTGGCGATCCGCATTAGTACCCTGCTGGGAAAGCTGCACGAAGCAGGCGTTATTCATAAGCAGGTGAATCCTGATCACCTACTGTTCAACCCCGACACCGGCCTGGTCGAGTTGATCGGTTTTTCTCTCAGCACTGGCCTCAGCCGCGAGCAGGCCAGCTGGAACACACCGGAACTCGGTGACGGCGGCCTTGCCTATATCGCTCCGGAGCAGAGCGGACGTATCAACCGCAATATCGACTACCGCAGCGACTATTACAGTCTCGGCGCCACACTGTACGAGCTGATGACCGGGCGCCCGCCCTTTGTCAGCGACGATGGCATGGCACTGGTGCATGATCATATCGCCAAGCAACCTGCACCGCCGCATGAGATCAACCCGCAGCTGCCGCAGATGCTGTCGCAGGTCATTCTCAAACTGCTGTCCAAGGACGCCGCCCAGCGCTATCAATCCAGCGTCGGCCTGGTGCATGACCTGCGCTTCTGCCTGCAGGCACACCAGCGTGGCGAGCATGAGCTGGATTTCACACCAGGCGAGCAGGATCTTTCAGCCAGGTTCCAAATTCCACAGCGGCTCTATGGCCGCGAAGCGGTGCTGGAACAGCTGCACCGTCTGTATGATGGTTGCCGTGATGGACAAAGCCCGCTGGTATTGATCACGGGCTATGCAGGCGTAGGCAAGACCAGTCTGGTGCACGAGCTGCGCCAGTACGTCAACCAGAAGGGTGGCAGTTTCAGCAGTGGTAAATTCGATCAGTTTCGACGTAACCGCCCCTACTTCGCCATTTTCCAGGCACTGCAGGGGCTGGTACGCCAGCTACTGACAGAACCCGAGATTCGCATTGCACGCTGGCGTGAACAGTTGCTGGACAGTGTCGGCAACCATGCCCAGATTTTGTTGAAGCTGATCCCCGAACTGGAGTTGATCATCGGCAGTCAGCCGGACGCACCGCCCTTGTCGGCAGCTGAAGAACAAAACCGTTTTTCCCGCATCTTCATCCAGATGTTGCGCGTTTTTGCTTCCCCCGAACGACCTCTGGTGCTGTTTCTGGATGACCTCCATTGGGCTGATCTGGCCTCTCTGCATCTGATCGAGACCCTGGCAGGCGTAATCGACCCGCCCAGACTTTTGCTCATCGGCAGCTTTCGCGACCATGAACTGGGCGCCACTCATCCGCTGCGCACCAGCCTTGAGCGGCTGCACAACTCCATATTACCGCCGGTCGAGCTGGCACTGGAACCCCTGAGTCCGGACCAGGTCAATCAGTTGATTGCCGATACACTGCGGGCCGATCTGAATGGGTGTCGCTCACTGGCAGAAGCGTGCAGTGAAAAGACCCAGGGTAATCCCTTCTTTCTGAGCCAGTTTCTGCACTCCCTGCACCAGGACGGCCTGATCTGCTTCCGTGAACAGCGTTGGCAGTGGGATGAGCAGGCGATCCGGTCTCAGGAGATGACCGATAACGTCATCCAGTTGATGGTCAGTAAAATTCAGCGACTGCCCGCGAATACTCAGGCTGTCTTGCCGCTGGCGGCCTGTATCGGCAGCAGCTTCAATCTGCGTACACTGGTGGTGGTCAGCGGCCTCGAACCGCGTCAGGCCGCCGACCAACTCTGGCCTGCGCTCACCGAAGGCCTCATCGTGCCGCAGGATGACAGCTACCGCCTGTTCCAAAACATGGACCCAGGCCGCACCCGCTATCGCTTCGTGCATGACCGTGTCCAGCAGGCGGCCTACTCCCTGATTCACGATGATGAGCTGGAAGCCCTGCACCTTCAGATTGGCCGCCAGCTGGAAAACAGCCTGCGACCCGACGAGATCGATGCTCGCATTTTTGAAATCAGCAACCATCTGAATCAGGCACGACGTCTTCTGGATACACCGACCCAACGCATACGACTGGCCAACCTCAACCTGCGCGCAGGGCTTCGCGCCCGGGAAGCCGCTGCCTTCGATTCCGCACTCGACTACCTCAGCACAGGACTGGAGCTGTTGCCGGAAAACGCTTGGCAGGAAAGCTACAGCCTGACGCTTGAGCTGCACACCTCCGCTGCCGGTATTGCCCACATCAAGGGGCAGCAGGAGCGGATGCAACAACTGATCAATGCGGTCGAGACACATGCACGGACACTGCTGGACCGGGTACGGGTATTCGAGATTCGTATCCAATCACAGGTCGCCAGCAATCGCTTTCACATGGCGCTGGAAACCGCGCTGGAGCTGCTCAACCAACTGGGTGTGCGGATTCCTTCTCGTCCCGGCACCGGCCAGTTGCTCAGGGCGGTGGCACGCACCCAGTGGCTACTGCGCCGACAGCCACCTGAAAAGGTTGTTCAGCTGCCGGCCATGGAGTCCCCACAGCTGCTGGCCGCCATGCCGATACTGGCCAGCATGTTCGGTGCAATCAAGTTCTCAAGCTCCGAGCTGCGCCCGCTGGTGATGGCGCGTCAGGTTGAACTGACACTCAAACATGGCCTTAGCCCCTCTTCCTCGCTTGCCTTTGCCGGGTACGGTGGCGTGCTGTGTGGCCAGCTCCAGGCGATTGAGCAGGGTTACCGACTCGGCCAGATGGCACTGGAACTGGATGCACAACTGCCCTCCACGCCCACTCACCACCGCACTCTGTCGCTGTTTGATTGTTATATTCGCCACTACCGCGAACCGTTGCAGCATTGCATGGAGTCGCTGCTCAAAGCGCATCAGCTGGCACTGGACTGTGGCGATATGGAATGGGGGGCCTACGCACTGGCCGCCTACATCCAGTACGCCTTCCCGCTGTGCCGCAACTTGGACGAACTGCAGCCACGGCTGGAACAGTATGCTCGCTGGCTTGAGCAGTCGGGACAGCAGCAGTCGCTGCAGTACTCCCTGTTTACGCTTCAGACCATGGAAAACCTGCGCGGCCAGAACAGTGACCCGACGCGGCTCGATGGCCATTTCTATCAGGAAGAACGCGACTTGGCCGAGCTGGAACGGGAAAACCACCGTACTGCCATCAGCCTGCACCATTTCTACAAGGCACTGCTCTGCTACCTGTTCGGCGAGTACGAGCTGGCCTATACCCACAGCGAAGCCGGTGATGCCCTGCGCTCATCCATCAGCGGGACATTTACCGCGCCCTGGCTGTCATTGCTGAACTCACTGAGCATTCTGGCGCTGCTGCCACGCACCAGCATCCTGCAGCAGCCGGCACGGTTGCAGAAAGTGAACAAGACCCTCAAGCGTCTGCGCAAACTGGCGCGTCACGCGCCGGAAAACCAGCGTCACCACGTCGACCTGCTGCAGGCAGAAATGTATCGCAGCCAAAAACAGTACAGCAAGGCGATGGATCTGTACGAGCAGGCGATTGAGCATGCTCGTCAGCAAGGCTTTCTGCTGGAAGAAGCGCTCGCCTGTGAACTCGCCGGACAATTCTATCTTGAGTGGGACAAACCTGGCGTGGCCCGCTCGTACCTGCAGGATGCCTGGGAGCGTTATGCCGACTGGGGCGGACGTGCCAAGCTGGAGCAGATGCTCAGGCGCTACGCGTTTGAACCCGAACGGCCGCTGCGCCAGGTGCGTCCCGAACCGTTCAGCAGCCGTTCCGACAACGGGCAGTCGCTGGACAATCAGGCTTTCGACATCACCTCCGTGATTCATGCCTCGCAGGCGATTTCAGATGAAATTGTACTGGAACGGTTGCTCGAACGACTGATGCGGCTCGCACTGCAGAATGCCGGTGCCCAGCGGGCAATTCTGATTCTGCGCCGGCAACAGAACCTCTACCTGGAAGCGGAAATCTGTCTTAATCAGCCACCAACGCTGTTTAACGTTCTGCCACTGGAACAGAGCGGCAGCCTGCTGCCACTGAGCATCATCAACTATGTTGCACGCACCAAGGATGACGTCGTGCTGGGCAACGCGGTTGAGCATCAGATGTTCCAGCAGGACAGCTATATCCGCCACCACCTGCCCAAATCGCTGCTGGCCATCCCGATTCTGTACCACGGTGAACTGACCGCAATTCTCTATCTGGAGCATTCACAGAGCCGTGACATCTTCAACCGCGACCGACTCAAGACTCTGCAGATACTGGCGGCGCAGGCCGCCATCTCGATTGAAAACGCCAAACTGTACCAGAGCCTGGAACAGTCCGAGCGGGAGTACCGCTCACTGTTCGAAAACTCCAGCGAGGGCATTTTCAGAATCGATCGGCGTGGCCGCTTCATCTCCGCCAACCCGGCACTGGTGAGGTTGCTGGGATATGACAGCGCCTCCCAGTTTTTGAACTCGGTCACCGATGTCATTCGTGACTGCTTCATCGACCGTGAGGACTGCCGTCGATTTCTTGCCCTGCTCAATCGACAGGAGCGAGTGCTGCGCTTCGAGACGCGCTGGCGCCGGCGTGATCGCTCCGAGGTTTATATCTCCATCTCGGCCCATCGCATTACCGATGAGCAGGGTCAGCTGAAATATTACGAAGGCTCACTGACCGATATCAGTGAGCGCAAGGCCAAAGAGCAGGCGGAGATTGCGCGCGAGAAGGCCGAAGCGGCCAGCGAGGCCAAGAGCCATTTCCTCGCCACCATGAGTCATGAAATTCGCACCCCGATGAATGGCATTCTCGGTATGGCTCAGTTGCTGATGCGCTCAGGTCTGAGCCCGGCGCAGCAGCAACAGGTCGATTCCATCTATCGCTCGGGACAGTCTCTGCTGACCATCCTCAACGATGTGCTCGACTTCACTAAAATCGAAGCCGGACAGATGGAGCTGGAACGGACGCCTTTTAACCTGGTAGAACAGCTGGAGCAACTGCGCCAGCTGCTGTTGCCTATGGCGCAGGAAAAGCAGCTCGATCTGATTCTGCGTCTGGAACAGGACCTGCCGGAGCGTGTCATCGGTGATGCCCGCGCCCTCAACCAGATCCTGTTGAACCTATGTACCAACGCCCTCAAATTCACCCAGGAAGGCTATGTCCTGATTAAGGTGCGTGTCCTTGATAAACAGCAGGAACACTGCCGTTTGCGGTTTGAAGTGGAGGACACCGGCATCGGCATCCCTGAGTCGGCTCACTCTCGCATCTTCATGCATTTCAGCCAGGCGGACAGCTCAATTACACGCCGTTTTGGCGGCACCGGACTGGGGCTGTCGATCTGCAAACGGTTGGTCGAGCTGCAGGCAGGCCAGATCGGTTTTGACAGCCACGCCGGTCAAGGCAGCCGCTTCTGGGCTGAGTTGGAATATACCGTCACCAGCGGCAGCGCACTCCCGCCGCCAAGTATCGAACCTGCTGGGACGCTGGAAGAGAAGGCACGACTGGATATTCTGCTGGTGGAGGACACCCCAATCAATCAGCAGGTCACGGTTGGCCTGCTTGAGTCAGAAGGACACAGCGTCAGTGTGGCGGACGATGGCTACACCGCCCTGTCGATGCACAATGATCATGACTATGACCTGGTGCTGATGGATATCCACCTGCCGGATATGGACGGTATCGAAACCACACGCCGGATGCGCAACCACCCTGAGCCTTCCCGTGCAGCCGTACGCATCATCGCCCTGACCGCATCGGTCACACCCGCCGAAATGCGGCTCTACCAACAGGCGGGTATGGACGCTGTTGTCAGCAAGCCGCTGCAGTTCGATGAACTTAACCGCTTGCTTCGGGATACGCCGACCAGGGATCAGTTACCCGCACTCAGTCGCGACAGCGAAGATCCCTTACTCAACCTTGGCCTGCTGCAGCAACATCGTCAGATGCTGGGCAGCGATCGCTTCACCGCCCTGTGCCAACAAATGCAGGAGCAGTGTCTTGAACTGCTGCAGCAGCTCGATGCAGCCGATTCGGAAATGCGCCCGATATTACTGCATAAACTGGCCGGAACACTGAGCAACTTCGGTCTGCAGCAGGCCGCTCGACTTAGCCGAGACCTGGAGCAACAAGCCGTAACACAAGAGAACCTGCAACAGTTGGATCAGCTTACACGTAACAGTCTGAAGGCTCTGTACAGCTGCTCAGAGCTGGGGCTGCGGGAGGCGGTGCCTGATCAGGATAGAGGCTGAAGCAAAGCCTCTTCCTGATCGGGCCTCTCAGCATCCACGTCTGCAAAGGGGACGCTGAACCGAGGATTGATCAGATAGCGGCTGACGTCTTCAGCACTGAGAGCACGGCTGAAAAAGAAACCCTGTACTTCATCACAACCGGATAACTTCAGGCACACCAGCTGGTCCGGTGTCTCGACCCCCTTGGCTGCCACCTGCATTCCCTTGCGTCGAGCCACCGCCGCAATGGAAGTCAGTATCACGTTGTCGTCATAACTGTTGCGGATACTTTGTATGAAGCTGCGCTCGATCTTGATACGGCTAAAGTGCACACCCTCCAGCCGGTCATGTTCCAGCCCGATTTCACTGCAACCAAAGTCATCAATCACCAGCTCCAGCCCAAGGCCATAGAGTGCTTCAAGCAGACGTATCTCGATCGGTCCAAGCTGATCCAGAAACTGGTCATTGATCTCAATCTGAATCAGGCCAGGAGCCACTCGGTAGTGGTTGAGCCGCTCCCGTAACCAGTCAACCAGTTCAGGGTTCTGCAGCTGAGCCAGACCCAGGTTGACCGAAACCGGCAGCAACTCGAGTCCTTGCTCCTGCCATTGGCTCAGCTGGTGCACCACCTGCTCCAACACCCGGTAGCCAAGCTCGGGCATCAGCCCCCGAGCCTTTGCAACATCGAGAAAACCATCGGGCTCAATCAGCCCATGTCCTGGGCAATCCCAGCGCACCAACGCTTCAAACCCGGTCGTCATATAGCCACGCAGGCTGATGCAAGGCTGGTAGTGTACGCGCAGTTGATGCTGCAGTGCCTGCAGCGACAACAGCGACAGGTCGGGTTTGCTGCCCGATTCATTGCCCTGCCGCGGATCATAGAACGCAAACTGCCCCCGGCCTGAATGCTTGGCACGATACATCGCCATATCAGCGTGCTTTACCAAGGTTTCGATATCCACCCCGTCGCGGGGTGACACGGCGACACCGATACTCGGACTTGTACTGAGCCCATGACTTTCCAAATCGGCATAGGGCGCTGACAGGGCCTCTACCAGATGCCGAGCACAGGTCTCCACATCTTCATGTCGGCGAACTTCGGTCAACATCACCACAAACTCGTCTCCACCGAAGCGGCTCACGATGTCGCTCTCTCGCAACCCTGTATCCAGCCGTCTGGCAACCTCTTGCAACAGCAGATCACCCACCTTATGGCCCAAGGTGTCATTGATCAGTTTGAAGCGGTCCAGGTCAATAAAGCAGACGGCAGCAAATCGACCCTGCCGTTTTGAGCCCAGCAGATGTGAATGTGCCAACTCCATAAAGAGGCGACGATTATACAGCCCTGTCAGATGATCGCGGGATGCCGCTTCCAGAATATGCTGATGTTCGTTACGCAGGGAGTTAAGCAGCTTGAGATTTCGAGTTTCCGAGCGTTGCAGCGCCTGCAGATACTCATCACGCCTGCGCAGCGTCCATAGCAGCCAACCCAGCCCACTTACGGCAATCAGGGTAAGCCCCAGTACGGTCGCCAGAAACAGATCACGCTGCTCACGATAATTCAGCATGAGATCAGGCTCTGACCGGCAGGCCTGTTCAAGCATTTGATAGAGGCGCTCCAGCTCATCCAGTTGCCAGACCGTGAGCAGCCAGACAGCCAGCACCAGCAGCAATGCAAAACCGGCAATACCAACGCGCGGCAGCATCGAGGGCGTAACGTGTGACTCGGACGGAGGAAGGCTCAAGACAGATCCCTGCTAGCCTGCAACAGATTGAAAATCTCCCTGTTGGTATAGGGAGACACCCGGCAGCAACGCTAGCAGAGAAAGATGACAGCAGTATGACACCCCCGGCCAAAGCCGGGGGGCATTAATCAGTTGGATTCAGAGCTGTCCATTTTGGCGTCGGCATCAGGCGCTTCTTCCTGCTGCATCTCTTCCATTTTCTGACGCGCCGCTTCGGTCATCTCTTCAGTGGTTTCAGCGGCCTTTTCGCCCATTTCTTCAGCCTCGGACTTGACCTGATCATAGGTCTCTTTGGCCTTTTCTTCTACCTGCTCGCTCACGTCAGCGGCCTTGTCCATCATTTCAGAGGTTGTGCTGCGAACCTCTTCCCCAGCTTCAGAGGCTACTTTGCCCGCTGCATCCATGGTTTCACCCGCTTCCTTCTTCAGTTCATCCATTGCGGTGGAGCCTTGCTGGCTGGCGGGTGCCGCACCGTTTATCTTCTCATCAGATGCGCTGTCATCGCTGCAACCTGTCAGGACAACGGCCGATGCCAATACCGCCGGGGCAATCAGTTTGTGCCAACTCATATCAGTCACTCCTTTTACTTCAGTCGTGGGTAATGTGCGTGCAGTATAGAACATTAAAATGAGTCTAAGGTTAACAGGGTCGCGACTCCAAGCCCCACAAACAGAAGACACGCGGCCCAGCGGGCAACGTTAAGCGGTATTTTTTGCATCAGCCAGCTACCGGCGTACGCCACCGGCACGTTGGCCAGCAACATGCCCAACGTCGTACCGACCACTACCCAGAACAGGCTGTCATAGCGTGCCGCCAGAATAACCGTGGCGATTTGAGTCTTGTCACCGATTTCGGCCAGAAAAAACAGAATACAGGTTGCGACAAAGGCACCGTACTTGAGCACCGCGCCACCGTCTTCATCATCCTTGTCGGGAATCAGAACCCAAAGCCCCACGGCGATGAAGCTCAAGCCAATAATCCAGGGCACCCACTGGTCGGGAATCCACTGTACCAGCCAGGCACCCAGCCAGGCAGACAGCGCATGATTCAGTAGGGTAGCAACCAGAATACCCATCACAATCGCACCACGATGGGCGAAACGGGCAGCAAGAAAGAGGGTCAGCAACTGGGTTTTATCACCGATTTCGGCGATGGCAACCGCGAGGGTCGAGGGCAGAAAAGCTTCCATAAAATATCATCCGGCGGGCTGTTGATTCCATAAGACACCGCACACCGGCCCGCCAGGACAGTGCGTTGTGTCTCAGGTCTCATCAATCCCGTACAGGACGTGACTGCCATGAGCGTGAGGCTCAATTATGTTGACAGCCACTCTGATGGCCAGGGCCATACAGAAGATTACTCCCCCAAGAGTGGCGCACATATTAACAGTCTCTTCTCGCTTCGGCAAACGGACTGGTCTCACCGTCAATGTAGGGTAGAATGACCCCTTTTTATTGTCTGAACTGCCAGAGGCTGACCGAATGAGCGCCCGTTCCATCTCTGCCACCCTGCTGCTGATCACCGGACTGAGTCTGAGTGGCTGCGAGAGCCTGCCGACACCGTTTGCACCACAGGCTGTCAGCCCGAAACCACCCCGTACCGAGCCTGTCATCACCGAGTCGACCCCGACCGATCCCAAACCCTTGCCGCCACAGGCGCTGCCGGCGGCCACCGACCTGAACTGGGAGCCGTCTCTGGAGGCCCCTTTGGCACAGCTGGAAGCACAGCTAACGCGGCAACAGGAAGATGGCAGCTCTCAGCTGGCAATCAACGAAACCCTGTCCAATATCGCCTATCTCTACGATGCGGAGCTCTATCTCCTGTTCAAGGACACGCTGGACTACCTGCCCCCACGGGCGCAGAAGCATGAAGTCGACGTGCAGAACCGATGGCTGGATCAGCGCCAGCAGGTCATGACTCAGGCATTTTTAGTCGATCAGGATGGTGAGATCGCCCGTTACACGGCCGGTCAGGCATTCATTGCCGAGACGCGAAAGCGTATTGAAGAACTTGAAGATCTGCGCCGGTTGATCGTGATCGAGTAAGCCGGCTTTGTGCTAGAATTGCCCACGTTTTTCAACCGTTAACAGGACCTGTGCCACCATGAGCCTTGCCCAATCCGTTCTGGCCGTGAACAACGACCTGCCGATCCGTACCGACCGACCCGTTCACAGCGGTAAGGTGCGCTCCGTTTACTGGTTGACCGAAGCCGACAGCCGCCGTCTGATCGAAGAGAAAGGCTACAACGTGGCGCCTGACGCACCACTGGCTATCATGGTGATCAGCGATCGCATCTCGGCATTCGACTGTATCTGGCACGGTGAAGGTGGCCTCAACGGTGTACCCGGCAAGGGCGCGGCGCTTAACAGCATCTCCAACCACTGGTTCCGTCTGTTCCGTGAACAGGGTCTGGCCGACAGCCATATTCTGGATATCCCGCACCCCTTCGTCTGGATCGTGCAGAAAGCCCGTCCCGTGATGATCGAAGCAATCTGCCGCCAGTACATCACCGGCTCCATGTGGCGCGCCTACAGCAAGGGCGAGCGTGAATTCTGCGGCATCACCCTGCCGGAGGGACTGCAGAAGGACCAGAAACTGCCCGAACTGCTGATGACACCCTCCACCAAGGGCATCCTGCGCGGTATTCCGGGCGTTCCTGAAGCGGACGACGTTAACATCACCCGCGCCAACATCGTCGACAACTACGAAGCCTTTGGCTTCCGCTCTGCGGCCGATGTGGACCAGTACGAGAAGCTGTTGAAGGAAGGCTTTGCCGTCATCAGCAATGCGCTGGCCGAGCTGGATCAGGTATTCGTCGATACCAAGTTTGAGTTCGGCTATGTCACCGATGCCGCCGGCAATGAGAAATTGATCTACATGGATGAGGTGGGCACACCGGACTCCTCCCGCATCTGGGACGGCGCCGCCTACCGTCAGGGCAAGGTGATCGAGAAATCCAAGGAAGGTTTCCGCCAGCTGCTGCTGAACCATTTCCCCGACCCGGACATCCTGCTGAACAAGGATCGCATGCCGGAGCGTGAAGCGCTGGCACGGGACAACGCCCTGCCTACCGAAGTGTTGATGGACGTATCCCGCACCTATCTGGACATTGCCGAGAAGGTTGTCGGCCACCCCATCGAACTGTCGGACAACCCAAAAGCCGAAATCATCGCGATTCTGCGCGACCAGTATGGGCTGATCGACTGACAGAACAGACATAAAAAAGGCCGCCTGTCATTCCAGCAGGCGGCCTTTTTTGTACAGTGACCCTGGTGTCAGCGCGGCCTCAGCCGGTCACAGTCAGGCTTTCGGCCGGCTGCCAATGCCTGCTGATACAGCGGCATGTACTTGCTTACCTGACTATCCAGTTGCCGGATACGCGTGCCAGGTGCCGGGTGGGTAGACAACAGCTCCGGTGGTGCAGCGCCCCCCTTCTGCGCCATCTTCTGCCACAGGCTAACCGCTTCACGAGGGTCAAAACCGGCCTGGGCCATCAGTTCCTGCCCCAGCATATCCGCTTCTGATTCGTGTTTACGACTATAGGGCAGCAGAATGCCGTACTGAGCCCCAAGCCCCAGCGCCATGACCGCGGCCTGCTGAGTTCTTGAGTCCACCCGGTCCGCCAGAGCTATACTGGTTGCCACTATCCCCAACTGGGTCAGCTGTTGCTGACTCATGCGCGCATTGCCGTGCTGTGCCAGCACATGAGCCACCTCATGTCCGATCACCGATGCCAGTTGATGCTGGGTATTGGCCACCTGAAGCATGCCGGTGTAAACACCGATTTTGCCGCCTGGCAGCGCAAAGGCATTAACGGCCTCATCCTTGAACACCACCAGCTCCCAATCCTGTGGCGCGTAGCCATATTTACGAGGCACCTGCATCACGATTGCATCGGATACACACTCCACATAACGGTTGGTGCGCGCATCGGTCTCGATCGGGATTTTCTCTTTCATCTGCTCAAAAGACTGGGAGCCAAGCTCATTCATCTGTGTAGAGGAGTTGAGCAGCAGGGTTCGCTCACCGGTAGGGGAAACAGCACAGCCGGTCAAGCCGAGGGTTGCAGTCAATGCAAGCGATGCCAACCATCCGGGGCGGCACCGCTGTTTCATGAAGCAGAGCATGGGTCCATATCTCCTTGAACGGATCAACTTTCCCGCAAGAATACTCTGATCAGAGCCGGCTCTCCAGTTCAGGCATCGCTTCAAACAGATCACCGACCAGACCATAGTCGGCCACCTGGAAGATCGGCGCCTCTTCGTCCTTGTTGATCGCCACGATGATCTTGGAATCCTTCATACCGGCCAGGTGCTGAATGGCGCCGGAAATGCCCACCGCGATGTACAGTTCTGGCGCAACCATCTTGCCGGTCTGCCCTACCTGCATGTCGTTGGGCGCAAAACCGGCATCGACGGCGGCACGGGACGCACCGACCGCGGCACCCAGCTTGTCCGCGACCTTGTACAGCAGCTCAAAGTTGTCACCGTTGGCCATACCACGACCACCGGAGATGACCACGGATGCAGCGGTCAGCTCAGGACGATCCGACTTGGCCAGCTCTTCGCCGACAAAGCTCACGTCAGCATGCTGATGTACGGCACCGCAGCTCTCAATGGCTGCACTGCCGCCCGTGGCTTGCGCTGCATCGAACGCGGTACCGCGCACCGTCATCACCTTGACTGCATCCGCTGACTTCACGGTTGCAATGGCGTTGCCGGCATAGATCGGACGCTTGAAGGTATCGGGCGACCCAACCGCAATGATGTCCGACAGCTGGTTCACGCCCAGCAATGCCGCCACGCGGGGCGCTATGTTTTTACCGGTCGTCGTGCCCGGCGCCAGAATATGGCTGTAACCATCAGCGATCTCAGCCATCAGTTTACTGACGTTCTCAGCCAACTGGTGCGCATAAGCGGCATTATCCGCCACGATCACCTTGCGCACACCGGCAATGGCCGCTGCGGCATCGGCCACAGCCTGACAGTTTTCACCCGCTACCAGCAGGTCGATATCACCCCCGATCTGCTGAGCGGCTGTTACCAGGCTCAGGGTAACCGGCTTGAGGGACTGGTTATCGTGTTCGATCAGGATCAGAATGCTCATGCGACCACCTTTGCTTCGTTACGCAGTTTGTCTACCAGCTCTTCCACCGAGCCAACCTTGATACCGGCCTGACGCTCAGCCGGCGGCTCAACGCTCATCAGCTGCACACCGGCAGCCAGCTGTGCACCCAGCTCTTCAGGAGTTTTCACATCCAGCGGCTTTTTCTTGGCCTTCATGATATTGGGCAGGGATGCATAGCGCGGCTCGTTCAAACGCAGGTCAGTGGTCACAACTGCGGGCAGTTTCAGACTCAGGGTTTGCAGACCGCCGTCTATTTCGCGGGTCACTTTCAGGCTGTCGCCTTCAACCACCACTTCGGACGCAAAGGTTGCCTGCGGACGATCCATCAGCGCGGCCAGCATCTGACCGGTCTGGTTGTTGTCGGAGTCGATCGCCTGCTTGCCCAGCAGAATCAGGTCGGCTGATTCTTCTTCCGCCAGCTTCTGCAGAATGCGCGCCACCGACAGGGAGTCCAGCTGATCCGGCGCCTCGACCTGAACGGCACGATCAGCACCCAGTGCAAGTGCAGTACGCAGCTGCTCCTGGCAGGCCTTGCTGCCAATAGAGACGACTACGATTTCATCTGCCTTGCCGGCCTCTTTCAGGCGTACCGCCTCTTCCACCGCGATTTCGCAAAATGGGTTGAGGGACATTTTGACATTGGCCAGGTCTACATCCGAACGGTCGGACTTGACCCGTACCTTGACGTTGTAATCAATCACACGCTTTACAGCGACCAGTATTTTCATATCTCAGTACCTTTATCGATCAGCAGCAAAAGGGGAAAAAGGAGGCCCGAAGGCCTCAATGCTCACTAAGAAGCCACTTCCTCAGCTGCCTGCTTACGCAGAAGGAAACGTTGGATCTTGCCGCTTGAAGTCTTGGGCAGATCATTCACAAATTCGATTTCACGCGGGAAGGCGTGGGTGGAAAGCCGATTGCGCACATGCTGCTTCAGGGTTTCAGCCAGCGCATCATCGGCATCAACATGCGGGTGTGTCACCACATAGGCCTTAACGATGAAACCACGACTGTCGTCGGGCTTGCCCACCACGGCACTCTCGACCACTGCCTCATGCTCCAGCAGCGTACTTTCCACATCGGCAGGCCCGATGCGATAGCCGGCAGAGGCGATGATGTCGTCATCACGTCCGGTGTAGGAATGCGAACCATCACCGTTGTTGATCACCACGTCACCGGTCAGGTAGTACTTGCCGTGGTACGGGCTTTTTTCACCCCAGGTATACCCCTGGAAGAAATACAGAGGGGAGTTTTCCATGTCGATGGCCAGCTCGCCACTTTCGCCCGGCCCCACCTCATTAAAGTTGGCATCCAGCGCCACCAGACGGTAGCCCGGCAACTGATAGCCCATGCTGGCATCGCGCAGCTGATGTTCCAGTTCATGGAAATTGGCAGAGGTCATGCCGGTCTCGGTCTGACCATACTGGTCGCAGACCAGGCAGCCGAAGGCACGCTGTACCCAGCTCACGATTTCAGGGTTCAGAGGCTCACCGGCGCTGTTGGCCACCCGGAGGTCGATCTCGGGGTAGTCTTTCAACAGCTTGTCGTTGGCCTTCAGCATGCGGTAGGCCGTGGGCGCGGCCGCCAGGTTGGTGATGCGGTGCCTGCGCAGAAACTCGAATGTGTTCTCGGCGGTAAAGCCGGCTTCATTGAAGTGGGTGGTGCAACCCAGCAAAAGCGGCCCCACCACGGCGTAGTACAGTCCATACGCCCAGCCCGGGTCAGCCACGTTCCAGAAGTTGTCGGTATCACGCAGACCGATGGCATAGCGCATGTAGACATAGAACGCCGACAGCGCCTTGGCCGGAACCGTCACCCCTTTCGACTTGCCGGTGGTGCCGGAGGTAAACATCTGCAGGAAGGGATCTTCCGGGCCTATTTTCACTGGTTCAAACTGGTCCGACTGTTGATCCAGTGTCGACTGGAACAGGAAGTCCGCCTCCCCTTCCAGCGGATGACCGGTTTCAGCCACCAGCATGGTGGTGGGCAGCCCCTTCACATCTGCCAGCTTCGACCACTGTTCGGGATTGGTAATAATCAGTTTGGTGTCGGCTTTCTGTACCCGGTACTCAATGGCACCCGAGCCAAAAGCGGTAAACATGGGCTGATAAACGGCACCGGCGCGCAGTGCACCCAGAACAGCAACCATCAACTCGGGGGTACGGGTCAGCAGGGCCGAGATGCGATCACCCTTGCCAATCCCCTGAGACTTCAGGAAGTTGGCAAACTGAGCAGAACGCTGCATCAGTTCGCGGAAGGTCATTTCACCGCCGCTGCCATCCGCAAGCTCATAGCGCAGTGCAACCTTTTCAGGGTCGTCGGCCCAACGGTCACAGATCTCCTCGCAGACATTGATCCCCGCGTTAAAATCGCCCACGAAGTTCTGTATGATCGATTCCGGCGTGAAATCCTTGATGAAATCGTTGTAGCTGATCTTGTCCATACTGAAACCTGCTTATTGTTCTAATGAGGTTCACCATTACCCGGACAGACCACACTGGCCAAACCGGGCATGAATAAGGGAAAATACCTATTCCTTCTGTATGAACGCAGAGTAATGCAATCGCCCGTGGCAACAGAATGACAACTTTCGACAGATAAATTGACATTTTTTGCACCACTGATTCGTCATCAAAAACAAGCGGTTGATATCAATCAGCCCGTACAGAGCCCAGCCCTGACCTATGAAGAACCTGACCTTCTCGTCCCACTATGCTCGCGCCATGCTGCAGGGCTATCGCGCTCAGGGGCGTGATGTGGAGCGCTTGCTGGCCAGCTGTGATATCGATCCAGACCTGATCAACCAAACCAAGGCACGACTGCGCACCGGTCAGTTCATCCAGCTGTTTCGCCGTATCTGGCGCGAGCTGGACGACGAGTTCATGGGGCTTACATCATCCCCCTGTCGGGTTGGGCACTTTCATCTGATGGGATCATTGGTGGTGCACAGCACCAATCTTGAAGACGTAATGCGGCAAAGCATCCGCTGTTACCGCCTGTTCTCGGATGATATCGAGATCAGCCTGAGACTGGAGGGCGACGAGGTCGAACTGAGCCTTACTCATCACCACCCTGAGCTGGACCCGGATAATTTTCTGGTGGAGTGGCTGCTGATGGTCTGGCATCGCCTGATCGGATGGCTGATTGGGCGCAAGATCGTACTCAGCCATGCCAGCTTTACCCACCCGCTTCCCTCTCACTTCGATGAGTATCGCTTCATCTACCCCTGCAAATGCCTGTTCGAGCAACCCCGCAGCAGTATTTTCTTCAGCAAAAACTACCTCAGCATGCCGGTAACGCGCACCACACGGGAGCTGGACGAGTTCATTCTCAGTTCACCGCGCGACCTGCTGATCTGGACCGACGAAGACGATAGCCTGAGCACCCGGGTACGCGGCCTGCTGGAAGGGTTTGAAGAAGGTGGCCTGCCCAATCTTGATTGGGTCTCGGAGCAGCTGCACACCACCTCTTATACGCTATCACGCAAATTGAAGGCCGAAGGTACCTCCTACCAGAAGATCAAGGACAACCTGCGCCGAGACCAGGCGATCATGATGCTGACCCGGCAAAATTTGAGCATCGGGGATATTTCAAGCCAACTGGGGTTCGCCGAGCCAGGCGCGTTCTCAAGGGCATTCAAACACTGGACCGGTGTCAGCCCACTGGCCTATCGCAAGCAGGAGGGTTAATCGGCTCGACAACGCTCACCAAGTTCTTATAAAGCTGTTATAACCATTCTGAAAGAAGGAGTTTTCAGGCAACTATGCGCTCTGCGGACTATTTGTCGCGCCTGCCCGCGTGACATGCCCACACAACTTCTCCTGAGGAACGGACTATATGACCAACCTGTCCATCCGCTTCAAACTGCTGGTCGGCTCAGCACTTGCCATCCTCGTCTCACTCGGAATTGTCATTTTTCTTGCGCTCGGGGCTTATCAATCATCCATCGACAAGGCTGTGGACGACACCACAGGCATCATTACCGAGAACGTGAATGACCAATTGCACCTGACCGCTGGACAGATATCGGTTGATATTCGCCAGCGCCTTGAGCGCGGTTTCGACTCGGCAACCGCCCTGGCGACTTTCATGGGCGCAACCGCCTGGACCGATCAGCTGGTTTCACGCCATGCGGCCAAGCAACTGGTCCGGGCGCACTTGCTGGCCAACGAAGAAGTCAGCTCCATGTATGCCCAGTTCGAACCCAATGGCTATGACAACTTCGACAACCTGTACAAGGGAGATTTGGAGCACAGCTCGAAACAGGGCAACCTTGAAATCTACTGGGTAAGAGAAGGTGATTCACTCACGTTTTATCCTACCGAAGACTCGAACCGCAAACTGGACGCCACACTGAACGCAAACGGCATGCGTGAATCCGAATGGTATCTGTGCCCACGCGAAACAGCCTCACCCTGTATGGTAGAGCCCTACCTGTACGAGATCGAGCCGGGCAATTCGGTACTGATGACGTCCCTCACCGTACCCATCATGCACGACAAAAAGGTGATCGGGGTTGCCGGCACCGACATCAACCTGCCGGTGCTGCAGCAACTGACTGAAAAACTGTCACAGAGCCTCTATGACGGCGAAGCCAGTATTACACTGCTCAGCCAGCGTATCCGCCGTTAAAACGACCCACTTGCCCTTAACTGTACTGCGCCACTTTTTTTGAAGTCCGCTCCAGTTCAACATTCCAGGGCAGCAGTCGCTCCAGCTTTTCCAGCGTGTCGGCATCGGCGATGCGCTCCAGTACATGCCGGATATAGGCCGAGGGTTCCAGGTCGTTGGCTTTGGCCGTTTCGATCAGGGAGTAACAGGTGGCACTGGCGTGAGCGCCCTGCGGAGTATCCGCGAACAACCAAGCTTTGCGCCCCACGGCGAACGGGCGGATGGCATTCTCGGCCAGTACGTTGCTGATGTGCAGGTCACCCCGCTCACAGTAGCCGATCAGGGTGGGCCACTGGTTCAGGGTGTATTCCATAGCTTTGCGAGTTAGCCCGCCTTTCATCACGCGATCCACGTTGGCGTCCAGCCAGGCCTTGAACGCTTCCAGTCGAGGCAGGCTCGACGCCTGACGGATCCGGTAGCGTTCGGCCACGCTCAGGTCCTTGATCTGACGTTCGATGGCATACAGTTTGTTGATGTGACTGAGTGCCACATCCGCTTTGGACAGCTTGGCCTGTTTGCCTTTACCCGCCGGCTTGGCCGCTTTGGTCGCTTCGATGAACTTGCGGCGGGCGTGATCCCAGCAGCCAATGCGGGTCAGCTCATTGGCTGAACAGATCTGCGCATAACCGGCGTAACCATCCGCCTGCAGCACACCCTTGAAGTCATCGAGCAGGCGCACGGGCACCGCTCCACTTCGAGAGGGATCATAGGCGAACAGGACGGAAGGTTGGCCGGGTGGTCCGCCTCGGGTCACCCACATCCATTTATCGGATTGGGCAGCCTTGCCATCCTCTTTGAGTACCTGGATCCGGGTTTCGTCAGCCTGCAGGTAGGCCGCACTGTTCTGCGACTCCCGCATCAGGTTGATCAGCGGTTTGAACACCTCATCCAGACGGATGATCCAGTGGGCCATGCTGGTGCGGCTCAGCTCATGGCCCAGACGCTTGAACATCTGCTCTTGCCGGTACAGCGGCAGACCATCGGCATATTTGGAGGTGATCAGGTAGGCCAGCAGGGCCGGGGTGGCGATGCATTTGCCCAGCGGGTGTGTCGGGCGAGCCGCGGCTACGATCCGCTCGTCGCCGTTCGTCTCGAACACGGCTTTTTCCTGCCAGTATTCCAGTACTTTGAGCTGAGCCGGGATATAGTCCAACTCTTCCTTCACCTTGGTGAAGAAGGTTTTGACGGCCCCGGCCTTCTCTTCATCACTCAGCAGCAGCTCGATGCGCTCACGCAGCAAGCTATCGGAGAAGCCGCGCTGACGGCGTTTGGGTGCAGGCGTGGCAGCGGGCGTCTCATCTTCAGCGACGTCAATATCATCCGGGAGCTGATCCCGCAGCTGATCGATCTCGGCTTCCAGTTCTGACTCATCGAAGAGGTGGATCTGGTGGGCCGTTTTCTCACTGCTGGCCGAGAACCGCTGGATGCGCTGCAAGCGCAGCATCTCTTCCAGCAACAGGATGTACTGCTCGCGCTGCTGGAGTTGCCGGTCACGCTCTTTGACGACCTGATCCCGCTGCTCAAGCTCATCCTCTTTCGAGGCCAGTTGCTGCTGCAGCCCGGCCACCATCGACAGCAAGTCAGCGGTCGATAAACTGCTGATATCAGGCGTCTTTGAGGTGGTTTTGGGCTGTGTTTTCATGGGCAAAATTATATCAAAAACAGCCAGTTGAAGCACCCAAAACCCGCTATCCAACAGCCTCATAATGCACGGTTTTATGGCCTTGCAGCAGGCTGATGTCATAACCATCGAGCAACCAGTTGATCTGTTCGCCGGTCAACGGCATGAGCTCATCAGCCGGGCTGGGCCACTTGAATTTCTCTTCGGCCAGCGCCTTGTAATAGAGGATAAAACCGTTGTCTTCCCACATCAGGCACTTGATCTTGTTACGCTGCCGGTTGGTGAAGGCATACAATGCACCGGTAAAGGGGCTATGTCCCAGCTCCTGCTCAACCAGCACCGCCAGACCATTGGCCTGCTTGCGAAAATCAATGGGCTCACGGTACAGATATATCTCCGGCATTGACCGAGAGGGACGAAGATACCGTGGCTTCATCAGAGCTGCCTCAGGATCGCACCGAGCAGATCGACATTACCGGCATGCAGCCCTGTAATGGCCATGCCACCCGGAAGCCTCAGGGTCAGATCACTCGACACCGGTGAAGCGGCCACCTGGGTGACGCGAGCAAAGCCAGATGTTGGTGAACGCTCGGTATCGGTCGCATCATCTGTACCTTCGAGCTTGCGGCGCCAATAAACAAACTGGTGATAGGACAGTGATTGCTGTTTGCAGAAAACAGCGCCGGATAGCCCGGTATCACGCCAGTGTTCAATGTGCTGTTGCCAGTGGCAAGTGCGCTCGGCTGAGTTCATGGTGGATTCCTCGCGTAGGTGACGATGGAATCAGTGTGCGGCGGTCAGTGGCTGGAAAAAAGGTGCTGATTCTCTGGCGCTTACCAGCCAGCAGAATCGTGTTATCGCATCCAGCCGCTTTACCCAAGCCGCCGGTAAGACCGTTCAATCCGTTGATCCAGACTTCCTGCAACGCATCAACAACCCTGAAAACAGCAACGATATCATTATGGTGACTGAGGAACTGTCCGTCGCCAATACCCGCTGGCGTTTGATTGTGGAAGTTCCCAAGGCCGCCGCCCTGGCAGAACTGAACCAGTTACAGGCCGATATGGAAGATAACCGCAGCAGCACCATCTGGGATTTGCTGATCACCGCAGGCGTCATTCTGCTGATCACCCTGGCGGTGGTGAATCTGTTCATATCCGGCATTACAAAACCGCTGGCTCAACTCGGCGAACGCATGCAGGCACTGGGAGGCTCTGAGGGCGACCTGACACAGGAGCTGGAGCATTTCCGTCATGCTGAACTGAACGCCGTTTCGGATGGGTTCAACAGCTTTACCCGCAAGATCCGCACCGTCATTCACGAGTTGATCAGCCTGTCGGCACAGCTGCAGCAGAATGCCAAGGCCCTGGCAGACAATGCTCAACAGACCCGAGAATCCACTGAAGAAGTATCCGCCCATAAATCAGCCCCTTTTTTCCAGCCACTAACCGCCGCACACTGATTCCATCGTCACCTACGCGAGGAATCCAGCATGAACTCAGCCGAGCGCACTTACCACTGGCAACAGCACATTGAACACTGGCGTGATACTGGGCTATCCGGCGCTGCCTTCTGCAAACAGCAATCGCTGTCCTATCACCAGTTTGTCTATTGGCGCCGCAAGCTCGAAGGTACAGATGATGCGACCGATACCGAGCGCTCACCAACACCCGGCTTTGCTCGCGTCACCCAGGTGGCCGCTTCACCGCTATCGGATGATCTGACCCTGAGGCTTCCGGGTGGCATGGCCATTACAGGCCTGCATGCCGGTAATGTTGACCTGCTCGGTGCAATCCTGAGGCAGCTCTGATGAAGCCACGGTATCTGCGTCCCTCTCGGTCCATGCCCGAGATCTATCTGTACCGTGAGCCCATTGATTTTCGCAAGCAAGCCAATGGCCTGGCGGTGCTGATTGAGCAGGAGTTAGGGCGTAGCCCCTTCACTGGTGCCCTGTATGCGTTCACCAACCGGCAGCGTAACAAGATCAAGTGCCTGATGTGGGAAGACAACGGTTTTATCCTCTATTACAAGGCGCTGGCCGAAGAGAAATTCAAGTGGCCCAGCCCGGCTGATGAGCTGATGCCGCTGACCGGCGAGCAGATCAACTGGTTGCTCGATGGTTATGACATCAGTCTGCTGCAAGGCCATAAAACCGTACATTATGAGGCCGTTGGATAGCGGGTTTTGGGTGCTTCAACTGGCTGTTTTTGATATAATTTTGCCCATGAAAACACAGCCCGAAACCACCTCAAAGATGCCTGAACTCAGCGGTTTATCGACCGCTGACTTGCTGTCGATGGTGGCTGGTCTACAGCAGCAACTCCAACATCAAGAGCAGCATATCCAGAAGCGCGAGCAATACATCCTGCTGCTGGAAGAGATGCTGCGCTTGCAGCGCATCCAGCGGTTCGCGGCCAGCAGTGAAAAAACGGTCCACCAGATCCACCTCTTCGATGAGTCCGAGCTGGAAGCCGAGATCGATCAGCTGCGGGATCAGCTCCCGGATGATATTGAAGTTGCTGAAGACGATACTCCTGCTGCCGCGTCTACACCCAAACGCCGTCAGCGTGGCTTCTCTGATAATCTGCTGCGTGAGCGCATCGAGCTGTGCCTCAGCGATGAGGAAAAAGCTGGGGCAGTGAAAACCTTCTTCACCAAGGTCAAGGAAGAGCTGGAATACATCCCGGCTCAGCTCAAAGTGCTGGAATACTGGCAGGAAAAAGCGGTGTTCGAGCAGGACGGTGATGAGCGTATCCTGGCCGCGGCTCGCCCGACACACCCGCTGGGCAAATGCATCGCTACTCCGGCCCTGCTGGCTTACCTGATCACCTCCAAATATGCCGATGGCTTGCCGCTCTACCGTCAGGAGCAGATGTTCAAGCGTCTGGGCCATGAGCTGAGTCGCACCAGCATGGCCCACTGGATCATCCGTCTGGATGAGGTGTTCAAACCGCTGATCAACCTGATGCGGGAAGCGCAGAACAGTGCGGCCTACCTGCAGGCCGACGAAACCCGCATCCAGGTACTCAAAGAGGATGGCAAAGCTGCCCAATCCGATAAATGGATGTGGGTGACCCGAGGCGGACCGCCGGGCCAACCGTCCGTCCTGTTCGCCTATGATCCCTCCCGAAGTGGAGCGGTGCCCGTGCGCCTGCTCGATGACTTCAAGGGTGTGCTGCAGGCGGATGGTTACTCCGGTTATGAACCGATCTGTTCAGCCAATAAGCTGACCCGCATTGGCTGCTGGGATCACGCCCGCCGCAAGTTCATCGAAGCGACCAAAGCGGCCAAGCCGGCGGGTAAAGGCAAACAGGCCAAGCTGTCCAAAGCGGATGTGGCACTCAGTCACATCAACAAACTGTATGCCATCGAACGTCAGATCAAGGACCTGAGCATTGCCGAACGCTATCAGATCCGTCAGGCATCGAGCCTGCCTCGACTGGAAGCGTTCAAGGCCTGGCTGGACGCCAACGTGGGTCGCGTGATGAAAGGCGGGTTAACTCGCAAAGCTATGGAATACACCCTGAACCAGTGGCCCACCCTGATCGGCTACTGTGAGCGGGGTGACCTGCACATCAGCAACGTGCTGGCCGAGAATGCCATCCGTCCGTTCGCCGTGGGTCGCAAGGCCTGGTTGTTCGCGGATACCCCGCAGGGCGCTCACGCCAGCGCCACCTGCTACTCCCTGATCGAAACGGCCAAAGCCAACGACCTGGAACCCTCGGCGTACATCCGGCATGTGCTGGAGCGTATCGCCAACGCCGACACACTGGAAAAGCTGGAGCGACTGCTGCCCTGGAATGTTGAACTGGAGCGGACTTCAAAAAAAGTGGCGCAGTACAGTTAAGGGCAAGTGGGTCGTTTTAACGGCGTGTACCTGAAGAACAGCAGAAACAGCTGCAAAGCGTGGCTGCAGCCGCCAACGAGATGGCCGCCACCGCCACCCAGGTGGCCAACTTGGCCGGTCAAACGGCCCAGAACGCCGGCAGCTCCGAGCATGAAGTCAGCGCCACCCGCAATACCCTCAAGTCGACCGTTGACGAAATCGGCAACATGTCCGGTGCACTGGATGACGCTTCAGAGAGTATTGGTCAGGTTGCCAGCCGCAGTGACGAAATCTATAAGATTATCGAGACCATACGGAATATCGCCGAACAGACCAACCTGCTGGCCCTGAACGCCGCAATAGAAGCCGCGCGCGCAGGTGATCAGGGACGTGGCTTCGCGGTGGTTGCTGATGAAGTCCGAAACCTTGCCAGCCGCACGCAGGACGCTACCGGCGATATCGACACACTCATTTCAGCCCTGAAACGCGATGTGGATGACAGTGTCGGTCGCATGCAGCACTGCCGTGGCATGGCCGCTCAGACCGTCGAGCAGAGTCACTCCAGCTATCAGCGACTGGAAGGCGTCTCTTCACGCATCACGGCCATTTCTGAAAACACCACTCAGGTCGCGACTGCTGCCGAGGAACAGAGCATGGTGAACGAAGAGATCAACCGCAACATCACCAGCATCGGCGATTCGGCCGATGTACTGGCGCAGGCTGCCGCACAGGTCACGGCACTGGGTAAAGAGGTATCAACCAGCGCCGCTCGCCTTGACCAGCAACTGGGTCGTTTCAAAGTGTAAGTACACGCCGGCCCGACACCGGCAAATGCCTTGGCGCTCAACATGATCATTCATGGCGAGCGCCAAGGCAGCTCTGCATATGGCGATAACCGCTTTTACGTCAGGCCCTCCTGCTCGGCCTGATCGCTCAGTAGGCTGGCCTCTTTCTATTCACTACGGGACGGTTTTTGGCCTGGGGCAGTCCTTTCAGAACTCGACGTTATGGTACACCTGCTGTACATCGTCCAGATCGTTCAGCATAGCCAGAAACTTCTCAAACATCGCCACATCGTCACCACTGAGGCTGGTATAGCTTTGCGGGATGAACTGAATCTCATCAACGTCGAAATCAAGATCGCCAAAGCGCTCGATCAGTGCGGTCTTGGCCTTGAAATATTCAGTGTTCGGCGCGAAGACGGTAATTTTGCCGTCTTCAAGCTCGATATCGGTAACGTCAACATCCCCTTCCATCAGGGCTTCAAGCACCGCTTCTTCATCATCGCCAGCAAAGACAAAGATGGCACAGTGATCGAACATGTGGCTGACACTGCCCTGAGTACCGATCTTGCTTTTGGTCTTGGTGAAGGCCTGGCGCACGTCGCCGAAGGTGCGGTTGGGGTTATCGGTCAGGCATTCGATGATGGCCATGCTGCCACCGGGGCCGTAACCTTCGTAACGCGCCGGGGAGTAGTCTTCGCCGCCAGCCCCCTTGGCTTTGTCGAGCGCCTTCTCGATCACGTGCCCTGGAACCTGCTCCTTTTTCGCTCGATCAATCAAGCCACGCAGCGCCAGATTACCATCGGGGTCGACCCCACCCGATTTGGCCGTGACATAGATTTCGCGCCCGTAACGGCTGTAGAGCTTGGCCTTCATGTCTGATGTTTTGGCCATCGACTCTTTGCGGTTCTGATACGCTCTGCCCATGGGTGGTTACTCCGATAGTGATCGTTAAAGCTGGCGATTTTACTGCGATACGCGCGGGCTGGATACTGCGCATTTCAGGCGTTGTACGCCCCCCCATGGGTGGTCATACCAGACCGATTGCAAGAGAATTAAGTTGGCCAAATATGCATACCCCAATTTTTGGTAGTGTTCAGAATTCTGTGTCATTTCTTTAGACTGAACCGAAAAGAGATGACTCATGACCAAACCTACATTCGATATGGATGCCGCACTTCAAGCCCTGCGTGAGGGCAAAGACCTCACCGGCAAAGACGGTATCCTGACCCCGTTGATCAAGCAACTCACCGAAGCCGCCATGCAAGGTGAGCTGGAGGCCCATCTAGCCTCGGAGGACACGGCCAACCGCAAGAACGGTTCCAGTCGCAAGACCATGAAAGGTCCGACTGGCAGCTTTGAGCTGGACGCACCAAGAGACCGGACCGGCTCCTTCGAGCCCCAGATCGTCAAGAAGCACCAGACCTACCTCACTGACGAACTGGAACGTAAAATCATCGCCCTGTTCGCACTCGGTAACAGCTATCAGGACATCCGTACGCACATCGCCGAGCTGTATGGTGTTTCGCTCTCCAACGGCACTATCAACGCCGTCACCGACAAACTGCTACCGGAGCTGCAAGCCTGGCGTGAGCGTGACCTGGAAGCTATTTACCCCATTGTCTGGCTCGATGCCATTCACTACAAAATCAAAGAGAATGGGCGCTACGTCAGCAAGGCGATCTATACGCTCCTTGGCCTGAACATCGAGGGCAAGAAAGAACTACTCGGCCTCTACCTCTCGGACCAGGAAGGTGCTCACCACTGGCTCAGTGTACTCACGGACCTCTACAACCGGGGCGTCAAAGATATCCTGATTGCCTGTATCGATGGACTGAAGGGCTTCCCCGAAGCCATTGAGTCGATTTACCCCGACACCGAGATCCAGCACTGTATCATTCACCAGATCCGGAACTCGATGAAGTACGTTGCCTCGAAAAACCAGAAGGCCTTTATGGCCGACCTGAAAGCCGTCTACAAGGCTGCCACACTCAATGCCGCCGAACTTGCGCTTGATGACCTGGAAGCCAAGTGGGGCGATAAATATCCCATGGTCATCAAGTCTTGGCGGGAAAAGTGGCCCACGCTCTCAGCCTACTTCAAATACCCCGATTACGTGCGCAAGGCGATTTACACCACCAACGCGGTGGAAGCCGTACACCGCCAGTTCCGCAAGCTCACCAAGACCAAGGGCGGCTTCGCCAATGAGAACAGCTTACTCAAGCTACTCTATGCCGGTATACTCAAGTCCTCTGAGCGCTGGACGCACCCCGTGCAGAACTGGAACTTGACGCTGTCACAGATGGCCATCCACTTCCCAGGGCGCTTGGAACATCACATCAGCCTATAAGGCTGGTTGGCTGACACAGAGTTTTGAACACCCTCATTTTTCCGTAACTTTTAACTTATGCCGATTCCAGCTGGCTTATTATCTTCTCATAATAAGAATCACATGAACTAATTTGTTTATTTATATATCTTTCTAACATGGCCGATTCTAATAAACCAGTTGGAATAGATGTCAAACTAGAATTTCTTTTTACTATAAAATTTATTACCGTTACAGAAAGAGCAGCTAAAAGCTTGCCGTAATTATTATTTATAGGACAAACTCCATCTAAATCAAAATTCATATTCACCGGTCTATTTTTCAAATTAACCTTTTGCTTTTTTATGAAATTAATAACTTGAATCTTATTTATCTTTGAAGATCTTTTATTATCAAAAAACCTATCACCTTTTATTTCTGTTATGAATTTTATTCCTTGCGATCTAAATATAACCTCTACTCTTAACAAACGTCTGCTAATTCTCAAAAAATCAGCGTATGCAGAACTAACTTCTTCTTTTATTTCTTTTGGTAGTTCTTGATCTAATAGAATTGATTTTATTTGATTAATTGTATTGATTTCTGTATAAACATCGTTTTCCCAGCTATACCCCTTTGTATGCAATATAAATGGTGACTCCACAGGGGGATTAGTAATAAAGTCAAGATCTCTATCAAGCACCAAAGCTACATTTTTAATTTCTTTTGTGATTATTTTATCTCTGATTTGCTTAGAGGCAGTTTTTGACCCTAATGACCTAAACTGAACTTTTCTTCTAAATTTAGCCGCATCAAACAATCCCTTCCAAAATTTAATATCTATTGACTTTGTACCAAACCTCCCATTTTCCACATCATCAATAGAAAAGCTTCTATCGCCACCTTCTGTATATATAATCAATTCAGTATCAAAGAAAAGATGGCCATTGGACAATCCAGAATTTGTTCTAGTGAATGACATTAAAACATTTTCTCCATGTCAAAAACCTTATCACCAAAAATACTAACAACATCAGGAGAGTGAGTGGCAAAAATAATTTGAGAATTAGGGTTTATTGCCCTAAGATTTTCAACCAAACTTTCTTGCCACTTCACATGCAAAGATAATTCAGGCTCATCCGCAATATAAACCCAAGGCTGCTTCTCTTGTAAAAGAGCTTCTCCCAGAACAATTAATAATTGTTTTTCACCTGATGATAATCTATGAAGAGGGAGGTCTTTCCCAGACTGAGTAATTATTTGCAATTCATTTTGAGCATTAATAGAGAATTCTTTTCTTTGCATCATAGAATTTATTATTTTAAGAAATGTATCTCTAGGCTCAAAAATAACTTTTCTTTTTTCAATCGACTTATTCCACTCTTCGACAATATAATCGATTCTTTCAGTACCAATCAAAACTGATATATCGGTCGTATTAAGTGGCGAGTTTTCTTCAGATGATAGCTTTTCTTTTGCTTTAGCCAATATATCAAAGTGACTATCAATCCGTTGGCCAAATTCCTTTGGCTTAACTTTAAACTGGTTAAAAATCCCAATTAACGCTTTCTTTTCTTCTTCAATATTTATATTTTTTGCATTTGAGAAAAATGGTTTCCCTGACCTTCTATAGAGTAGTGACAAAAAGACTTCTTTTTGAAAGTTTTCGAACTGCTCAGAACCAGCTTTGCCCAATGTTGAAAAATATCTGACAAGTCTATTTACTAATTCCTTTAGCTTTCGATCAACAGTAGAAATATTCTCTTCATCATAATCGTCTTGATTTGCACTAGACCTATTCACAGACAACCAGCTGACATTCACTAATCCTTCAAGGGAGTGATTAAGGCTCTTCCGACCATGCCGTCGATATACTTCTCTTTCAAAAAAGTTACGAGGATAGCGACGCAACATCATTTGCTCTTCAAAATCGTCTAATGATAGCTTTAAAGGTTTCTCACTAGCTGATTCTTTAATTTCATATACAATAGAAGAGAATGGTGTTTCTGTGCTTGGAGTCTTTGTAATAACTACTGATGGCTTTTTTCTGCTCGAGTTAGACTTTAGCTTGATGAATATTTTAGAAAATTCTAGCCTATCTAATTCAGAAAAATCTGCTTTAAGCGCTGCAACAATGATATTTATTGCTGTAGTTTTTCCTGAACCATTGATTCCAATAACAAAATTTACATCATCATGAAAATCAAAGCTCAAGATGCGTTCACCCCAAAATCCTTCGACTGTAACACTCTCAACAAAATTCATTTTTATTCCATTATTTCAATATAATAAAATTTCAAAAATTAAGAATAAGGCCTAATAAACATCATTAATCATCAATTTAACCTCACATGAAAAATCAAAGCATTAAATGCTTTAAAAACACTTCCACGTAATAACTTGTAAATTAGCTATTTCACCACCACGCAATATAGTAGAAAATAACTTGAAGGAACCAATTGAAAAGTTTAAAAGCAACAGAACTACTAACCATCCCTGCCATCAACCCATCCCCTTTTCCCTGTCATTGCGGCCACCGACGTCCTGCTGGTGGATTTTTAGACTTTACCAATATGTAGCGTCAAAGCAACACCCAAAAAGGCTAATACGGTCACACCTGAACACCACACAAAAAAAGGCCACCCAAAGGTGGCCTACTCTCATTCAAGAGCCAAGGGCAGAGATGTAATCCATGCAAATACTGATTAGAGCAGCTCAACAGCCACGGCTGTCGCTTCGCCACCACCGATACAGAGGGATGCAACCCCTTTCTTCAGGCCGCGCTGCTTAAGGGCGTTGAGCAGCGTGACAAGAATGCGTGAGCCGGAGGAACCGATCGGGTGCCCCAGGGCGCAGGCGCCGCCGTAGACGTTGACCTTGTCGGCATCCAGACCCAGTTCGTTGATCGCCAGCAGGGAAACCACGGCGAAGGCTTCGTTGATCTCGTACAGATCCACCTCGTCCTTAGTCCAGCCCGCCTTGTCGAGCACCTTCTGGATGGCGCCGATCGGGGCGATGGTGAACTCGGCCGGCAGCTGGGCGTGGGTGGAATGCGCCACGATACGCGCCAGCGACTTGACGCCGCGCTTGTCGGCTTCGGCCTGAGTGGCCAGCACCAGGGCGGAACCGCCGTCGCTGATGGAGCTGGAGTTGGCCGCGGTCACCGTGCCGTCCTTCTTGAACGCCGGCTTCAGCTGCGGGATTTTGTCCGGGCGGGCGTTGCCCGGCTGTTCGTCGGTGTCGACAACGGTGTCACCCGCACGGCCCTTGATGGTAACCGGGGCGATCTCGTCCTTAAACCAGCCGTTCTCGATGGCGGCCAGTGCCTTGGTCAGTGAGCCGATGGCAAACTCATCCATCGCTTCACGAGTGATATTGAAGTCATCAGCAGAGCGCTGGGCGAATACACCCATCAGGCCGCCTTCGTAGGCGTCTTCCAGTCCGTCGAAGAACATGGAGTCCAGTACCTGGCCGTGGCCCATACGCATGCCCGAGCGGGCTTTCGGCAGCATGTAGGGCGCCTGGCTCATGTTTTCCATGCCGCCGGCGATCATGATACTGGCGCTGCCCGCCTTGATCTGGTCGTGGGCCTGCATGACGGCTTTCATGCCAGAGCCGCACATCTTGTTGATGGTGGTAGCACCGGCCGCATCCGGGATGCCGGCCTTGCGAGACGCCTGACGAGCCGGGGCCTGACCCAGCGCACCGGGCAGTACACAGCCCATGATCACTTCATCAATATCGCTCGGCTGCAGGCCGGCACGTTCGATGGCCGCTTCGATGGCCACTGCACCCAGGTCCGGTGAACGCACGTCGCTCAATGCGCCCATCATGCCGCCCATGGGGGTACGGGCCGCACCCAGAATCACAATGCTGTTGTCTGACATCTTGTTGCTCCTGTTAAGTCGCTAATATTCTGATCCGTTATTCGGCTGGCCGTTGCGTTACCGCCCCAGCACCGAGCGCGCGATGACTTCCTTCATCACCTCGGATGTGCCGCCGTAGATGCGCTGCACACGGGCGTCGATAAAGGCGCGTGAGATCGGGTATTCAGTGGTGTAACCGTAACCGCCGAACAGCTGCAGGCAGCCATCGGCCACGCGGCACTGCATTTCGGTGGCGGTGTACTTGGCCATGGACGCTGTGGCCGCATCCAGCTCGCCGCGGGAGTACTCACTGATGCACTGATCAATGAACGCCTTGTTGACGCGGTAGTCGGTCTCCATCTCGGCGATGCGGAAGCGGGTGTTCTGCAGTTCTTTCAGCTTCTGGCCAAACAGGGTGCGTTCGTCGGCATACTGGATGGTCATATCCAGCGAGCCGCGGGCTGCACCGACACCGATGGCGCCGATCACCAGACGTTCACGGGGCAGTTCCTTCATCAGGTACATGAAGCCCTTGCCCTCTTCGCCCAGCAGGGCCGATTTGGGTACACGCATGTTCTCGAAGAACAGCTCCGAGGTATCGCCGCTGTGCTGACCGATCTTCTCCAGATTGCGGCCCTTGCCGTAGCCCGGCAGCGTGGTGTCGACCAGGAACAGGCTGACACCCTTGGCGCCGGCCGCTGGATCGGTCTTGGCAGCGACAATCACCATGTCGGCGTGCTGACCGTTGGTGATGAAGGTTTTTGAGCCGTTGATCACATACTCGTCACCGTCCAGTACCGCCGTGGTGCGCAACGCCGCCAGATCACTGCCGGCCCCCGGCTCAGTCATGGCGATGGCGCCAACCACGTCACCGGACACCATGCCCGGCAGCCAGCGGTTTTTCTGCTCGTCATTGCCGATGTGGGCGATGTAGGGGGCGACGATATCGGAGTGCACCATTACATTGGTGGCCAGGGCACCGTAGCCCAGTCGGGCCATTTCGGTGACCAGCATGACCGAATACTCAAAGGGCACACCACAACCGCCGTGGTCTTCGGGCGCGTCCACGCACAGCAGACCCGCTTCGCCCAGCGTATTCCAGAGCGCACGCGGCGTAATGCCCTCGCGTTCCCACTGTTCATAATGCGGCGCGACTTCACGTTCCAGTGCGCGCAGCACCATCTCGCGGAACAGGTCCAGCTCTTCGGTATCGATTACGGCTGCATTCATCACTCGATCCTCGCTTACTTCGGTGCCATGCGCAGCGCGCAGTCGAGACGAATGGTTTCGCCGTTCAGCAGCGGGTTTTTCACGATCTGCTCCACCAGCATGCCGTACTCTTCAGGACGACCCAAACGCTGCGGGAACGGCAGGGTTGCGGCCAGGCTGTCCTGCACTTCCTGCGGGAAACCGGCCATCATCGGCGTCATGAAAATGCCGGGTGCGATGGTGTTCACGCGAATGCCACTGCGCGCCAGCTCACGGGCCGCCTGCAGCGTCATGGCCACCACGCCGCCCTTTGATGCACTGTAGGCGACCTGCCCGATCTGGCCTTCGTAGGCAGCGATGGATGCGGTGGAGATGATCACGCCACGTTCGCCGTCATCGTTGGCTTCACGGGTAGCCATTTCGGCGGCGGCCAGGCGTATGATGTTGAAGCTGCCCACCAGGTTGACCTGAATGACTTTGTTGAACGCCTCCAGCGGCATCGGGCCTTCCTTGCCGACGATCTTGCCGGCCGGGGCGATACCGGCACAGTTGACGGCAATACCGCAGGGGCCATGCGCTTCACTCGCCGCCGCAAACGCCGCTTCCGCGCTTTCAGCCGAAGACACGTCACAACGTACAAAGATGCCACCCAGTTCTTCAGCGATCTGGCGACCGCGCTCTTCATTCAGGTCGAAAATCGCAACCTTGGCGCCAGCGGCCGCCAGTGCACGGGCCGAACCTTCACCCAGACCGGATGCACCACCGGTAACAACTGCGGGTACGTTTTTGAAATCCATTGCTCTCACCTGTCGCTTGTAGGGTTAGTGCCACCTGTCGTGGCTGACCAATAAGGGAATGACCTTAGTTTGGATCAGCAGGCGATGCTCCGCCATGACAATTTCCGGCAGCAAATTTGTTAAAAAAAGACAACTGAATACCACCCCATACAGGCAAAATAATGTCTCTCTTCAACTGCAATTTCCGATTTTTCGCCTATAATCAAACTCCCGTTCCAATTCTTCGGGTGCAATATGTGGTCCAAGGCTGTACTGCTGCTCTGCTTCTGCCTGCCCATTTCACTGAGCACACATGCTATTGCTGCCCATTCAGCGGATACCGCCACAGTTGAATTGACCACGGCTTTTCTGATCGAAACAGGACCCCGCTTGAACCCTTCCACGGCTGCAGAACTTTGGCACAAGGGGCAATTCACACCCTATGCCGACACACTGGCGCTCGGGTTGGGCAGCAAACCGGTCTGGATTGCCCTGAAGTTGCACAATGACACCGGCAGTCAACTGGAGCGCAGCCTTCTGCTGGATACTGCCTGGCTGGATGAGATACGGCTGTACCAGTACCGCGGCCCACGGTTACACCACCAGGTTGTGGCGGGAGATCTGCAGCCATTTGCCAATCGCAACCCATTACTGACCGGGTTTCTGTTTCCACTGGAGCTGAGCCCGGGTGAGCACCTTGTGCTGCTGCGAATCAGTACACCCGACCCGATGCTGTTACCGTTGCGCCTGCTGGATGACGAACAGCTGGAACACCTCCCGCTGCAACGCTTGACCAGCTACGGCTTGAGTTATGGCTTTCTGCTGGCATTGATCTTCTACAATACGGCGCTGTTCTTCGGTATTCGAGACCGTCACCACCTGTTATATGCGCTCTATTTGGGCTCATTCCTGCTGGTTAACCTGGCCTACTCGGGCCATGGCCTGGCCTGGTTTTGGAGTGAGGCCACCGAATGGCAACGCTGGGCACCACCAACACTGATGATCCTGTTCGGCTGTTGCGGACTCCTGTTTGCCACCAGCTTTCTGCATATACGTCAGTACTGCTCTCGTGGCTATCGGGTGGTACAGCTTGCAGCCGCTCTGGCCCTTCTCAGCCTCACTGCAGGCTGGCTGATAGACTCACAACTGGTCGCACTGAGCGCCGCTTTTATGTTCATGCTGGTTTTCACCAGCCTTATGCTGCTGATGGGGCTGTGCCGAGTCACACAAGGCAGTGTCAGTGCTCGTTTTTACCTGCTGGCCGTTATCTCCGGCACCTGTGGCACCGTCATTACCACACTGGCCGTATTAGGGCGCCTGCCCTTGGGGGAGTGGAGCTTTCGCGCCGCCGAAATCGGCATGCTGGCCGAAGCCACCCTACTGGCACTGGCGCTTGCGGCGCGCATACGTCATGTACATCGTGAACAGATTCGGGCGGAGCATGCCGCCAATACCGACCCTTTAACGCTGCTCAATAACCGTCGTGCGCTTTATCGTCTGGCCGAGAGCCACTGGCAAACCGGAAACCGCCGGCGGCGCCCACTCAGTGCCGTAGTGCTGGATATCGATCATTTCAAGCAGTGCAATGACACGCACGGTCACGCAGCCGGTGACCGGGTGTTATGTCAGTTGGGCCAGTGCATTTTGAATACGGTACGCGAGGGTGACCTGGCGGCACGCTGGGGCGGTGAAGAGTTTCTGATTTTGTTGCCTGATACTGACCTGGAAGATGCAGGTCGTTTTGCTGCCCGACTGCTTGAGCAGATCCGCCTTACACAGCTGACTCTGAACGGCCGACTGATCGAGGTTACGGCCAGCATCGGGATTGCAGAGCAGTCAGAACAGGATCGCAGCCTCGACGATCTGATCGGCCGTGCTGATCAGGCGCTGTATGAAGCCAAGCACCAGGGGCGCAACCGCATTTTTCGACAGCAGATTGGCACGGATGGAAACGATCAGTTCAGCGAGGTGTTGATCCACGAATCAACGGGCTGAAACAGGCCACATCTGCATGGGGAAAACTAACGCTCGCTTGCCAGTGCTGCGCCAGCCAGCGGAAGCTGGTTTCAGCGAAAAAGGTGATATGGGTAGGGTCATTGCGATAGTGCCAGCTGCGAAAGCGCTCGTCATCCAGCACCCGCTTGGTCTGCAGCACCAGCAGCCCGTTCGGAGTCAGCAATGACCAGAGTTGATCCAGAACAGTCAGGGGGTCGGCCAGGTGCTCGACCACTTCGGTACAGGTAATAAAATCGTACGGTTGCTGCAGAGATGCCAAGTCAGGATGGTAATACTTGTCATACAGTGACATCTCGTAGCCGGCTTCACGCGCCATCTCAACCAGAGCAGGCCCCGGGCCACAGCCAAAATCGAGCCCCTTGGCGGGTGGTGGCTGTTGCTGCCTGACCTGATCAAATGCGCGTGACAGAAAACGGCGATACCCGGGATCATCAACCGTATTTTCATGATCGTCATAAACAGCCTTTTCAGCCTGCTCAGACAACCTCTGCGCAGGTTCCAAATGCACCAGCTCACAGGTTCGACAACGGTAATATAGTCGTTCTTTACACGACAGCGGGTAAAGGTCATCACTGCCGCACAAAGGGCAACACCCAGTGGGGTTTTCTGTCTGCAGCACGCGCCAGCTCCGCTCAAGTTAAAACAGGCGGATAATGTCATATGACTGACCTGCGCACCATATTCGAGCCCCCTGTTTGCTGACAGGACTCTCAGTGAAAGGCTTTGTGGCGACGATCCAGCTTGTGGTTGCTGAGAATAACATGCTTAAGCTTGTTCAGTTTTGCCAACCGATTCATGGCCAGCAATTCAATGACCCCTGCCGCCAGCATCATCTTGATCACAAACGATTGCTCCGCCAGCAAGGGGTGAAACTGGCCACCATTGCCGGTAAACAGAAGGTAGATGCCAAACCCAATGACCAGCGTGGCTGGCAATGTAATCAGGTTATATTTGCGGATGTGACGGTTAATGTCTTTAACCTGAATCCGTGACTTCAAACCCTCACTGATTCCTTGTAGCCCTGTAATCATGGGGGGTGTAACGATAAAATGAAGCTCGCTATCGATTCACCCAGACAGTGAACTCTGACCATGCGTACCTTCAAGCTCGAACAGTCCAAAACCGAGGTCATTACACCTCACGGCGGCCTTGCCGTCGTCGGATATAGTCTCAATACGATGACCTCTCTGGCCAAGACCTCGCGCACCCTCGTCAAACGCCACGGTATCTCTAACATCGATCTCATCCGTACCTATTTGGGGCTGATCTGTCTGGGCAAGAGCGACTTCGAAGCCGTTGAGCAGACACGCCATGATGACTTCTTCAAAGCCGCGATGGGAATCAAGCAATCACCTTCATCCGCCCGACTGCGTCAGCGATTCGATGAGGATGCCCAGGCACTGATTCCATTGCTGGATGAGGCCAGCGTCGAGTTCCTGCACAACGCTTCAATATCTGTCGGTACTCTCGTCACGGGCCATGTGCCGCTGGACATCGACGTATTCCCCATGGACAACAGCAACAGTAAAAAAGAGGGCGTGGCCTATACCTACAAAGGGCATGATGGCTACGCGCCCATTGCCGCCTACCTGGGCACTGAAGGCTGGTGTCTGGGCTGTGAACTGCGACCCGGCAACCAGCACGCCAACAAAGAGTTTATTCACACCCTCGACCGCGTACTGCCACGGGCTCGACACCTGACAGAGGCACCCCTGCTGGTGAGACTCGACAGCGCGCACGATGCCGCCGACAACCGTGCGTACTTTCGTGCCCATGGGGTGGACTATCTGATCAAGTGGAACCCCCGTTCGCAAGACGGACTGGCGTGGATGGACAAGGCTCATGCGGCTGGTGCACTCTGGTGTCATGTCCGACCCGGAAAAATGGAAACGTTGGTGAGCGAACCGCTGGATGGCACTGGCGACCGTCTGATCGTCAAAGTCACGGTGCGCCAGAGTGACGCCAAGGGGCAGATGTTTCTGGAACCTGAGGTCAGCCTTGAAGGCTGGACCACCTCACTCTCATCCGAGATCGCGGATGAGGCAACCGTCATGGCGCTGTATTGCGATCATGCCACCAGCGAACAGTTTCATAGTGAATTCAAAACCGACCTCGACCTGGAACGCCTGCCATCCGGTAAATTCGATACCAACGATCTGATCATGGCGTTCGCCGTATTGGGGTACAACATCCTGCGCTGGATGGGTCAGCGGGCACTACTGGGGCCGGATGCGCCGGTCCGTCATTCAGCCAAGCGCCGGCGGCTGCGCACGGTCATGCAGGAACTGATGTATATGGCCTGCCGCCTGATCAGTAGCGGTCGTCAGCTTAGCCTGCGCTTTGGTCGTAACTGTCCGGGGTTCAAAGCGTTCAGTCGGGTGTATGGATCTGCCTGATCCGTCACCAGGCATCGACACATCCAGCAAGTGCCAGGTATGGCAGGATCGGGTGTGGCCACACCAATGGAGCTGGTTATAAAACATACAGGTAAAGTACCATGGACAGACCGGCGGCGCGCTTAAACACCGGTGTACGGTGGACGAAAGCACCTGGCTGAAGAGGCTTCGCGAGTTCAGCCCAGCAGAGCTGAATCTGCGTATGAAGTCACTGATTCAGGAAAGACTTATTGTGCCATAACGATTAGTTGAGCCGTATTCGTTGAGCTTAGCGCGGTTGAAAATATCCTAACCCTTTAGATAGCAATAATAAACCACCGTTTGTTGGACGGTGCTGATACCGCCCTCCTGTGTCATTTTCAGAAGACGACTGCACCAATTGACGGGGCGTAACGCCAGATGTGCAGGCGACTCCTGACAACGCAATATCAGAAGTCATCTGCACCAATCTCGACTATGCTCAATACTCGTGTGCACCAAAGCGAGGTGTGAGCATGGCGTCAGACACATCATTGATTGCCGAGCAAGGCGTGGCCACCCTGCCCGATGCGGCTTGGGCGCAGGCCCGGCAACGGGCGGAAATCATCGGGCCGCTGGCAGCGCTTGATGTGGTCGGGCATGAAGCCGCCGATGCCGCTGCTCACGCGCTTGGCCTGTCCAGGCGGCAGGTGTATGTCCTAATCCGCCGTGCCCGGCAAGGTGCTGGGCTTGTGACGGACCTGGCTCGCAGCCGATCCGGCGGCGGAAAAGGCAAGGGACGCTTGCCGGAATCAGTTGAGCGCATCATCCGCGAGTTGCTGCAAAAGCGCTTCCTGACCAAGCAGAAGCGTAGCCTGGCAGCGTTCCACCGCGAGGTCGCGCAGGCTTGCAAAGCGCAAAAGCTGCGGGCGCCGGCGCGCAACACCGTGGCTCTGCGGATCGCCGGCCTCGATCCGCTCAAGGCCACTCGCCGCCGGGAAGGTCAGGATGCGTCCCGCAGCCTGCAAGGTGTCGGTGGTGAGCCTCCCGCCGTGACCGCGCCACTGGAACAAGTGCAGATTGATCACACGGTCATCGACCTGATCGTGGTGGACGAGCGCGACCGGCAACCGATTGGCCGTCCGTATCTGACCATCGCCATCGACGTGTTTACCCGCTGCGTGCTCGGCATGGTCGTCACGCTGGAAGCGCCGTCATCTGTTTCGGTCGGCCTGTGCCTTGTGCATGTCGCCTGCGACAAGCGTCCCTGGCTGGAGGGTCTGAACATAGAAATGGAGTGGCCGATGAGCGGCAAGCCCAGGCTGCTCTACCTAGACAACGCGGCCGAGTTCAAGAGCGAAGCGCTACGCCGAGGCTGCGAGCAGCATGGCATCCGGCTTGACTATCGCCCGCTCGGGCAGCCGCACTACGGCGGCATCGTGGAACGGATCATCGGCACGGCGATGCAGATGATCCACGACGAATTGCCAGGGACGACCTTCTCCAACCCTGACCAGCGCGGCGACTACGATTCCGAAAACAAGGCCGCCCTGACGCTGCGTGAGCTGGAGCGCTGGCTCACATTGGCGGTCGGCACCTACCACGGCTCCGTGCACAACGGCCTGCTCCAGCCGCCGGCAGCGCGCTGGGCCGAAGCTATCGCGCGGACCGGCGTGCCAACCGTCATCACTCGCACCACGGCTTTTCTGGTCGATTTTCTGCCCATCATCCGCCGCACGCTGACCCGCACCGGCTTCGTCATCGACCACATCCATTACTACGCCGATGCGCTCAAGCCGTGGATAGCTCGGCGCGACCGCTTGCCTGCGTTCCTGATCCGGCGCGACCCGCGCGACATCAGCCGCATTTGGGTGCTGGAGCCGGAGGGGCAGCACTATCTGGAAATTCCATACCGCACCTTGTCGCACCCGGCTGTCACCCTCTGGGAACAACGACAGGCGCTGGCGAAATTGCGGCAGCAAGGGCGCGAACAGGTGGATGAGTCGGCGCTGTTTCGCATGATCGGCCAGATGCGCGAAATCGTGTCCACCGCGCAGAAAGCTACGCGCAAGGCGCGGCGCGACGCGGATCGACGCCAGCATCTCAAGGCAACGGCAGTTCTTTTCAAAACCACGCCACCACCGGACGCGGACATGGCTGACCCGCAGGCAGACAACCAGCCACCTGCCAAACCGTTCGACCAGATTGAGGAGTGGTAGCCGTGGAAGAATATCCCATCATCGACTTGTCCCACCTGATGCCGGTGGCCCAGGGCTTGGCCCGTCTTCCGGCGGACGAACGCATCCATCGCCTTCGCGCTGACCGCTGGATCGGCTATCCGCGAGCAGTCGAGGCGCTGAATCGGCTGGAAGCCCTGTATGCGTGGCCGAACAAACAACGCATGCCCAACCTGCTGTTGGTCGGTCCAACCAACAACGGCAAGTCGATGATCGTCGAGAAATTCCGCCGCACCCATCCGGCCAGCTCCGACGCCGACCAGGAGCACATCCCAGTGTTGGTTGTGCAGATGCCGTCCGAGCCGTCGGTGATCCGCTTCTACATCGCGCTACTTGCCGCGATGGGCGCGCCATTGCGCCCGCGCCCACGGCTGCCGGAAATGGAGCAATTGGCGCTGGCACTGCTGCGCAAGGTCGGCGTGCGCATGCTGGTGATCGACGAGTTGCACAACGTCCTGGCCGGCAACAGCGTCAACCGCCGGGAATTCCTCAATCTGTTGCGTTTCCTCGGCAACGAGCTGCGCATCCCGCTGGTCGGGGTCGGCACACGCGATGCCTACTTGGCGATCCGCTCGGACGACCAGTTGGAAAACCGCTTCGAGCCGATGATGCTGCCGGTGTGGGAGGCCAACGACGATTGCTGCTCACTGCTGGCCAGCTTCGCGGCTTCACTCCCGCTGCGGCGACCCTCGTCGATTGCCACGCTGGATATGGCCCGCTACCTGCTCACGCGCAGCGAGGGCACCATCGGCGAGCTGGCGCACCTGTTGATGGCGGCGGCCGTCGCTGCCGTGGAGAGCGGTGAGGAAGCGATCAACCATCGCACGCTCAGCATGGCCGATTACACCGGTCCCAGCGAGCGGCGGCGGCAATTCGAGCGGGAACTGATGTGAAGCCAGCGCCACACTGGCCACTGCATCCGGCTCCCAGGGAAGGCGAAGCCTTGTCTTCGTGGCTCAACCGCGTGGCCCTTTGCTATCACATGGAGGTGTCCGAGCTGCTGGAGCACGATCTTGGTCACGGCCAGGTTGATGACCTGGACACCGCGCCACCACTGGCGCTGCTGGCGATGCTCTCCCAGCGGAGCGGCATCGAGCCGGACCGGCTGCGTTGCATGAGTTTCGCCGGCTGGGTGCCTTGGCTACTGGACAGCCTTGATGATCAGATTCCAGACGCATTGGAAACCTATGCGTTCCAGCTCTCGGTGCTGCTGCCGAAACTCCGCCGTAGGACGCGATCCATCACGAGCTGGCGTGCCTGGCTGCCCAGCCAGCCGATACATCGCGCCTGCCCGCTCTGTCTGAACGACCCGGCAAACCAAGCCGTACTGCTTGCATGGAAGCTGCCCCTGATGCTGAGCTGCCCGCTGCATGGCTGCTGGCTGGAATCCTATTGGGGCGTGCCTGGGCGGTTTCTCGGCTGGGAGAACGCCGACACTGCGCCGCGCACCGCCAGCGACGCGATTGCGGTGATGGACCGGCGCACCTGGCAGGCACTGACGACCGGCCATGTGGAGCTGCCGCGCCGACGCATCCACGCTGGATTGTGGTTTCGGCTACTACGCACGCTGCTCGATGAGCTGAACACCCCGCTTTCGACGTGCGGAACCTGCGCGGGGTATCTCCGCCAAGTCTGGGAAGGCTGCGGGCATCCGCTGCGTGCTGGGCAAAGTCTGTGGCGACCGTATGAAACCCTGAACCCGGCAGTACGGTTGCAGATGCTGGAGGCGGCGGCAACGGCAATCAGCTTGATTGAGGTGAGGGATATAAGCCCGCCGGGCGAGCATGCAAAGCTGTTCTGGTCCGAACCCCAAACCGGTTTCACCAGTGGCCTGTCGGCGAAAACGCCGAAGCCCGAACCCGTCGATCACTGGCAACGGGCGGTCCAGGCTATCAATGAGGCGATCATTGAAGCGCGGCACAACCCCGAGACGGCTCGCTCGCTGTTCGCGTTGGCTTCCTATGGTCGGCGCGACCCCGCTTCCCAGGAACAGTTGCGCGCCACCTTTGCAAAGGAAGGCATCCCTCCGGAATTTCTGTCACATTACGAGCCTGATGGACCCTTTGCATGTCTTAGATAGAGTGACGGGTTAAGTGACAAATTTTGACGACCAGAACTTTCCGGCGCACACTGTCACATAATCGAACGTATATGTGACAGGTACGACATGCTGATAGGCTACATGCGGGTATCGAAGGCGGACGGCTCCCAGGCTACCGATTTGCAGCGCGACGCGCTGATTGCCGCCGGGGTCGATCCAGTACATCTTTACGAGGACCAGGCATCCGGCATGCGCGAGGATCGGCCCGGCTTGACGAGCTGCCTGAAGGCGTTGCGAACTGGCGACACACTGGTCGTGTGGAAACTGGATCGGCTCGGACGCGACCTGCGACATCTCATCAACACCGTGCACGACCTGACTGGGCGCGGCATCGGCTTGAAGGTATTAACCGGGCACGGCGCGGCCATCGACACCACGACCGCCGCCGGCAAGCTGGTCTTTGGCATCTTCGCCGCCCTGGCCGAGTTCGAGCGCGAGTTGATCGCGGAGCGCACGATTGCCGGCCTAGCCTCGGCCCGCGCGCGCGGGCGGAAAGGCGGCCGGCCGTTCAAGATGACCGCCGCCAAGCTGCGGCTGGCGATGGCGGCAATGGGTCAGCCAGAGACCAAGGTCGGCGACCTGTGCCAGGAACTTGGCGTCACGCGGCAGACCCTGTATCGGCATGTTTCACCCAAGGGTGAGCTACGTCCAGATGGCGAGAAGCTACTCAGCCGAATTTGATGCCGGCATGAGGCAACGTAGCGACAGCGTGGTTTGTCTCAATGGGAAGCGCTCATGATCGATCTTTGAAGGCCCGCAGCAGTCATGTCACAGACAGGACGAACAAACCGGTCAGCGTGAGGGCTGCGATACCCCAGTACTCTCCGATGAACGCGCCGGCCGTCGTGCCGGCCAGCACAATGGCGAGAATCGGCAAATGGCAGGGACAGGTGAGCACGGCCAGCGCGCCCCACAGGTAGCCGGTGATCGGTTTGTGCGTCTCGGACGGCAAGCGCTCGGGGCTGTTCATGGCAGACTCTCCGCGTGCTGTGCCGGCTCGGTCGGCATGGTGGCCAACTGCACCTCCAGATCGGCCAACGCTTCGCGCCGACGCTCGACGAACTGGCGCAGAACGGCAAGCTGCGCGGCCGCTTCATCGCCGTCCGCAGCATCCAGCGCCCGGCACAGCCGCGCCAGCGCGTCCAGGCCGATGCCCGCCTCGAAGGCCGCCCGCACGAAGCACAGCCGTTGCAAGGCGGCATCATCGAACAGGCCATAGCCGCCCGGGGTGCACGCCACCGGACGCAGCAATCCGCGCAGCAGGTAGTCGCGCACGATATGCACGCTCACCCCGGCATCAAGGGCCAGCCGGGACACGGTGTAGGCGCTCATTGAAAACCTCCTTTTTTTATCCAGCGCAGCAGGAAAGCTGCTTCACGTCCTTGTTGAAGGTCTGCGCCGCAAGCTTCAACCCCTCGACCATTGTCAGGTAGGGGAACAACTGGTCGGCCAGTTCCTGCACCGTCATGCGGTTGCGGATGGCGAGCACCGCCGTCTGGATCAGTTCGCCCGCTTCCGGGGCCACCGCCTGCACGCCGATGAGCCGTCCGCTACCTTCCTCGATGACCAGCTTGATGAAGCCGCGTGTGTCGAAGTTGGCAAGCGCTCGCGGAACGTTGTCGAGTGTCAGCGTGCGACTGTCGGTCTCGATGCCATCGTGGTGCGCTTCCGCCTCGCTGTAGCCCACGGTGGCGACTTGCGGGTCGGTGAACACCACTGCCGGCATCGCGGTCAGATTGAGGGCTGCGTCGCCGCCGGTCATGTTGATCGCGGCACGGGTGCCGGCGGCCGCTGCCACGTAGACGAACTGCGGCTGGTCGGTGCAGTCGCCGGCCGCGTAGATGTTCGGGTTGCTCGTGCGCATGCCTTGGTCGATAACGATGGCCCCTTGCGCATTGACAGTGACCCCCGCCGCGTCCAGCGCGAGGCTGCGCGTATTCGGTGCCCGACCGGTGGCAACCAGCAACTTGTCAGCGCGCAATTCACCGTGTCCGGTGGTCAGCACGAATTCGCCGTTCACATGGGCGACCTGGCTGGCTTGCGTGTGCTCCAGCACCTCGATGCCCTCGGCGCGGAAAGCGGCTGTCACGGCCTCGCCGATGGCCGGGTCTTCCCGGAAGAACAAGGTGCTGCGTGCCAGGATCGTGACCTGGCTGCCGAGCCGGGCAAAGGCTTGCGCCAGTTCCAACGCCACCACCGACGAACCGATCACGGCCAGGCGTGCGGGAATGGTGTCGCTGACAAGCGCTTCGGTGGAAGTCCAGTAGGGTGACTCTTTCAGGCCCGGAATCGGCGGCACGGCCGGACTGGCACCGGTGGCGACCAGGCAGCGGTCGAACGTTACCTCGCGCTCGCCACCCTCGTTCAAACGGACGACCAGGCTCTGGTCGTCCTTGAAACGCGCTTCACCGTGCAAAACGGTGATGGCTGGATTGCCGTCCAGGATGCCTTCGTATTTGGCGTGCCGCAGTTCATCGACACGGGCCTGCTGCTGGGCCAGCAGTTTGCTGCGGTCAATCGCAGGCACAGTTGCCGCAATACCGCCGTCGAACGGACTTTCCCGGCGCAGATGGGCAATATGGGCAGCGCGGATCATGATCTTGGACGGCACACAGCCGATATTGACGCAGGTGCCGCCGATGGTGCCGCGTTCGATCAGCGTGACCGTCGCGCCTTGCTCGACGGCCTTCAGCGCCGCCGCCATCGCGGCCCCGCCGCTGCCAATGATGGCGATATGCAAACCGGCGCCCTCAAGTGCATCACGGATTTTTGGTTCATCTTTGAAATCACCAACCCGGATCGAGCCTTGATAACCCAATGCGGCGATGGCGGCCAGCAGTTGGTTGTGGCTCACGGCGGTGTCTGCCATGACTTGCGCGCGGCTTTCTGGATAGGACACCACAGCGGCATTCACGCCGGGAATCTTTTCCAAAGCATCTTTGACATGGGTGGCGCAGGATGTGCAGGTCATGCCATTCACGGTGATTTCGGTCATTTTTTTACTCCATTGAATTTCGGGGTGCAGCAGGCATCGGCTTGGCGTTTTCGTTGGATGGCGTAGATGGTCAAGCCGATGAAAATCGCCAGCGCAGGCAGCAGCACATAGTCCAGATAGCCGGTCAGCGCGGACAAGCTGACCACACCGAGCAAAATGACCAGAACAGGGGTGAAGCAACACAGCGCCACGAGGGTTGTGCCAATGATGCTGACCCGCAGCAGTGTCTTCGGGTCTTTCATGATCAGTTCTTGACTGATGATGGGTAGCCCGCATCCTCGGTAGCCTTGGTCAGTTTCTGCACGCTGGTCTTGGCATCATCGAAGGTGACCACCGCTTCGCGCGTCTCGAAGGTCACGTCAACTTTACTGACGCCATCGACCTTGGAAATCGCCTTCTTGACAGTGATCGGACAGGCCGAGCAGGTCATGCCCGGTACGGACAGCGTAACGGTCTGGGTGGCGGCCCACACGGGGGCAACAACGGCAGCGAGGGCAAGGGCGGAAAGCAGCTTTTTCATGGTGAACTCCTGTGATCAATAGAAAAATGGCACGACGTAGGGAAATCCGAGCGCGACCAAAACCAGCACGGCCACGCCCCAGAAAATGAGCTTGTAAGTAGCTCGCACTTGGGGAATCGCGCAAACCTCACCCGGTTTGCAGGCGGCTGACGGCCGGTAGATGCGCCGCCAGGCGAAGAACAACGCCACCAGCGCCACGCCGATAAAGATGGGGCGATAGGGTTCCAACACCGTCAAGTTGCCGATCCAAGCGCCGCTGAACCCCAAGGCGATCAGAACCAGCGGCCCGAGGCAGCAAGCCGAGGCGAGGATGGCGGCCAGCCCGCCAGTGAAGAGCGCGCCGCGCCCGTTTTGAGGTTCAGACATACGTTTGTCCTTTCGAATCTGAATTGGATAGCTTAAGCTTACTTCCGTAGTTATGTACGGAGTCAAGCGATATGGAAAACAATTTGGAGAACCTGACCATTGGCGTTTTCGCCAGGACGGCCGGGGTCAATGTGGAGACCATCCGGTTCTATCAGCGCAAGGGCTTGCTCCCGGAACCGGACAAGCCTTACGGCAGCATTCGCCGCTATGGCGAGACGGATGTAACGCGGGTGCGCTTCGTGAAATCAGCCCAGCGGTTGGGCTTCAGCCTGGATGAGATCGCCGAGCTGCTGCGGCTGGAGGATGGCACCCATTGCGAGGAAGCCAGCAGCCTGGCCGAGCACAAGCTCAAGGACGTGCGCGAGAGGATGGCTGACCTGGCGCGCATGGAGGCCGTGCTGTCTGATTTGGTGTGCGCCTGCCATGCGCGGAAGGGGAACGTTTCCTGCCCGCTGATTGCGTCACTGCAAGGGAAGAAAGAACCGCGCAGTGCGGACGCGGTGTAGCCCGAGGGAACTACGCCTTAGCGTGCTTTATTTTCCGTTTTCTGAGGCGACTCCAACGTCAGAAAAGACCGTGCGGTCGACTTTTGATATTTCGTGCTGTCGCCTTCTGAAAGTGACATCCGAACCTGCCTTTTTGCCTTGCTTTGGTGACCATAAACCCGTCTAATAATCTACGAACATAAAAGGTACGTTTTCTGATGATTATTGGCTACGCACGGGTCAGTACCCATGACCAGCATCCTGAACTCCAGCTCGATGCACTCGATCAGGCCGGGTGCGAACAGATTTTCCAGGAAAAAATGACCGGCACCCTTCGGGAGCGACCTGAACTGTCGCTATGCCTGCGTACACTCCGAAAGGGCGATACTCTGGTGGTTTGGCGGATGGATCGGTTGGCTCGCTCGTTGAAGGATTTGGTTGAGATCATTGAAGACCTTCACAAGCGTGAAATTGGATTCCGGTCGTTGACTGAATCCATTGATACGACCAGTGCCAGCGGGAAGCTCGTTTTTCACATTTTTGGTGCGCTGGCTGAGTTTGAGCACAGTTTGATCCTGGAGCGAACGAAGGCAGGATTGGCAGCGGCACGGGCTCGGGGCCGGAAGGGAGGCCGCCCTGCATCAATGTCCAGTCATGATGTGAGGAAGGCTAAGGCCATGCTATCGGATCCCACCATGACCAAAGCAGAAGTTGCTCGGCACTTCTCTGTAAGTCGGACAACGCTGAATGCACATCTAAACAAAACAAAATAGTTGTTGCATGAATTTTGAGTTTGATCCAAACTACACTTAATGATTAAGACATTAGGGGTTTGGCATGGCTCGCACTCGGCATATTCATCAGCGGATGTCACAGCGTGGCATCAGTGGTCGTCTGATCGATTTGGTATCTCGTTACGGCGTCGATAATGGCGATAAGGTTGTTCTGGATCGCAAAAACACCGAAGCCTTACTGAAGGCAATGGATGCCATGCGTCAGGACTTACTGGCCATTCAGGCAAAAGGTGGTGTTGTGGTTGTTGAGCAGAACGGTGTTCAAATCACGACTTACGCACTTGATAGCTACTCACGTCGCGCAACAGGAGGTTGTCATGCAGCACACTAACAAAAATCAGTTGCGTGCAGTCGCGCAGCTTTTAGGAGCTCAGTCTTTCGTTAATCGCGCTCAGATTATTGTTGAAGTATCCCTTTTAGCGACTTGGGCGTGCTGGTCGTATAAGCAGTTTGGGGATGTTGCGTTCCATGAGCAGCAGCCAGACATACAGTATGCCTACAAAGACATGTCCAATCGTTACCCTGCTGGACACGTCTTTACTCAATCACGCCTATATGAAGTATGTCCTACCCCCCTTATTAACCAGGTTGTAGAGCGGCTGAACATGCTGGACTGGGCAGACAGTTTAGAGTGTATCGAATACCTGCTAGAAGTCGTGCGTGAATTTGAACCAGATGAACCGTACTACTTACTCTCTGATGCACTGGGCTCCCTAATGGCAGATCTCGTTCGGCCAGTCATTGCCTCTGATCGCGTTTGTACAACTGCTCTTTACCACGGCATGAGCTTGGCTGCCTTGCCAAACCTGAAGGGAACCGGCTCAATTCTTGTGCGTGTGAAAGAAGCCAGTCCGTTTCATGTTGCAGTCTGCGCCCTGTTGGAAACTCCTCTGGAGGAGGTAAGCAGCGTGTACAACTCGGCTTCTGACTCAGCCAGTTACATTATTTCAGTACCTCCTTTGGGAGCTGCTATAGAAAGTGATTCCTATCGTTTCTCCCACGAGGCAGGGGTTTATCGTGCAGCGAAGGAAATGGAAAGTCGAGCGGTTGTTCTGGTCCCGCCGAGCTTTTTATTCCAGCGCTCATCATCAGCGATCCGTGAACTGCTGATTGAAGATAATCTGCTCGAAGCTGTCATTGGTTTTCCGAAAGGTCAGTTGGATTTTGCAGCTGCTCCACCTGTCTTGCTGGTCCTTGATAAGCACCGTGAGAAGGGTGATCCAATCCAGTTTTACGGGCTGGACACGATACTTACCTCTGAAAAATACCGTGATTTAGTCGCTGCCGTGCATGATCGTGCACCAGGTAGCCACGGAGTCTTAGGAACACTGGATCAGGTTCGTGAAAAAAGCTATGACCTGACTGTGAATCGTTACTTCTTAGACGATGCAACCGCGGCCATCGATGCATTGGAAGATACGGTTTCACTAGATGGCGTTGCCGATATCATCCGAGCACAGAGCCTGAAGTCAGAGCCAGCACAGCCAAGTGAACCGGATTCATATATAGAAGTTGCGATAAAGGACATTGATGAATCGGGGCAGCTTTGTTCACCTGACAAGTGCATCAAGGTCGATCAGAAGCAACAGAAGCGGGTTAACAGTCAACGATTAAAGGCAGGCGATATATTGCTGGCCATCAAAGGTACAGTCGGCCGCGTTGCTCTGATCGGGGACAACTGCGGCACTAATTGGATTGCTGGACAGGCCTTCGTGATCATTCGTCCGAAGAAAACAGTCTCAGGCATCTACCTGTATCGCTTCTTGTCTTCAGACCTAGTGCAGCAATATCTCGCTGAGCGGGCAACAGGTGTGGCTATGAAGATGCTGAAGGCTGCAGATGTGGCTGATATACCTATACCTTTGATGAGTGCAAGCACCCAGGCCCAGGTCGAGCGGAATTACCGGGCTATTCAAGACGAATATGCCGCTATACATGAGCATTACGACACAATCCGTCGCTTGAAGTCCGAATACTGGACATTGAACACAGAACAGGGAGCGTCATAACGTGACTACATCTTCTAATCATGAACAGCAATTCCTGAATGACCTGGATGCCAAGCTGTGGAAGGCTGCTGATAAGCTGCGCTCCAACCTGGATGCCGCAAACTACAAGCACGTGGTACTGGGACTGATCTTCCTCAAGTACGTCTCCGATGCCTTCGAGGAGCGTCAGGAGTCTCTGCTGGAGCTGTTCAAGACCGACGCCGACGACAACATCTACTACCTCCCCCGTGACGACTTCGACAGCGATGAGGATTACCAGCAGGCGCTGCGCGACGAGCTGGAAGTGCTGGACTACTATCGTGAAGCCAACGTGTTCTGGGTGCCCAAAGCGGCTCGCTGGAGCACGCTAAAGGAGAAAGCGGTACTGCCGATGGGGACAGTGCTCTGGCAGAACGATGCCGGTAAAGACGTGAAGCTGAGCTCTATATCGTGGTTGGTCGACAATGCACTGGAAGAGATTGAGCGCAGCAACGCCAAACTCAAGGGCATCCTGAACCGTATCAGTCAGTACCAGCTGGACAACGACAAGCTACTGGGACTGATCAACACCTTCTCCGACACGTCGTTCACCAAGCCGTTGTACAACGGCAAGTCGCTGAGCCTGCACAGCAAGGACATCCTCGGCCATGTGTATGAGTACTTCCTTGGCCAGTTCGCACTGGCAGAGGGCAAGCAAGGTGGCCAGTATTACACCCCCAAGAGCATCGTGACCCTGATCGTCGAGATGCTGGAGCCTTACAGCGGGCGTGTCTACGACCCGGCCATGGGCTCTGGCGGTTTCTTCGTCTCCAGCGACAAGTTCATTGAGGAGCACGCCAAGGAGCAGCATTACGACGCCGCCGAGCAGAAGAAACACATCTCCGTCTACGGGCAGGAGTCCAACCCCACCACATGGAAGCTGGCCGCCATGAACATGGCGATTCGGGGCATCGACTTCAACTTCGGCAAAAAGAACGATGACACCTTTACTGGTGATCAACACCCAGATCTGCGTGCCGACTTCGTAATGGCCAACCCGCCGTTCAACACGAAAGACTGGTGGAGCGAGTCACTGGCCGAAGATGCACGCTGGAAGTATGGCACACCGCCCAAGAGCAACGCCAACTTCGCATGGATGCAGCACATGCTGCACCACCTTGCCCCCACCGGCAGCATGGCACTGCTATTGGCCAACGGTTCCATGAGTTCCAACACCAACAACGAGGGCGAGATTCGCAAGCGCCTGATCAAAGAAGACCTTGTCGAGTGCATGGTCGCCCTGCCGGGGCAGTTGTTCACCAACACCCAGATCCCCGCCTGTATCTGGTTTCTGACCAAGGACAAGTCCGGTAAAGACGGTAAAAAGCGTGACCGCCGCGACGAGGTGCTGTTCATCGACGCCCGCAACCTCGGCTACATGCGTGACCGCGTACTGCGTGACTTCACCGCTGACGACATCCGCAAGGTGGCCGACACCTTCCATGCGTGGCAGCGTGGTGAAGCGTACGAAGACGTTGCCGGTTACTGTGCAACAGTCGACTTCCAGCAGATCGAAAAACACGACTTCGTGCTAACACCGGGTCGCTACGTCGGTGCGCCCGATCAGGAAGACGACGGCGAGCCCTTCGCGGAGAAGATGGCACGGCTGACCGAACAGCTGCGGGTGCAGTTTGCTGAGAGTGAACGGCTGGAGGCTGAGATCAAGCGGAATCTGGGAGGGTTGGGGTATGAGCTCTAATACGTTCCCTGCTCACTGGCAAGTGATGCCGTTAGCTGAGGCAGTTGAGGCTCTCATTGATTACCGTGGCAAGACACCCAAGAAGACCGATAGCGGAATTCCTTTGGTTACAGCGAAAATCGTCAAAGGCGGCACCTTGTCACCGGCGACGGAATACATCGCGGAAGAAAACTATGAGTCATGGATGGTTCGAGGCTTGCCTGAAGTCGGAGATGTCGTAGTTACCACGGAGGCACCACTTGGAGAAGTTGCCCAATTAACAGATGCTAATGTTGCACTTGCCCAAAGAATAGTTACCCTTCGGGGAGCTAAAGGCCTTCTGCTCAATGACTACCTGCGTTATGCGATGCAAGGCAGTTATGTCCAAGGACAACTCGAATCGAGAGCATCTGGCTCTACCGTCAAGGGAATCAAGCAAAGCGAATTACGCAAGGTGCTGTTACCGATTCCGTCCCTGCAAGAGCAAGGTTCAATCGCAACGTGCCTGAAAGCCATTGACGACAAAATCCAGCTCAACCACCGGATCAACCAGACCCTCGAACAGATGGCGCAGGCGATATTCAGAAGCTGGTTCGTCGACTTCGAGCCGGTCAAGGCCAAGATTGCGGCCCGTGAGCGTTGGCATGCCCTGCAACCCGAGAACGAGTCCGCTTCGCCCGTCTGCTATGCAGGTGAACTGAAAGGTGAGCTCATCACCGTTGACCTAGACACCTACATGAACCTCGCCGCCATGCAGGTAATCTCCGGTAAGGACGCTGGCCAGCTGACCCAGATGCAGGCCGAACAGCCGGAGCGGTACGCCGAACTGCGCGCTACAGCCAAACTCTTCCCCTCCGCCATGCAGGACAGTGAGCTGGGTGATATACCGGAGGGGTGGGAGGTTGTACGTCTCGCCTCTCTGACCGACACAGTGACCAAAGGGACAACCCCCCGAAAACCAGAAATAGCAGCTGCTGAAGATTCGGCCACGGTCCTATTCATCAAGGTAAAGGACATTGCTGATAATGGTGAAATCTTACGAGAGGGCTTAGAACTCATTCCACGGTCCATCCACACCGCCCCGCTCAAGCGCTCGATTCTTGAGACTGATGACGTTCTATTCTCGATTGCGGGGACTATAGGTCGAGTTGCCATAGTTGATGCTGAGCTACATGATTGCAACACAAACCAAGCGGTGGGAATCATTCGACTCAATGACAAGGCAGCCCACTTACCGCTTATTTGGCAGACGTTAAAGTCTCAACGAGTCCAAGATGATATTGCCTCGAAGGTTGTCCAAGGTGTTCAAGCTAACGCTAGCTTAGCCAACCTCAAAGACATTCAAGTCATAATGCCAACAGAGGCATTGGTCAGGCGAAGTAAGGAAGCGTTGGGTTCGGTGCTCCGCCAGATAACGACCAACCAAGCTCAAAACCGCCTCTTAGGGCAGGTTAGAGACGCTATCCTTCCCAAACTACTGTCCGGCGAGCTGACCCTGCCCTACACCGAAGTCACTCAAGCCGAGCTACAGGACGTTGCCAATGCCGCAGTCTAACCAGCAACAGGTTCACCTGTTCATCTCACAGGACGGCCAAGCTCAGCTTGAAGTCGCACTGGATCAGGAAACCGTCTGGCTCAGTCAGGCACAGATGGCCGAGCTGTTTGGCACCAAGCGCCCAGCCATCACCAAGCACTTGAGCAACATCTACAAAAGCGGTGAACTAGACCAGCAGACCACGTGTTCCATTTTGGAACACATGGCCGAACACGGTCAGCGCTACCGTACCAAGCACTACAACTTGGACGCCATCATCTCGGTGGGGTATCGCGTCAACTCACTGCGCGCCACCCAGTTCCGCCAATGGGCTACCAGCGTGCTCAAACAGTATCTGGTGCAGGGCTATACGCTGAACCAGAAGCGGCTGGCCGAGCGAGGCGTCGAGTTTGAACAGGCGGTAGCACTGCTGTCACGCACGCTCAGCAACCAGCAGCTGATCGCCCCATCCGGTGAGGCTGTTGTACAAGTGATCAGCGACTACGCCCGTTCGTGGAGCCTGCTGCAAGGGTATGACGAGCAGAGCCTGAGCGACGTTGGTGTGCGTCAGGACAGCATGCAGCCGCTGGCACTGGATGACGTGCTGGACGCGATTGCTGCGCTTAAGCAGACGCTGATCGCCAAAGACGAAGCCACGGAACTGTTCGGCAAGCTGCGCGGTGACGGGCTGGCATCGGCGCTGGCCACCATCGAACAAGGCTTCGGCGATGAGCTGTTCTACCCCAACGTGGCCAGCCGCGCTGCCCACCTGCTGTACTTCGTGATCAAGAACCACCCGCTGGCCGACGGCAACAAGCGCAGCGGTTCCTTTCTGTTTCTCTGGTATTTGCGCCTGAACCAACACCTGCTGGCACGCCCGGTGGAACAGCTAATCAACGACAACACACTGGTAGCACTGGCCCTACTGGTTGCCGAGAGCCTACCGGACCAGAAAGAATTGATGATTCGCCTGATTGAGCACTTTATCCTGCTCAAGTAGGCATGACCGACCAAGGGAATGACTGATGAATGAAGATCAACTGGAACAGCTCTGTCTCGAATGGTTTGCCGACAACGGCTGGGAGATTGCGCATGGGCCGGACATCGCCTGTGATGGCCCGACGCCAGAGCGACCGGACTACCGACAAGTGTTGCTACCTGCTGATCTGGAGGCGGCCATTCGTCGCATCAACCCACACCTGCCGGACTCGGCGGTTGAGCAAGCTATGGCGCAAGTCAGCAAGCCCGGCAGTTTGGACCCAGTGGCCAGCAATCGCACCTTTCACCGTTTGCTGCTGGAAGGCGTGCCTGTCGAATACAAGCGCGACGACAAGCCGGTGCACGATCACGCCTTCCTGATTGATTTCGAGCACGAATCGTTAGATACCAACCGCTTCCGTGCTATTAACCAGTTCACTATTCAAGGCAGTAAGCAGCTGCGCCGCCCTGATGTGGTGTGTTTCATTAATGGTATTCCTATTGCGGTGCTAGAGCTGAAAAGCCCAAGCAGCGAGACCGCCGACATCTGGGACGCCTTCAACCAGATCCAGACCTATAAGGATGAAGTGCCAGATCTGTTTGTATACAACGAAGCCTTGGTGATCAGTGATGGTTACACGGCACGTTTGGGGTCACTGACAGCCAACCAGGAACGCTACTTGCCGTGGCGGACAATCAAGAACGAAGACGACAAGCCGTTGTTGGAGTGGCAGCTGGAGACTCTGGTACGTGGTTTCTTTGATCGTAAATTATTGCTGGATTACATCCGCTACTTCGTTCTCTTTGAAACGGATTCCGATCACCTAATCAAGAAAATTGCCGGTTATCACCAGTTCCATGCGGTGCGCGAAGCCGTTAGAGCCACAGTCATCGCTGCTGAGGCTCCTGAAGGATCCGGTGGTCAGCGTGCTACCGAAAATGAACGTGTGGTGCCAGGTAGTAAAAAAGCCGGGGTTGTCTGGCACACACAGGGTTCCGGCAAAAGCATCTCCATGTGCTGCTACGCAGGCAAGCTGCTGCAACAGCCGCAGATGAATAACCCCACGCTGGTGATCGTCACCGACCGCAACGATCTGGATGGCCAGCTTTTCGCTACCTTCAGCGCTGCCAAGGAACTGCTAAAACAGACACCGGTACAAGCGGAAGACCGCGATACCCTGCGTGAGCTGCTGGCTGAACGTGAGTCCGGTGGCATCATCTTCACTACTGTGCAGAAGTTCGCACTGCTGGAAGGCGAATCCGGGCACCCAGTCCTGAACGACCGTCACAACATCGTGGTGATCTCGGACGAAGCCCACCGCAGCCAGTACGGCTTGAAAGCCACACTGAAGCAGGACGGCAGTTACAAGTTCGGCTATGCCAAACACATGCGTGACGCATTGCCCTTCGCTTCCTTCATCGGGTTTACTGGTACCCCCATCTCAAGCGACGATAAGGACACCCGCGCCGTATTCGGCGACTACGTGTCGATCTACGACATTCAGGACGCCGTGGCCGATGGGGCTACCGTGCCCATCTATTACGAATCCAGATTGGCAAAATTGGATATCAACCACGCCCAGATTGAAGAGCTCTCCGATCAGGTGGAGGAGGTGGTTGAAGACGAGGAAGATGTCAGTACCCGTGAGCGCACAAAGGGTGAGTGGAGCCGCCTGGAGAAGTTAGTCGGTGCTGAGCCTCGTGTACTGCAGGTTGCAGAAGACCTGGTCAACCATTTTGAGGCCCGTACCGCTACCATTGATGGTAAGGCGATGATTGTCGCGATGAGTCGTGATATCTGTGTTCAGTTGTATGATGCCATCGTGGATATACGCCCCGAATGGCATGATGATGATCCAGAGAAAGGTGCGATCAAAATCGTCATGACTGGCTCTGCATCGGATAAACCAGCACTACAGCCACATATCCATAATAAGAAGACGAAAAAGCGGCTGGAGAAACGCTTCAAGGATGTGAACGACCCGCTGAAGCTCGTGATCGTGCGTGATATGTGGCTGACCGGGTTTGATGCGCCCTGCTGTCACACCATGTACGTCGACAAGCCGATGAAGGGGCACAATCTGATGCAGGCGATTGCCCGCGTGAACCGAGTGTTTAAGGACAAGCCTGGCGGGCTGGTGGTCGACTACATCGGCATAGCCAACGAGCTGAAACAGGCACTGAAGACCTACACCGACTCCAAAGGTAAGGGCGCACCAACACACAACGCCGAAGAAGCCTACTCCATCCTGATAGAGAAGCTGGACATCATCCATGGCATGTTCGCCAAGGGGCCTCAGGGCAACGGTTTCGACTACAGCGCGTTCGAGACCCAAGCCCACAAACTGCTGGTCGGTGCCGCTAACTACATACTGGGTCTGCCCGACGGCAAGAAGCGCTTCCTCGATACTGTACTGGCCATGACCAAGGCGTATTCACTGTGCGGCACACTGGACGAAGCCCGTGCGCTACAGAAAGAAGTGGCATTTCTATCCGCCGTAAAGGCCGCCATTACCAAAGGCACAAGTGTTGATCGTAAATTGACCCAGGCAGAGAAGAACTCGGCCCTGAAGCAGATACTCGATAACGCCATCATCGCGGAGGGTGTCGACGATGTGTTCGCACTATGTGGTTTAGACAAGCCTAACATCGGCCTATTGTCTGATGAGTTCCTGGAAGACGTGCGTCAGATGCCATATCGGAACCTCGCGGTGGAGCTGCTGGAGAAGTTGCTGAAGGATGACATTAAGGCCAAAACTAGCAATAACGTCGTGCAGGAGAAGAAGTACGCCGACCGGCTGCAGGAAACGTTGCGCAAGTACAACAACCGCGCTATCGAAACGGCTCAAGTAATCGAAGAGCTGATTGCCATGGCCAAACAGTTCCAGGAAGAGATGGCTCGTGAAGCCGCACTGGGTCTAAATAGCGATGAGATTGCTTTCTACGACGCATTGGCCAACAACGAGAGTGCCGTTCGGGAGCTGGGAGACGCCATTCTGAAGAAAATAGCCGTCGAAATTACTGACAAACTGCGCAGGTCCACCACCGTGGACTGGCAGGTACGCGAAAGCGTGCGTGCCAAGCTGCGTATTCTGGTGCGTCGCACCCTGCAACGCTACAAGTACCCGCCCGATCAGGCACCGGACGCTGTCGAGCTCGTGTTGAAGCAGGCGGAAGTGCTATCGAATGAATGGACGCATTGAGCTTTATTCCAGCTGATGTCAGGTATTTGGGCGCTTATGGCAGGCTTTTTTGTCCCGATTACGCCCGGACACCTGACAAAACGCCTGGTGATGGGTAAGCGTCCGGTGAACCCATCTTGAGCTCAACAGGCTGACCATCCGATAGTGTCCACTTATTTTTAAGTGGACACTAGCAATGACCTCATTAAGAGTATCCCAAGCCCCACGTACACGCCGTCATTTTTCGCCCGCTTTCAAGGCCGAGATCGTGGCGCAATGCCGCCAGCCGAACGTATCCGTTTCACGGATTGCACTGGATAATGGCCTTAACGCCAACATGGTACGGCGCTGGATGCGAGAAGCCGAACGCGCCAATACACCGCTCCCGATGCCATACACAGATCCGCATTGATGCGTATAATTGGCGGTTACGGTAAATACACCCGACCAGGGCGCCGATGGCGGTTGGACAGGGTGAGCGGTATGATTCCCAAAAGTCAGTTTTGGGAGCCTAATAGTGTCTCGACCCACCAAATACGTTTCTGAGCCCGTCCTGGCTTCGCTGATCGATGCCGGCTCCATCCTTGATGTGTTCCTGGTTGAAGACCCGGATGGGCTGTTCCATATCGTCGCCCGCTCCACCAATGGTACGGACCACCGGCTGGAAAAGAAACGCGGCGGTGCCCGCACCTTCAAATCACTCAACGCAGCGGCCGGCTTGATCCGAACCATGGGTATCAGCCGGATGCGGTTGCATATGTGTGAATTCGCGCCTGGCAATATCCCGTTACTGCGCTGACGCAAGCGTAGGCTGTGTGGACCATGGTCGGGAAGGACGGCAAGGCCTATCACCCGAAAGAGTGGTTTTCGGTGCCGCTGGATGCCACCAGGGCAGTGGTGATATTGGTTGACGACTTTGTAAAATATACGTACATTTAAGTCACGACTCACCCCTTGCTGGAGCATTAGGTTGCTACTAGCTTGGGGCGAAAAAACCGCCCTCGTGGCGGTTTTTTCATTTTAGGCCAGTCTCTCCTCCGCAGGATGCACCGTTTCATGAGAACAAACTTCTACGTTGATGGGTACAACCTCTATTACGGCTGTCTGAAACACACTCCTTACAAGTGGCTTGATCAAAAAGCCCTCCTCGTTGACCATATCCTGCACTCCCAAGACCCAAAGGCTGAATTGGGAGTGATCAAGTTTTTCACCGCTGATGTAAAAGCGAAGGTCGCATCACAGGGACAGAGAGCCCAGATTGCACAGCAAAATTACCACAAGGCTCTTGAGCTCCTGTACCCTGGGAAAATTGACATCATAAAAGGCTACTACAGCCTTGAAAGAGCTAACCTTCCCGTGTTTAAGATTCCACCAGACAAGACGGACCGGGTTACTGTCTGGCGGTTAGAAGAGAAGCAAACGGATGTAAATATCGCGATTGAAGCCTATCGAGATGTCAGTAAGAACCTGGCCCAACAGCTTGTGTTTGTCACTAATGACTCCGATATAGAGCCATCATTGCGAGCAATTCGAGAGGATTTCGGAGACGCAGTGAGTATTGGAGTAATAGTGCCGAGGCGTAAGGACAATCACCGGGCACCTACCGCGTCTTTGGGTAAGTACGCAAACTGGGTTAGAGGCTATATTTTGGAAGAAGAGCTGAAAAACTCACAGCTCCCTGAGCTGGTACCAACCCGGAAGAAGCCCATCAAGCGACCAGATTACTGGTAGTAGCTATCAATAAGGTCATTTCTCTTCCAGCTCATGGCGTAGCCTTTCCGCCACACCGTTTGTCTTCAGGTGTTCCTGCATTTTGAGTACGTCTTGCTTCATTTCTTGTCGGAGCGATTCGATCTCAGGTTCGTCAATCTTCTTGGTGCTGAGAAGGCGGCTGACGCCTGATCAGGCGACTTCGTCGTTTTTATATCCGGTCCATATCCCATTTCAGTTACATACCCTGCTGCGGGTTTGCGTCAGCCGGCGCTCTTCCGCTGGTGATAGCTCCAACTTGTAGGTTTTCATGACGCGAGTGAATCGCAGGACGTACTGGCATTGGTTTGCCGGCGGTAGCCATTGATCGGGGCCTTTCGCGCCCTTCTGCCGGTTTAGGCTGGCTTCGACTGACAGCAGGTTTGCCGGGTCATTCGCAAAGCGTTCACGCTGGGCACGTGACCAGTTAGCTGCGCCGCGATCCCATGCCCATTTCAATGGCACTACGTGGTCGATATCGATGGCACTGGGGTCATGGATGACAGCACCGGTGAAGGGTGAAATCCAGCGACCTGCTACCACGCGGCACTCACGTCCGGTCTTGAAGCGCACCTGTCCGGTCGATTGGGCGATCAGTGCCTCATGTCTTGAGTTCTGGCAGTCGCCGTCCGTGTCGGCCCATCCTCTGCCGAACTGTTCGCGGCTGTAGCCACTACCGCTCGTCGGTGCGTTGCTGGATGAGGCTGAGCTGCTGCTGTATCCCTTTGGCAAACGGCCACCGGCACGAAGACAAGCGTCCAGGGAATTGAACGGTTTGAAGCGTTTTGTTCGTTCATAATAGGAGCTGCTCTGATCGTGACAGATGCCGGAAGAGGATTGTTTGACGGTGGAAGCATTGCTGGTGGTTGCTATTGCGGCGGTCGCCGCCAGTATCAATGTAAAGCGTTTGAGCATGAATCTTCCTTGAATCTATGCGGCTATGATCATATGAGGCAATGATCATAGCTTCATTTGTGTTTTTGAAGTTCAAATAGGGTCGTCGAAGTCATCTCCTATATGAATTTTGCCAGATAAGCGCCCAGGTTTACGGCTAGTTTTTGCGCTGTACCAGCGTAAAAACCGACGCCAGTCGTGACCGTACACCCAAGGCTCACCATCAATCAGCGGCATCGTCTGGCCTGCCATCCAGCCCCAGAAATCCTGCCGCAGCTCTTCAGGTAACTGGTCGATGTCTGCTGCTCGAACGAGATCAATATCATTGATTATGACCTTTTCCAAGGCTTCGCCGCATGCGTGGTTGATACGTTTGTTTAGCATATTATGCCGATCACCTAAGCTCACTCTTTGACAAGTTTTCGGTTACTCCACCAAGTCTAGTACTCACTAGGTGCCGATTAAAACGATCGAAATAACTCTGATATTTAAGTTTACACTTAAATGAGTAAATGATTAAATGATTAAATGATTCAAAACTCATTAGGAGAGAAGATAGCATGAGTTGCTACGTGATATCTGTGCTCAACCAGAAGGGTGGCGTAGGAAAAACCACGCTGTCTGTAAATCTTGCGGGAGCTTTCCACGAAGCAGGCGTTAAAGTCATGCTGGTTGACTCTGACCCTCAAGGCTCCGCCCGAGATTGGCATGCAGCATCGGAAGGAACCTCAGGCTTTCCTGTTATCGGTCTGGATCGCGACACATTGGCAACAGACCTTCCCCACATCGTTGGCGACCATCAGCTCGTTATCATTGATGGGGCCCCTCAAGTTACCCGGTTGGCTGCTGCTGCTATTAAGACGAGTGACCTAGTTCTAATACCCGTCCAACCTTCGCCCTATGACCTGTGGGCCGCCGCTGACCTTGTTGATCTGGTTAAAACGAGGATGTCAATTGATGACAACCTAAGAGCCGCTTTTTTGGTATCGCGTGCAATCAAGGGCACTAAACTCAGCGGTGAAGTTGCTGAAGTACTAAAAGGCTATGAACTACCAGTACTCAATAGCGGTACTACGCAACGAGTTGCATACGCCTCTACCGCCTCTGAAGGTAAAACCGTTTTGTCAGGAGCATCAGCTGCTTCTGACGAAATACGTGCTATTCGCACAGAAGTCTGCAACATTATAGGTATTTGAGTGGTTACTCAAATGAGTATTTGAGGTTTTAGTTATGGCATTATCTATCAAAAAGACTTCTGGCGTCAGCGAAGCCAAAAGCCAGAAGGTAGCAGCACTGGATGAACTTACTCGTGAGCCGACTAAACGGCTGAACTGTGACATACCGATATCAATGCACACTGCACTTAAGGTAAAAGTTGCTCAAAGCGGGGACATCAATGGAATGAAAGAGGCGATTGTAAGGCTGATACAGGGATACCTTGATGATGAGTATATACTCAAATGAGTTAATACACATAATTTACATTTCATGAGGCTTACTTATGGCAAACCAAGTCGATAAGGATATTGGAACTTTTCTTGAGAGAGAACAGCTGGAGGGGACGGATCATAAGTGTACATCAACAATGCGCTCCCCCCCTCCTGGTGACCACCAAGCAGACTTTTTCATCCCTCAGCTGTATGACGTGGGCACCCGTGATAGCAGAAACGTCATGGATGTTGCCGTGTGCCGTCTCTCTAAACGCAACAATAGAGGGTCGGCAACGATTACTTCATTAAACAGCCAGATGGTCGTTTATTGGTCAGAATCAGATCCTGCGGTTTCAGTCCTCTTGAGTCCTTGCAAGTGTAGGTTTTCGTACAAAAGCGCTAACCTGCCATTTTCCTTGTGGAAGAACCTCCAAATTTGACAAGTTTGACCATAATTATAGCGAACCCTGGAGCTGTTTAAATTGCCCCTGGATCACCGCCTTTTCCTGAAGAATTGCTTTGTTCTCGTCGGTCAGATACGTCACTTTATCCTGTGTGGTTTTCAATTCGGTTTTGGTGGCCTCCAAAGCCTGTGATAACACGGCCACTTCCTTATCGACTTCTGCTTTCTGAACAGTGAGAGCAGATATTTTTTCTGCCAATTGCTCATTTTTATGCTGGTTTTTCCGGTTCTTCGTCATGGCGTCTTCAAGGTCGCGTTTCAGCTTCTGGATATCATCTACCTTTCCGTTTAGGTCCCTGTTTAGCGTTGCATTGGCCTGTTCAAGTTTATCGGCATTGTTTTCTAACTGCGCATTGGCATCCAACAGCTCGGACGATCTTGACTCGGCCTGGGTGAGCCGGTGTTGCAGATCCAGGATCTGGTCTTTCAATCCCTGGTTAACCGAACGAAATTGTTCGCGCTCCTGTTGACGATCTTCGGCTGTTCGCTGCTGGTAATGCTCGAAATGGTCACGGATATCCCGGTTTTCCTGCTTGAGTTCCGTGACGGTTTCTTTCAAATCGGCGGTCCGGGCAATAGCCTCGTCCCGTTGCATCTCTGCCTTGGTCAGGTTGATGCGTGTATCTTCCAGAGCCTGAGTTTTCTGGTCTACTTCGTTGGTAAGTTGCCCGATCTGGATTTCTAAATCTTTCTGGCGGGCAGTGAGCTGCGTAATCGCGTTGCTGGCGTCGTCGAGCTTTTTCCGGAGATCTTCATTCAGCCCTTTGAACTCCTGTCGGGCCTGCTCGATGCGGTGGTCGGCCATCTGCTGCACTCGTTCGTGGAGAGATTTCACGACCTCCACCAAGTCGCTCGGGAGTCCATTGGTATCGGCCGCGTCCCCGTTATCGGAACGCCAGCGCTTGAGTAGTGGCGCGATCGTGCTTTTGCTGCCGGTGCCCAAATGTTCTCGAACCCGATCCACCGTTGGCTCCTGGCCTTGAGCTTTGATGGCTTCGGCGGCTTTGGCGACATCGTGATATGTGACTCCGGCGCGGGCCATAGGAATTTCCTTTCAGATTATTTAATACCGTATTACGTAACACGTAATATAACATAATTATATAGCTTTTAAAGACGGTTTGAATTTATAATATTAACCTACGATAATGCTCATTATCGTAGGTTAATGGATTGAGCCATAAATTTTCGACTTGTAACACCGGTACATAGCCGCCTTTTGGGTGACATCGAAGGAAATCCTATTCATGAACAACAAACCACCAAAACAGGCTAACGACTTGTCATTACGTAATGAGGATTCGACCCTGGTTGAACGCCAGGAATCCGAGTCATTGCGGCAATACCTCCAGGCAGCGACGTCCGACAACACGCGTAAAGCCTACCGTTCGGCCATTCGGCAATTTGAAAAATGGGGTGGTCGCCTGCCCACAGACCGGGATACTGTCGTCCGGTACCTGCTGGGCAGAGCCGAATCGCTCAACACCCGGACCCTGGATCTGCACCTGACCGCCATTAGCCAATGGCACCATTACCAAGGACTCATTGATCCGATAAGTGATCCGTTGGTCCGCAAAACCATGGAAGGCATCCGTCGCACTCATGGTCAGCCCAAGCGCAAAGCCAAGACACTGCGTCTGGAGCACATCGCCGAAATGGTGAATCACATGCGGCAACTCCCAGACAGCAAAAAAAAGCACCGGGACATTGCGCTGGTATTAACCGGCTTTTTTGGGGCTTTCCGCCGCAGCGAACTGGTTGCGATTCAAACCAGTGATGTGAATTGGGAGCCGGAAGGTCTGATCATTCGGTTGCCTCGCTCCAAAACCGATCAGCAATCAACGGGGTTGGTTCGTGCTTTACCTTTTGGGGCTGAAAGTTGTTGTCCGGCTACAGCGATCGAAGCATGGATTAGAGTAGCTGGTATCAATGAGGGCCCCCTCTTCAGGCCCATCAACCGCTGGGACCATGTTCAGGAAAGAGCGCTGAATCCAGGGGCGGTAAACGATCTTCTCAAAACCTTGGGCAAGGCCTGCCAGTTCGATTTTGCACCCGACTTAAGCAGTCATAGTTTTCGTCGCGGCCTCTCTACCTCGGCGGCACGGGAGCGCGTGGACTTTGAACTGATTAAAAAGCAAGGAGGCTGGAAAAGTGATGCTACCGTTTGGGAGTACATTGAGGAAGGACAGCAGTTCAATAATAACGCATCAATCATTCTGATGGAAAAAATGAGCTTGTTGCTGAACGCTGAATCCCTAAAAAAGGGAAAGTAAATCCGCAGGATCGAAATCATCTCGGCGCAAACATGATAATGCCCATCCCTAACAAGGTGATGGCCACGCCTACAAAATCCCACAGATGCGGGCGAATCCCATCCACACCCCACAACCACAGTATGGCCACCGAAACATAGACGCCGCCATAGGCCGCATAAACCCGGCCCGCTGCGGTTGGATGAAGAGACAGTAGCCAGGCAAACAGCGCTAGGCTGAACGCTGCCGGCAGCAAAACCCATGCGGATGCCGACTTCTTCAGCCAGAGGTATGGAAGATAACAGCCAACTATTTCCGCAATAGCGGTGATGATGAACAAACCGAGCGTGGAAAGTATGGACATACGAAGTTCTCTTGTTAGTGCTGATCCGTTTGGCTGGGCACGGGTTGATCCCGGCAAGCTTCTTCGGTCAGCTCGATTTCAATTGTGGTGTGAGCCAGCGGGTATTGTTCGAGCGCCATAGCAATGGATTGTTTGATGGCGCAGTATTCGTCAGGACCAAAAACTCCCTCGTGATCCACTACGATATGGGCCGTCAGTACATGCTGTTCACCATCCAGGGACCAGAGGTGCTGGTGATGAATTCCGCTGATGCCATCAATGCCAATTAGTGTTCGCCGGATCTCCTCGTGAAGCGCCTTATCTGGAACAGCCTGAAAGAAAAGCTTGCCGGTTCCCCAAAGATTCCGACACACATTAAACAGAATAAAGAGAGTAAAGCCCACCGATAGCAATGGGTCGAGAATAGGCCAGTCGGCAAACTGCAAAACGATTGAGATAATCAGCACTGCCACCCACCCCAGCACATCTTCCAATAAATGCCAGTTCAATACCTTTTCGTTCAGCGTATTTCCCTTGCTAAGACGATAAGCAGCAATACCGTTGACGGTGACGCCCAGAATCGCCAGCGCTAACATGCCCTCGGTGACGGGCATCACTGGATTGGCCAGTCGGGGAATTGCTTCGCTTAATACCCACAGCGATCCGGCAATCAATACCAGGCCGTTGATCAGGGCGCCGAACAGGGACAACCGCCGGTAGCCATAGGTGAATTCGGTGTCGGCGGATTTACGTCCCAGCCGGTTCAGGAGCCAGGCGCTGCCAATGGACAGACTGTCACCCAGATCGTGCACCGCATCGGCCATGATAGCCGTGCTGTTGGTGAGCCAGCCGCCGATGAATTCGATGATGGTAAAGCCCACATTAAGAAAGAACGCCATTGCTATGCGGCTTGCGCTTTCATCTTTGTGGTGTGAATGATCGTGTTGATGCATAAGCAACCCTTACACAATAAATGTACCTGCCCTGACCGTAACGATAAGGGCAGGCAAAACGTTTATGCCATGTCGCTTAACTTGCCTTTTGAAAACCAGGCAAACAGCACCGGCAATACAAACAGCGTCAAGAACGTAGCGGTTACCAATCCGCCCACGATCACACTCGCCAGAGGCTTTTGGATTTCTGCGCCGACACCATTCGACAGCAGCATGGGGATCAGACCCAGTGCCGAGGTAATAGCAGTCATCAGCACGGGCCTTAGCCTTGAAACCGCTCCATCAAACACCGCATCCGATACTTTCAAGCCATCCGCAATCCGTTGATTGATGCTTTCCACCATGACAACGCCATTCAGGACAGCGACCCCAAACAAGGTGATGAAGCCCACTGAGCTGGGCACCGACAAATACTGACCGGAAATCCAGAGTGAAAACACACCACCAATCACCGCAAGCGGGACATTCACCAGAATCAGCATGGCCTGGCCAACCGAGGCAAAGGCAAAATAAAGCAACAAAGCAATTAATCCCAGCGAAACCGGCACCACCAGGGATAAACGCTTTTGCGCTCGTTGCTGATTTTCAAACTGGCCACCGATATCGACGGAATAACCGGTGGGCAGGTCCACTTGCTCGGCAATCACCTGACGAATATCAGCAACCACGCTACCCATGTCCCGTCCATGAACATTGGCCTGAATCACCACTCGACGCTGCACGTCATCACGACGCACCTGCGGTGGACCAGATGCGATACTGACTTCCGCCACATCCCCTAGGCGAACCCAGGCACCTGACGGGGCCTGTAAACGCAGGTCGGCAATGGTTTCACGGTCTTCGCGAAACCGCTCAGCGAGCCGCACGTAGATGTCGTAACGCTCGTTGCCATTGATGATCTGGCCGGCACTGGCACCTCCCAGCCCTTCGCGTACCAGCTCCATCACGTCGCCCACGGCCAGACCGTAACGGGACAAGGCTCTGCGATCCGGTTTCACGACCAGTTGAGATTCACCGGCGATCTGCTCCATGGCCACATCGCGGGCACCTTCGATTTCTTTTACTGCGGCCTCAATGGCCTGGCCCTTATTGGCCAGCACGGCAAGATCGGGACCAAACAGTTTGATGGCCAGCTGCGCTTTGACACCTGAGAGCAACTCGTCCACACGGGTTGCGATGGGTTGCGAGAAGTTGAACAGTAAGCCCGGGTGTTGCTCCAGTTTCTGTTCCATCAATGACTGGAGTTCATATCGGTTGTCTGCACTGGTCCATTCCGGCACCGGTTTAAGGCCAATATAGATCTCGATGTTATTCACCGGCTCAGGATCGCCGCCGATTTCAGCCCGGCCAATGCGCGACAGCGCATAGGTTACCTCCGGGAATTCCATCAACTTGGCCTCCAGTTTGGGGGCCACTTCCAGGGCCGTGTCCAGACTGGAAGAAGGTGCCAGGGTGACACGCAGATTGATGGTACCTTCCTCCAGTTCGGGCACGAACTCCGTACCCAGGCGGGGCAGCACCAGCGCAGCCGCTATCACCATAACGGCTGCAACACCCACCACCATTTTGCTGTGCCCCATCGCCCAGGCTAATCCTTTACGATAGAGCCTGTCGAGCGGCTTCAACACAAAGCTATCGCGTTGACGCACACCCTTGCGAAAGAGGTAGGTGGCCAGTGCAGGTACGATGATCAAGGCCACTAACACTGCCGAGAGCATAGCCAGCATGATACTGATGGCCATGGGCTGAAACAGTTTGGCTTCGACACCTTCAAAGCTAAACAGCGGCATGAAGACAACCAGAATAATGGCCGTGGCAAAAAAGATGGGGCGAGCGACTTCCTTACCGGCTTCCTGCAGGCGCAAGGCAATACCATGACGGTCGTGGGCCACATCAAAAGGGTCCACGTCATCGGAATCCACCCGCGATTGTCTCTTGGTATCATGTTCAGCATCCGGGTGCGTCAGATGTTTAAACATGTTCTCCACCATCACTACGGAGCCATCCACCAACATGCCAATGGCGACCGCAATCCCCCCCAGCGACATCAGATTGGCCGACAATCCGAACCACGCCATCACCATTAAAGCGATTCCAATGGAGATCGGGATGGACATCAACACCAGAAAGGTGGCGCGCAGGTTCATCAGGAATAGCGCAAGGATCACGACGATGAAAATAAACGCCAGCAGCAGGGCATTGACCACAGTCTGCACCGCCTGCGTGATCAAATCCGCCTGATCGTAAAATGCCTCGAAGCGAACACCTTCCGGTAATGCCTGGTTAATACGCTCAATGCGCGCACTGACTCCATCAATGGTGGCCTTGGTGTTGGCCCCCATTCGCTTGAGCACGATGCCGGACACCACCTCGCCGAGATTCTCCACCTTGTCGTCGGCGTTCTTGCGCGTCATGGTCACCGCGCCCTGACGGATCTCACTGCCCAGCGCCACTTGCGCCACATCGGACACGGTGATCGTAGTACCGTCCACGGTTTTCAGTGGCACCTGACGGATCTGTTCCAAACCCTTCTCACCATGATCCAGCCAACCCGTACCCCGGATCACCAGTTGCTCCTGGCCCCGGTTCATATACCAGCCGCCGACGTTGGTGTTGTTGCGCTCCAGTGCCATCATGACTTCGTCCTGGGTCAGCTCGTAGGCCAACAGTCGGGACGGGTTCAGGTTTACCTGGTACTGACGCACCTCACCGCCGAACGATAGCACATCGGTCACACCCTCGGCCGGAATCAATAGCAGCTTCACCACCCAGTCGTTCAAACTGCGCAATGCCATGGCATCGAAACCGGCATCGGGTTCGGCCACGAGAAGATACTGATAGACCTGACCCAGACCGGAAGTATTCGGGCCCATTTCCGGCGTGCCGACGCCATCGGGGATCAGCTCCTTGGCAGCCTGAAGCCGCTCAAATACCAGTTGCCGGGCAAAATAGATATCGGTGCCTTCTTTAAAGACTACGGTGACGCCGGACAGGCCGGTTTTGGAAATGGAGCGCACCTCTTCCACATCCGGTAAGGCGTACATCACGGCTTCGATGGGATAGGTAATAAGCTGTTCCACCTCTTCGGCAGCCAGCCCCGGTGCTTCGGTATTGACAGATACCTGCACGTTGGTCACATCCGGAAAAGCATCCAGATTCAGTTTTGGAATAATAAAAACGGCACTGACCGTTAGTGTGATCAGGGCTATCACCACCAGCAATCGGTTGATGACCGCCCAATCGATAATTCGGTTAAACATGGGGTCTCCTACTGCTTAGTGGTTATGGGGGTCAAAGCCGCCCTTGGCGATCTGAGAGGCAACAAAGAAAGCGCCCTGAGTGACGATGCGAGCCCCCGGACCGACACCGCTAATTTCACGTAGCGGCCCGAGCGCTCGACCCAGCTTCACCTCCACTGGCTGGAATTCGCCAGGATGGTCTTCCACGAATACCGTCCAATCTCCGTCTGCGCCGCGCATCAGTGCGGTTTCGGGTACCGCCAGCACGGGTCTTTTAGTCTGGAATCGGAAATACACCTCGGCGAACTGGCCGGGGTGCAGGCGGTGTTCCGGGTTATTGACCAACAGGCGCACGGTACGGGTACGGGTGATGGGGTCAATGGTGTGCGCCTCCTGAGTGACCTTGGCGTTTACACGGACATCCCCAGCCACCACTTCCGCTCTTGTTCCCGCGCCCAGCGTCAGGGAGAGATCGGCGGGCAGGTGGGCCTCCACCCAGAGTTGCTTTTCATCGGCCAACGCAATCAAGGGCGCGCCCGCCTCGATGCGCTGCCCCTGCTCGAAATCATCGCTGAGCACCGCGCCGTCAATCTCGGCATGCAGGATATACTCCCCTAATGCAACAGATTGCTGAGGAGCGACCAACGCTTGCAAGTCCGAGGCCGAAAGGCCGTAGGCCAGCAGCGTCGCCCGGGCTGCCTCCAGGCTGGTTTTGGCCGTGATGTAACGCTGTTCACCCACGGTTTTGCGCCCAAGTTCCTCTACTCTTTGCCATTCAGGCCAGGCCGTGCGGTAATTGGCTTGTGCCTGCGCCACGGCTTCACTGAACAGAGTAACCAGCGGCTGACCCTGTTCGACGTGATCGCCGAGGGCGACATGGCGGCGCAGCACCACGGAAGGCACCCGGGGCGATACTCGGTAACTGGTGTAACCGTTGGAAAGGATCTCCCCCGGTGCGTAAAGCTGATAATCGACCTTTCTGGGAGTCAGTGGGTTGATCTGAATATCGGCCAGGGTCATTTGCGCCGGGTTCAGTGACGCAGAAGCAGCTTCTTGGTGACCTCCATGCCCACCATGATCACCGTGGTCACCGCCCTCGCTATGCTCTTCATGTCCGTGTTCTGAGCCGGAGTTGTGCTCGTCGTGGGCGCTGTGTTCATCATGATTTTCGTCGCCATGATCATCGTGCGCATCCTTGTGATCACTATTGACGTCCTCGCCGTGTTCCGCGTGGCCGTGCTCGGTGTCAGGCTTATGGTCATCATGCTCTTCATGGTTTTCCTCACGATGATCGTCATGATTATCCTGTTCGCTATGGGGTGCCGCCGTTATCGCTTTTTCCTGCCCATGCTCACGTGCATGCTCAGACTCAGATTCTTTGGCGTGGCTGGCGGTTGCGGTCGCAAGACCCGCCACCAAGATGGCTACCAGTGTTTTATTCATGTTTATCATTCCTGTTTAATTCGTTGACGCGGTCGATGACTTTATTGCGTTGATCAGGTGGCCCGATTGCTGAAGTGCTTCGGTGAGCGCAAGCCGTGTCTGCTTTTCCAGCTCAATGCCTGCCAGCAGGCTTTCGGTGCGTTGATTCAAGGCCAGCAGATAATTAGTGGTGGACAGATCACCCGTGCGCCATTGCCGTTTCAGCAGTTCGGCGCTGTTCTCGACCCGACCCTGAACAACCTCTTGCCAGCGGCGATATTGCTGTTCAAAGCGCTGCCAGGTGGCCTGTGCAGCCTGCCAGTCAAAGCGCTGCTTGCGGTAGATAGCCTGAAAACGAGCCTCGGCCTCCAGCGCTATGCGTTCGGTGGCGCGAGTTTCTGCACTGAAGTTGTTGCGGACATTCAACGGGATGGAGAAGGTCAGCCCGACAACGCTCTCTCCACCATCACGACCGGAATTGACGCCAAAGGTGGGCTCCGCCTTGGCGGTACGCCGTGTCACTTCAGCTTCCTCCTTCAGCGACTGCCAGCGGGCGTGGGCGCTGGCTACGGCCGGGTGTTGCAGTAACTCCTGATCCGAGGTCAAGTCTGGCTGGGAGGGCCAGAAATCATCAGGAATGCCGCCTCGCGTGGGCGCCCATGCGGGCAGCAGCTCGCGAACCCGGATTTCGGCTTTCTGTATCGCGGCTTCGGCCTCGGCAACCTGAGCCAGCTGCTGTGACAGGGACAGAAAGGTGAGTTCGGCATCGATGCTGCCCAGATCACCTGCCTGCTGGCGCTTATCCACCTGTTCGAGCAAGGCGTTAAGTTGCTGCTGTTGCGCTTGGGCAATGGCGGCGGCGCGGTTGGCGGCATGCCACTCCACCAGTGCGGCAAGCGCCTCGGCGGTTTTGTCCAACACTTGTTGCTGGTACAGCGCTTCGGCGGCGCTTCGCATAAAGCCCGCCTGCTGCCGTCTTGCACCCCGTCTGTCCCACCAGTCGATGGTCTGCTGAACGCCGACCCGGTAGTTGTCTTCCTCTCCATTACGCTCCAAATCGGTGGACAGCTCCGGGTTGTAAAGCGGCTGCTCCAGCGCATCGGCGCTGGCGTTGGAGCCCAGCAATTGCTCGCGGGCGGCAAGCACCTCGGGGTGTTGTTGTATCTGGGAGGCGAGCCAGGCGCTCCAACTCGATGTCTCTGCGTAAGCAAACATGGGCAGAAAAAGCACGCACGCGCCCAGCAAGGCCCGTCTGGGCCAGTCAAATCGTCTCATATTGATGCTCCTGAAATTCAGCGTGCGACGGTTTGGTCGTGCACCGGATTTTGCCGTTGTTGGGGTTCATCCCGGTGAAAGGCGACCTTTATTACGGTATCACCAGGCAAGGCGGGGAGCTTTGCAGAAAAACGCACGCCGCCCTTGCGTGATGCGCGTCTGGTGAGAAGGCGCGGTGAGTAATCAGTGGTTGTTTCCGCAATCAATTCGTTATCAGCAGACCAGGCTGCGATGTCTACATGGCCTCGGGGAAGGCCGTAGCGCAGGTGAGCATCCATCCGTCCGAAGACGGTCAGCTCCGCGGCGGTATGGTTCACGGTCACCTGGCGGAAATGCCAGCGTTGGTTGTCGGTATTGACGACTTCAATTTCAGGCAAGCTGTTTTCGGCCTGAGCGGAATTGACAAGCGCGAGCCCAATAGCGATCTGTTTCATGATGTTTCACCCTAAAATAAATACCAATTGTTCGCTGTAACCCAAGGCTACAGAGGCTGATGACGTGCTGTTGAGGCGCGATCAGGCGATTGGAGGGCGAAACAGAGAGGGGGGAATACCAGAGGTGAGGTTGGCCTGATAGTCGGCTTGTCCGTTTTCTGAGAATAAATCGGCTAAGTGTGAAGTGGCTCCGATCAGAACGACAGAGCCGTGGCCATGACAATGGCAGCAATGGTGGCAGTCATATACAGACTGTCCGGGCTGATCGGGTGTCTGCTTGGCGAGCAGATTGTCGTTGTGGGTATCAGTGGCAGTGGATTGATGCGAATGGTCGAATTCCAGGTGCTCCGTCCCGGATTGATGAAGCTGGTGAACGTCCGCCATGGCAGCCACAGATTGCAGGGCAATCAGTAAGGCCAGTAGACAAGTTAAGTAATGGCGGATGTTCATGTGGAATGTGGAGCCCTTATGCTGTCAGGTTCAAAACACTAGCTGCTAAAGACTATCATATTATAGAAAAGTTTCTTCAGTCTTTTCCGAGTAGACCGTTCTACAGCGTGCATTAATCACCACAGCAGCTTCTCCTGCATTTAGGTGGGAGCTGAAGCAGAGGGTCTCGACATTAACGGTTGCCGCATTAGACAGTATCCAATTGTATACAACGCAAACCATCATGCCACCAGGTTCAAGTGGGCATCGATGACATCCCAAGGGGCCTGCAAGGCGCCGGTTTCCGTCCGCTTCAACAAACCCGCTTCCTCCAGGGCGCGGGTATCGGCATGAACATTCTTGTAGTCACGCGCCAATGTGGTTGCCAGCGCCCGTACACTCATCGGGCCCTGTTGGCGGAGCGTCCTCAGCACCTCCAGACGTCGAGGGGTGATCACCGCCAGAAGCATGGAGAGGTCTTCGAAATTCAAGTGAACCTCTGTATCGATTTTCTCGCCGCGTTCTGCCCGTTGCCAGGCATCCACAAAGCGATCAAACCCTTTGTCAGGATTTTCAGTGCCAATATGGATATGCTGTTTAGTCATGTTGTTCACCTCGCAGTCGTTCGATGTCGGCTTTAAAGTCGGCGATAAGTTGTTGTACGGAGATCCAGGTGTAATTCTCTTCGTGCTCTTGTCCTCCAGTGTCTCCGTAATGCCGGTGATCCCCTTTGCCGCGCTCATTGTCATAGCGGACCAGGCAGTGGCCGGACTGGCCGTAATAGAGCCGGTATTTCAACCCATGTGGTCGCTCCGCGTCGGGAGCCGGTAGTCGCCAGATCACCATTTCGCGGATGGCGCCGTCCCGGTAGACGTACTTGTCCCTGAAGAGTAATTCTGCTTTCATATGGCTAATGATACCATATGGCGTATATGCGTGATAGTGGTGTATAGTATCGAATTCTGTGGAATGCAACCGACGTTATAAAAATCTAGAATAATCATGACCGCCTTACATGAAACCGCTTATCCGCGGTTAAAGTCTCAGCCGACACCTGAGGATCTGGTTACCGTCTATACGCCGAACCAGGAAGAGCTTGAGCTGGTTCGATCCCAGACTCGCCAGCCTACCGCTCGCTTGGGATTCATGGTGTTACTAAAGACCTTTCAGCGTCTGGGCTATTTTGTTCCCATTGCTGAAGTGCCGGAGGCAATACTGAACCATCTGATGACGTGCCTGGAACTCAAAAGTCAGGCCGCTCCTCTGGAAAATTACGATACTTCCGGCACTCGTCAGCGGCATCTCAAGTCGATCCGAGACTTCCTGGGTATTACCCCGGTTAGCGACACCACTCTTGAGTTTCTCAAGTCTGCTTTGCGTGAGGCGGCCACCACCAAAGACGAGATCCCGGATATCATCAACGTGGGCCTGGAGTCGATGGCAAAGGCCCGGTACGAACTGCCAGCATTTGGTACCTTCGTGCGTGAGGCAAAAGCAGCGAGAGCACAGGTCAATCGTGAGTTGTTCGAGGCTGTATACCATGACCTGTCTGAAAGCGCCAAAACCCGTATTCAAGAGGTTCTGACGCCCACTACGAAAACGAGCCAATCCAAGAGCCTTTGGGACCTCATCAAGCAGGAGCCACGAAAGCCGACGGTCAGCAACGTGAAAGAGTTTGTAGACCACCTCCGCTGGTTGAGAACCTTTGACGATTGTCTGCCGAAAGACCTGATGCTACCCGCGCCCAAGCTCAAGCGCTTTGTCATTGAAGCTAGAGCCCTCAACGTCGCCAACATGAATGAGTTGGCCGAGCATAAGCGCTATGCCTTGGCGGCACTTTTCATTCGCGCCCAGACAGGAAAAGCCTCTGATGACATTGCCGACATTTTTATCCGTATCGTCCAGAATCTGATCAATCACGCCAATGAAGCCCTTAAACAGCATCAGCTCTCACAAACTCAGCAGGTTGACGCTCTAATCGCGGCATTACGGGATGTTATCCAGGCGTATCAGATTCCCGGTACCGAGATAGAGCGCCTCGACGCGATTGCCCAGGCATTTCAGGGAGAACCCGACGAACTTAAAAAGCGCTGTGACGAGCAGTTGGCCTATGCCAACAATAATTATCTGCCCTTTATGCTGTCACTCTACCGGAGCAAGCGGGCTCTGTTGTTCGATTGCGTTGCCCACATGGATTTACAATCGACGACTCAGGATCAATCGACGCTCGATGCTCTGGCCTTAATCATGGGGCATCGTCGTAGTCGTAAGCCGACTCTGGATGCCGTGAATGCCAAGGGCGAGCCGCTTGATCTGTCGTGGATACCCGATAAATGGTTAAAACTGGTCACTGGAAAAACGACCCGCAACAGAAACAACACGGAAGTGCATCGAAAATATTTCGAACTCTGCTTGTTAACAACGCTGGCCCAGGAGTTGAAGTCTGGCGACGTGGTGATCATGGGCAGTGATAAATATGGCGATTTTAGAGACCAGTTGGTGAGCTGGGAGGAGTATCACGAACAGATCGCCGAGTACGGTGAACTGGCCGGCATCATTACCGACCCCAAAGCGCTTATTGCCGAACTTAAACGTTGGTTGAGAAAGTCATCGAATGAAACCGATAAAAAATTTCCGGGCAATGATCAGGTCAGAATTGAAAAAGGTGAGTTGGTCATTCAGCGCGTTAAACGCAAACCCATTCCCGCCGCACTGGAAAGAATCAATCGTGCATTGGATGACCGGCTGTCGGAAACCAGCATCCTCGACGTATTAATTGATATGGAAAAATGGCTGGGATTAAGCAAGGGTTTCAAGCCATTATCGGGGCATGAAACCAAACTCACCGATCATCAGCGTCGCTTTATCGTTACCTTATTTTGTTTCGGCTGCAACCTGGGGCCCACACAAACCTCCCGTTCCATTGAGGGCATTAACCGTCGCCAGATTGCGTGGTTGAACCTGCGTCATTCGACAGAGGAGAAGATCGATGAGGCCATTACCAAGGTCATCAATGCCTACAATCGATTCTCCCTACCGAAGATTTGGGGTACCGGCAAGACGGCGTCAGCCGACGGCACCAAATGGGATCTTTACGAGCAAAATCTTTTGAGTGAACACCATTTGCGGTATTTGGGTACCGGTGGCCTCGGCTACTATCATTTGTCTGATACCTATATTGCGTTATTCAGCCACTTCATTCCCTGTGGTGTTTATGAGGCCGTGTATATCCTCGATGGATTATTGAAAAATCAGTCAGACATTCAGCCCGATACCATACATGGAGATACCCAATCCCAGAGTGAAGCGGTGTTCGGGCTCGCTTACCTGCTGGGCATCAAGCGTAAGCGCCAGAGAATCAGCACCTTTTTTCCAGCCACTGACCGCCGCACACTGATTCCATCGTCACCTACGCGAGGAATCCACCATGAACTCAGCCGAGCGCACTTGCCACTGGCAACAGCACATTGAACACTGGCGTGATACCGGGCTATCCGGCGCTGTTTTCTGCAAACAGCAATCACTGTCCTATCACCAGTTTGTTTATTGGCGCCGCAAGCTCGAAGGTACAGATGATGCGACCGATACCGAGCGTTCACCAACATCTGGCTTTGCTCGCGTCACCCAGGTGGCCGCTTCACCGGTGTCGAGTGATCTGACCCTGAGGCTTCCGGGTGGCATGGCCATTACAGGGCTGCATGCCGGTAATGTCGATCTGCTCGGTGCGATCCTGAGGCAGCTCTGATGAAGCCACGGTATCTTCGTCCCTCTCGGTCAATGCCGGAGATATATCTGTACCGTGAGCCCATTGATTTTCGCAAGCAGGCCAATGGTCTGGCGGTGCTGGTTGAGCAGGAGCTGGGACATAGCCCCTTTACCGGTGCATTGTATGCCTTCACCAACCGGCAGCGTAACAAGATCAAGTGCCTGATGTGGGAAGACAACGGTTTTATCCTCTATTACAAGGCGCTGGCCGAAGAGAAATTCAAGTGGCCCAGCCCGGCTGATGAGCTCATGCCGTTGACCGGCGAACAGATCAACTGGTTGCTCGATGGTTATGACATCAGCCTGCTGCAAGGCCATAAAACCGTGCATTATGAGGCTGTTGGATAGCGGGTTTTGGGTGCTTCAACTGGCTGTTTTTGATATAATTTTGCCCATGAAAACACAGCCCAAAACCACCTCAAAGACGCCTGATATCAGCAGTTTATCGACCGCTGACTTGCTGTCGATGGTGGCCGGGCTGCAGCAGCAACTGGCCTCGAAAGAGGATGAGCTTGAGCAGCGGGATCAGGTCGTCAAAGAGCGTGACCGGCAACTCCAGCAGCGCGAGCAGTACATCCTGTTGCTGGAAGAGATGCTGCGCTTGCAGCGCATCCAGCGGTTCTCGGCCAGCAGTGAGAAAACGGCCCACCAGATCCACCTCTTCGATGAGTCAGAACTGGAAGCCGAGATCGATCAGCTGCGGGATCAGCTCCCGGATGATATTGACGTCGCTGAAGATGAGACGCCCGCTGCCACGCCTGCACCCAAACGCCGTCAGCGCGGCTTCTCCGATAGCTTGCTGCGTGAGCGCATCGAGCTGCTGCTGAGTGATGAAGAGAAGGCCGGGGCCGTCAAAACCTTCTTCACCAAGGTGAAGGAAGAGTTGGACTATATCCCGGCTCAGCTCAAAGTACTGGAATACTGGCAGGAAAAAGCCGTGTTCGAGACGAACGGCGACGAGCGGATCGTAGCCGCGGCTCGCCCGACACACCCGCTGGGCAAATGCATCGCCACCCCGGCCCTGCTGGCCTACCTGATCACCTCCAAATATGCCGATGGTCTGCCGCTGTACCGGCAAGAGCAGATGTTCAAGCGTCTGGGCCATGAGCTGAGCCGCACCAGCATGGCCCACTGGATCATCCGTCTGGATGAGGTGTTCAAACCGCTGATCAACCTGATGCGGGAGTCGCAGAACAGTGCGGCCTACCTGCAGGCTGACGAAACCCGGATCCAGGTACTCAAAGAGGATGGCAAGGCTGCCCAATCCGATAAATGGATGTGGGTGACCCGAGGCGGACCACCCGGCCAACCTTCCGTCCTGTTCGCCTATGATCCCTCTCGAAGTGGAGCGGTGCCCGTGCGCCTGCTCGATGACTTCAAGGGTGTGCTGCAGGCGGATGGTTACGCCGGTTATGCGCAGATCTGTTCAGCCAATGAGCTGACCCGCATTGGCTGCTGGGATCACGCCCGCCGCAAGTTCATCGAAGCGACCAAAGCGGCCAAGCCGGCGGGTAAAGGCAAACAGGCCAAGCTGTCCAAAGCGGATGTGGCACTCAGTCACATCAACAAACTGTATGCCATCGAACGTCAGATCAAGGACCTGAGCGTGGCCGAACGCTACCGGATCCGTCAGGCGTCGAGCCTGCCTCGACTGGAAGCGTTCAAGGCCTGGCTGGACGCCAACGTGGATCGCGTGATGAAAGGCGGGCTAACTCGCAAAGCTATGGAATACACCCTGAACCAGTGGCCCACCCTGATCGGCTACTGTGAGCGGGGTGACCTGCACATCAGCAACGTACTGGCCGAGAATGCCATCCGCCCGTTCGCCGTGGGGCGCAAAGCTTGGTTGTTCGCGGATACTCCGCAGGGCGCTCACGCCAGTGCCACCTGTTACTCCCTGATCGAAACGGCCAAAGCCAACGACCTGGAACCCTCGGCCTATATCCGGCATGTACTGGAGCGCATCGCCGATGCCGACACGCTGGAAAAGCTGGAGCGACTGCTGCCCTGGAATGTTGAACTGGAGCGGACTTCAAAAAAAGTGGCGCAGTACAGTTAAGGGCAAGTGGGTCGTTTTAACGGCGGATACGAACTTTGCATCTGACGAGTTCGGTATCGAGGAAGCCTACGAACTGAAAACCGTAAGCGAAGACCGCTTCGATGGCATGTCTACCGACGGTGATGACACTATCCGTATGGACATCGAGCTGGAGAATGTTTATCTGGTTGCGTCCTACGAGATGGATGCCGAAGGTGAAGACAGCGAAAACGGTGAGTATTTCGATCTTTTCGCATCCACCAACCTTGGTGATCTGACACTGGCAGCGGCCTATCAGAACGCAAAGGAAGCGATCGGTGCCGATTCTTATGACACCTGGGGTGTCAGTGCCTCTTATGACGCCGGCTTTGCTACTTTCGCAGCTGACTACAGCAGCACTGATGACATCGCGGACCTGTACAACATTGCCGTGTCGTTCCCGGTCGCCAGCACTACCAGCATGGCTATCGGTATGGTTAACGAAGACTTTGATGCCGGAGACGACATCACTGAATGGTACGCCAACGTAACCTACAAGTTCCCGACTCAGAAAAACGTTAGCCTGTTTGCGGAAATCGCTGACTCTGACGAAGATGGCGCCGACATGGGCTACCTGGCAGGTATGCGCGTCAAATTCTAATGGACTAGCGTAGCCGTTCACGCCTTACCCCCTTCGGGCCTGAACGGTCACGGCTCACTGCCGGCTCTCTTGAGCCGGCTTTTTCGTTGGTTGACCTGGTTCCGGGGTTACTGCAGCAGAAACTCAACGGGCTGCAGAAGTTCAGGTGCGGTTTCTCCCAACGCTTCTGCGATACTGATTTCATGAATGCGGCATATTGCATCCAATGGCAGGTCATTACTTTCACGCCCGAAAGGAAATTCCAGTTGCTCGGATAGTCGGTCCAGCCCAAAAAACGTGTAGGCCACGATGGCGCAAAACACCGGGGTAAACCAGCCAGCGGCACCGACCAACCCAAACGGAAGAAGGTAACAGTAAATATAGGCTGTCCGATGTGCCAACAGTGTGTAGGCAAAAGGCAAGGGTGTATGCGCAATCCGCTCAGATGCAGCCTGAATCCCTGCCAGCTCATGCAGGTGACGATCCAGGGCCGCCGCCGCGATGGTATCGATCTGTCCCGACTGCAGCGACTGAGCAACCTGTAACCCCGCCTGCTGAAGCATGAACTCCGCCGGATTGCGTTTCGAAAGCGCCATATTGATCACTTCAGCCGGCAGGTCCGATGGCAGATCATCACGTACATCTTCGCCACGCAGTTGACCCCGCAACAGGTGACTGTGCGCCAGTACACATGACAGCAGGTGTCGACGCTCCCCGTCTGCCAAATAGATACCACTGGCACGCGCCAGGCTGCGCACTTCATACACCATGTGCCCCCACTGCTTTCTGGCCTCCCACCAACGGTCATAGGTTGCGGTATTGCGCACGCTCAGCAATATCGACAGGGCAATACCGATTAGCGTAAACGGCAACAGGCTGTACTCGACAACCCCATCAAGATAATGCCGCCTCATGCCCCAGGTAACGGCAAGAGCGAACAGCCCGACCAGAATGATATGAGGCAACACATGAGGTACAACCGAGCCTTTCCAGGCCAGCATCAGGCCGATGGCGCCCGGGCGCTTGCGAACGATCATTTCAGATTAACTCCCGACAGCGAGTTGTATTTTGACTCGCCTGAATAAAATGCATCTGGCATAAATTGTATGTGGGCGATAGTGTTGACCAGAACCCGTGTCGTGAACAGTTTTAATTATTGCCGAATAACAACAATACAGAGGCCCAACATGAAACTGCTTGAAAACTCTGCCACCCCGAGCGCTCTGCGTGTTGCCATTTTTCTCAAAGAATTGGGAGTCGAAGTGGAACGCCAACAGGTTGATACCAAAGGCGCCGAAAACCGTACCAAGACGTTTTTACAGAAAGCGCCCAATGGGCTGATTCCGGTGCTGGAGCTCGATGATGGCACCTGTATCTGCGAAAGCCTTGCAATCTGTCGCTACTTTGACGCCATTACACCCAACGACAAGGCTCTGTTTGGCGATACGCCACTGGAGCAGGCCCGCGTTGAAATGTGGCAGCGGATAGTAGAATTACAGGGTTTAGTGCCCGCTTTTCAAGCATTTCGCAACCTGACAGGGTTCTTCAGTGACCGGGAAACCTGTGTCAAAAGCTGGGGAGAGGAATCACAAAAAAGGGTAAACGCATTTCTGCCTGTTGTGGATCAGCAGTTGAGTACCCACTCATGGGTTGCAGGAGAGCATTTCAGTATCGCCGATATCACGCTCTGGGTCCTGTGCCGCTTCCTGCCTCGGTTGGAACTACAGGTCGATGATAGTTTGCCAAACCTGCAAAAGTGGCTTAGCCAGATGGCCAAGCGTCCCTCAGTTGCCGGTCAGCAGGACCGTTGATGTAGCTTTACTCTGACCCTGCCACTGCTACAATTGCTGACCTGAACTCTTAGGAACCGCCCTCAACCTGCAGGATGTGTGCATGAAGTTTCGTTTCCCCGTCGTCATCATCGACGAAGATTTCCGCTCCGAAAACATCTCAGGTTCCGGTATCCGGGATCTGGCTGAAGCGATCAGTCGCGAAGGCATGGAAGTGGTCGGATTTACCAGCTACGGTGACCTGACATCATTCGCACAGCAGGCCAGTCGGGCCTCCTGCTTTATCCTGTCCATCGATGACGAAGAGTTCGGTTCCGGCTCCGATGAAGATGTGGATAAGGCGTTGAAATCAATTCGTGACTTCATCGGTGAGGTGCGCAAGCGCAACGCTGATATTCCGGTGTTCCTCTACGGTGAAACCCGCACCTCACGCCATATCTCCAACGATATCCTGCGCGAGCTGCATGGTTTCATCCATATGTTCGAGGACACACCCGAGTTCGTGGCCCGCCACATCATTCGCGAAGCGACCAAGTATCTGGAAAGCCTGGCCCCGCCTTTCTTCAAGGCGCTGATGGACTACGCCAGTGACAGCTCCTACTCCTGGCACTGCCCCGGCCATTCAGGCGGTGTTGCCTTTCTGAAAAGCCCTGTAGGCCAGATGTTTCACCAGTTCTTCGGTGAAAACATGCTGCGCGCCGACGTGTGCAACGCCGTAGAAGAGCTGGGCCAACTGCTGGACCACACCGGCCCGGTATCAGCCAGTGAGTCCAATGCCGCACGCATCTTCAATGCCGATCATCTGTTCTTTGTCACCAACGGCACGTCCACTTCCAATAAGGTCGTGTGGCACTCTACCGTAGCGCCGGGTGACATCGTCGTAGTCGACCGGAATTGCCACAAGTCGATTCTGCACTCGATCATCATGACCGGTGCGATCCCAGTGTTCTTGATGCCGACCCGCAACAACTACGGCATCATTGGTCCGATTCCCAAAAGTGAATTCGACCCTGAAACCATCCGCAAGAAGATCGAGGCCAACCCCTTTGCCCGCGAGGCGAAGAACAAAAAGCCACGTATCTTGACCATTACCCAGAGCACCTACGACGGCATCGTTTACAACGTGGAAACGATCAAGGAGATGCTGGGCAATACCATCGACACCCTGCACTTCGATGAGGCCTGGCTGCCGCACGCATCGTTCCATGAGTTCTACCACAACATGCATGCCATCGGGCCGGATCGTCCACGCTCGGATGAAACTCTGGTATTTGCGACCCAATCCACTCACAAGCTGCTGGCAGGGCTGTCGCAGGCTTCCCAGATTCTGGTACAGGACGGCACCAGCCGAAAGCTGGATACTCACCGTTTCAACGAATCCTACCTGATGCATTCTTCTACCAGCCCGCAGTACGCGATCATTGCGTCCTGTGACGTGGCAGCCGCCATGATGGAGCCGCCGGGCGGCAAAGCGTTGGTCGAAGAGTCACTGCTGGAAGCGATCGATTTCCGCCGCGCCATGCACAAGGTGGATGAGGAGTTTGGTGAAGACGACTGGTGGTTCAAGGTCTGGGGGCCGGATGTACAGGCTGAGGAAGGCCTGGGAGACCGTGACAATTGGATCATCCATGACAACGATGATTGGCACGGCTTTGGCAAGATCGACTCAGGCTTCAACATGCTGGACCCGATCAAGTCTACCATCATCACACCGGGGCTAAATCTTGAGGGTGAGTTCGACGAAGTCGGCATTCCAGCCGCCATCGTCAGCAAATATCTGGCCGAGCACGGCATTATCATTGAGAAAAGCGGCCTCTACTCCTTCTTCATCATGTTCACCATCGGCATCACCAAGGGCCGCTGGAACTCGATGGTCACCGAACTTCAGCAGTTCAAGGATGACTACGACCAGAACCTGCCCATGTGGCGTGTGATGCCCGAATTTGCCCAGCGTCACCCCACCTATGAGCGCGTCGGCCTGCGTGATCTCTGCACCGAGATTCATAACGTCTACAAGCAGTATGATGTGGCTCGCATCACCACCGAAATGTACCTGTCCAACATCGAACCGGCCATGACACCGGCCGATGCCTGGGCCAAAATGGCGCACCGTGAGGTAGAGCGGGTTTCCATCGACGCCCTCGAAGGCCGCGTCACTGCCATGCTGGTGACCCCCTACCCACCGGGCATCCCACTGCTGGTACCGGGCGAACGCTTCAACAAGACCATCGTGCGCTATCTGCAGTTTGCACGCGATTTCAACTCTCGCTTCCCTGGCTTCGAGACCGATGTTCATGGCCTCGTACGTGAGCAGGTAAACGGCAGAGATGCGTACTTCGTGGATGTGGTCAAAGACTGATCAACGTACAACAAACAGCACGTACAGAAGCGGCTTACAGAAGCCGCTTTTTTTATACATGAATTATTTGGCACACAGTTTGTAGGTAATCTATATTGAGTCGGAGGTTCGTGAGGGACCATACGGCAATAATAAGGATAACAGGTGCCATGAAAAAGAATTTGCCCATTACCGACCGCGAGGTTGAGTTCCCCAACAACACCAACATCCTCTCCACCACCGACCTTAAAGGTCAGGTGACCTACGTGAATCAGGACTTCATCACGATATGTGGCTTCCGCCAGGATGAGCTGTTAGGCAAAAACCACAACATCGTACGCCACCCTGACATGCCCCCGGCTGCTTTCCAGTCCTTGTGGGATACGGTGCAGACAGGTAACTCCTGGATGGGAATTGTGAAAAACCGCTGCAAAAACGGTGATCACTACTGGGTCAGCGCGTACGTCACGCCGATCACCGAGGATGGCAAGGTCATCGAATACCAGTCGGTGCGTACCCGTCCCGAGCCAGAACAGATTGCCAGAGCCAGTCAACTATATGCTCGCCTGTCGGCCGGAAAAGAGTTCAAGCCCAGCCTGGCCAGCCGCATACGGCTGCCTTGGCGACTGCTGGGGGCCGGTATACTGTCGACACTGGCGGCACTGGGTTTGCACCAATCAGGTGTTGCCGGCACCGATGGCACTGCAGCGATTGTGATTGCCGCCATGTTGGCAAGCCTGCTGTCTATGCTGATCATACAGCCTATCCACCAGGTGATTGAGCAGACACGCAAAAGCGTCTCTGATGATGCACTGGCACGGCGTATCTACACCGGCCGCGACGATGAAGCCGGCCAACTAAAGTTCGCTCTGTTCCGTCTGCGCTCAGAAGCCCGTGCAATTGCCGGACGTATTAATGATTGTGCCGAGCAGCTGGGTCAGAATGCCGAACGGCTGGCATCCGCCGTTGAGCGCAGCAGCCAGGGACTGAACCACCAGCAATCGGAAACGGAACAGATCGCTTCGGCCGTCACCCAGATGGTCGCCAGTATCGAGGAGGTCGCACGTCATGCACAGATGACAGCGGTCAGTGCAGAGGGCTCCAATACCTGCGCCAGTAACGGTCAGGCCGTCATGGCCGATGCACGCGAAGCGATCCTGTCTCTGACTGACGAAATCGAAAATGCCACTGGCGTTATTGACCAGTTGGCGACCAGCAGCGATAACATCCATGGCATTCTGGAAGTCATCACCGGCATCTCCGAAAAAACCAACCTGCTGGCACTGAACGCCGCCATCGAAGCCGCCCGCGCCGGTGAACATGGACGTGGTTTTGCCGTGGTAGCCGAAGAGATTCGCAATCTGGCACAACGCAGCCAGGAGTCGGTCGGTGAAATCCAAACGCTGCTGGAAAGTCTACAGCTCGGCTCTCGCAACGCGACCGATGCCATGCGTCAGAGTCAGAGCAAGGCCCGCCACACCGTTGAGAGGGCACTGCAGGCTGCAGACGCACTGCAGGAGATTACCGCAGCGGTAAATCAGATTACGGACATGAACACGCAGATTGCCTCTGCCGTGGAGCAGCAACTCAGTGTCAGCGGTGAGATCGAGCACAACGTGGGACTGATCCGTGATGTGGCACAAAACAACCTCAGCGATGGCCGGCAGACACAGCTGTCGGCCGAAGAGATGGCAGGACTGTCACGCAACCTGAAGCAACTATCCACCAATTTCTGGGTTGTGAAAGCCTGAGCGAGCAACCCTTTTCCAGAACGTAAACGCCCCGCAGTGCGGGGCGTTTCACCTCAGCCAAGTTTATCTATTACTTACGCTGCTGCACCTTGTCTTCCAGCGCCGTCAGCTTTTGTACGATTTCGGCAGAGATGGCCGCAACCTGATCGTAGCAGTTTTCAGCACGATCAAACTCTTTGGCCTGACGATACCGAATCGCTTCCTTCACCTGTGCATGCAGCTTCTCGTGCGGTGATTCAATGCTGGTGAATTCGCGCAGGCTGCCATATTTCTCTTTGCCTTCCGAGTAGTACCACTTACCGAAAGCACAATCCATATGCGATACGGCCTCTTTCTCTGTCAGGCTTGACTTGCCATCCAGAAAGCTGCGCAGCCGTGTTTTCCAGGACAGGTGGGCCGCCTTGGCAGCACCCAGGTCGATACCCTGTACATTGGTTTCAAACCGACTGACTTCCTTCAACAAACTTTCCACATAACCACTGATCTGGCTGGTCACTTCAACCGACTGCTTTGAATACGCGGAGGTTCTGCGCGCCTGATCCGCAATACCGGTAATATGGCGATCCATATCGTGTGCCACCTGGCTCTGCTCTTCGGCAGCGGTAGCGATCTGGGTGTTCATGTCGGTGATGACGCCCACCGCATCCACGATTCTCAAAATGACACTGCGCGCCTCTTCAGCCTGCGCCACACTCTCTTCGGCCATACGCTGACTGGTTTCAATTGAGTGTACCGCTGAGGTCGACTGTTTCTGCAACCGCTCAACGATACGTGCAATATTTTCAGTTGATTCCTGGGTACGCTGAGCCAGCGTACGAACCTCATCAGCCACTACGGCAAAACCACGCCCCTGCTCACCGGCGCGAGCAGCCTCAATGGCGGCGTTCAGTGCCAGCAGGTTGGTCTGCTCGGCGATACCGGTAATCACATCCAGAATCTGGCTGACCTCTTCTGAGTCTTTCGCCAGCTCACGAATGACCTCACCGGAGTGACGTACCTGATCCGCCACACCACCGATCTGATCGCTAACCTGTGCCACCAGCTGCTGGCCACCCTTGGCAGAGTCTTTGGCCGCCTCGGCCGAGGACGCGGCGCTGGATGCACTCTGAGCCACCTCCTGCACCGTGGACGCCATTTCGGTCACCGCTGCCGCTACCTGATCAATTTGCGACTGCTGATTGGTCACACCACGGTCGGTGTCCGACAACGCCGAGTTCACCTGCCCCACCCCTGTACTGATACGCCCTGCAGTCTGAGTTACCTGATGCAACAGTTCGCCGATTTCGAGGATGATTTCGTTGTAGGCAGTATAGTTTTGACCTACCTCGTTTCTCGGGTTATCGATTTCAATCGGAATCGAGAAATTGCCCTGCGCCAGTACCCGCAGATGGTCACGCAGGTTCTTGATCTGACGAAACATGACTGTCAGGCCAAAAGAACGGCCCATCACGATCAGCAGCAGCACCAGAGCGGTTACCCAAAGCGCGATTTGCTGCAGCAATTTCTGCTGTCCCAATGCTTTGGATTCCATCAACCCAACGGTGTTGTTCATTTCCTTGAGCAGTGTCAGTGACTGCTGCTCCAGCTTTGGCAACAAGGCAGTATCCGGTTGCTGCAGATACTGGTTCAGCGTTGCACGATAACTGTTCCAGAGTGTGCCCACCTGCTCCAGCCGAGAACGGATCTCTGCATCCTCCGCAGCCTTGATACCTCGCTCGGCAGAGCCATTCAGCAATGCCTGGTGTGCGCTTTCAAACGCATTCATGGTCTTTGTTACTCCGCTGCGATCCCCGACATCCTGAGACAGCAGCAGCACTTCCTTGGCCATTTTCTGGCTCAGCATGCGTTGGGCGCCCGCCACATTGATTGCGGATGCATCTGTATTGTCAGAAAGGTAAACGGCAGCGCCAATCACTGCAGTCAGCACAAAGATGATCACATAGGAAAACATGAACTGGGCATCGAGCGAGCGCATGCCAACCAGCTCGAGTAACCGCTCCAGCAGTTTGCCGGCGCGGTAGCGCATCGATTTTGTATCGGGAGAATATTTGAACATCTTTACCTTCCTCTGGGGCTGGCAGCATCGGTGAATCGTTGGGCTAACCCTGACGAACCGCGGACTTTAACGGTTTTTGTCTCCAGCAGTCATTAAATCGTGCCTGACAGTCAGTGTAAACGTATTCAGACAGGGTTATTGACCTGCTGCACAATGACTGTATTTGGTGACAGACAATTTACAGGTTTACAGCTTCCAAATAAGCAAATACCCTAAGTAAAAACCCACCAATAACAAGAATCTGGGTCACGGCATGAAAATCTATATAACACAACGTATTGCCATCGGTTTCGGCCTCTTGGTCGTCTTCATCATGCTGGTCGGTGCTGGCGGACTGTACGGTAGCCGAACAGTCAGTGCCGGCTTGAGTGCCGTCACGGAAGACGTGTTGCCACTGGTTGATGACAGCTACGCCCAGACACTTGCTTTGGGTAACTCAACCACGGATCTTTACGGTGCCCTGGCTCAGCGCCAGCCGGAGCGATTTGAAAGCTATCGAGAGATGTTCAACACCAGCTTCGACCGTTTCAGTAAGCAGCTGGATCAACTCCAGCTTCGGCTTGATAACCACACCGAACTGGCCCCCATTGTAAAGCGGATTCGCAATAATGCAGTAGAGCTTAAAGGCTTGTCGGAAAAACTGTTCGCACTGCACCAGGAACAGCGGCGACTGCAAGCGGCAGTCAGTGACATCTCAGTCAAGTTCATGACTCAGAATGATGCCCTTGCCAGCTGGGCACGCAACTACCTTTCCACAGCAACCAGCGATGAAGGCATATTGCGCATCCGCTCCGTCACCCGCGCAGCCAACAGCTACCGATTCATGCTGTTCAATTACCAGCGCAATCAGGATATCGAACGCTTGCGCAGTGATGCCAAAGATAATCGAGCCAGCCTGGTCCAGGCACATAAGTTTTTCGCTGAAGCTGAACCCCGCGCCAACCAGGTCGAGCCGCTGGTGCAAAATCTTGAAACCGCTTTTTACGGTGATGATGGCGTACTGTCGCTGTATAACCAGCTTACCGCCGCTGATATTGAACTGACCCAAACGCTGGAACAGTTGTCAGCCTTGATGGAAGCGTCCAGCAAAGAGTCTGCCAGCATGGTCGAGGCAGCGCGTACACTGGCAGCCGATACCCGTCAGAAAGGACAACAGGCGATTATTTTGAGCAATACGGTTATCCTGATAATCGCCTCCGCCGCAATCGTACTGGCGATCGTGATAGCGCTGTTGACCATTAACGCGCTGCGTAAACCCCTGGCCGAGATCCGCCAGCAATTGGGGCGGCTGCGTCAGGGTGATCTGCGTATCAGCTTTGATGATCAGCGCAAGGATGAGTTCGGTGAGCTGGGCGAAGCCCTCAACGATGTGGTCAAGGGCCTGCGCGAAATCGTCACCACTATTACCCGTGGTTCTGAGCATCTTGCATCCGTTGCCAGCCAGAACTCAGCCATCAGTGAGCAGACCACTCAGGCGATGGCTCATCAAAGTGATCAGTTGCATCAAACGGCATCCGCCGCTACCGAAATTTCCAGCAGTGTGGCCGAAGTGGCCAATCACAGTCATACCACACTGGATGCCGTCAATGAATGCGAGTCCCTTAGTGTCAGCTTGACAGATAATGTCCGTGAAACCCTACAAAGCATCGAACTGCAGGCCAGTGGTATCCAACAGGCAGTCAGCGTCAGTGATCAGCTTGCCAGCTACGGCTCGGAGATTGACAGTATTCTGTCTACCATTCGGGATATCGCCGAACAGACCAACCTGCTGGCACTGAACGCCGCCATCGAGGCTGCCAGGGCCGGTGAGCATGGTCGCGGCTTTGCGGTAGTCGCCGATGAAGTGCGCGAGCTGGCCAGTCGAACCCAGAATTCCACAGGGCGGATTCAGGAGATGGTGGAAAATATGCAGAAAAACATCACGCAGGTCGTGAGCGTGATGCAATCAAGCTACCACCAGACGCAAAGCTGTGTAGAACACGCCCATGCCTCTCAAACCTCTTTGGATTCTCTCAATGCCGCCATCGCCCATATTGGCAGCCTGAGTACACAGATTACAGAGGCAGCACGCCAGCAAACCGATGCAGTCGAAGAAGTCAGCCGTACGCTGAACGGGCTGAATACCACCGCCAGCGAAACAACCGAAGGCGCGCGTCAGGCGTCCGGCAGCAGTCGTGAGCTACTCAGTTACGCCCATGAACAGCAAGAGTTGCTGAAGCGCTTCTCGATCTGAAACCCTGGACTCATTCGGACAGAGTGGTCCGGATGAGTCCAGTGCAGGCGGGTTACTTCTGTTTCTTGACAAACTTGGTCAAAATCACGATTTGCTGACCTTCAACCCGCCCCTCGATGTGTTCGGGGTTATCCGGGACCAGTGAGATGTTGCGCACCGCGGTTCCACGTTTTGCCGTCAGGCTTGAGCCCTTCACGTTCAGATCCTTGATCAGGGTAACGGTATCACCCGCCTCAAGTACCACCCCATTGCTGTCCAGATGACGTACAACTTCGTCGTCTGACAAGTGATCACCTGTCGCCTGAGCCCAGCTCAGTGTTTCGTCATCCAGATACATCATGTCCAGCAGGTCCTGCGGCCAACCCTCACCACGCAGACGGTTGAGCATGCGCCAGGCCAGAACCTGTACCGCCGGCACCTGGCTCCACATGCTGTCGTTGAGGCAGCGCCAGTGGTTGGCATCCATCTGCTCCGGATTGTCGATCTGGTTGCGGCAGGTGTCGCACAGGAGGACAGACTGATCGACACTGTTATCCGAGGATGGAGGAAGCGCAAACACCGCCAGATCTTCGGTTGCGCCACAAAGTTCACACTTGGATTCGCTGCGAGCCTGCAGCGCCTGTTCGATTGACATGATCGACCCTCCTGTTAATGAAGCGGCGCATTATGCCAGAAACCGCGCAGTTTTTGTGGCCTTGAACGTAAAAGGCCTGTAGGCAGCCTTTTATTGATGTTCACAACAGATCGATTACTCTTCGAAGAAGAATTTCTCTTCACCAAACGCCGGCTTGAGATGGTTCAACCAGGTGGCGTTTTCATCGTAGGCGGCGAAAAACGGACGCTGCACCCAATCCGGATTGCGACCCTGAATGAAGCGCAGCACAAACACCTTCTCACCGTTGATTTCGGTCACGCCCTGAATCTCTACTTTGCCCGGTGTCGCTGACATGGACGGGCCGCGTGCGGTACGGGCGATACCACTGACCTGTTTCATGGCATCACGGTAGGTGTTCCAGGCCTGTGCCAACGGTACTTCGAAGTAGTGCTGAGCACCGGTGTCACGCTCGACAAACATGTAGTACGGCTGAATACCCATCTCTACCTGTGCCTGCCACATTCTTGCCCAATCATCAGCTTCGGTGTTGATGTGGTTGAGCAGTGGGCCCTGGCTGCGGATATGTGCACCGGTTTCACGGATGCGTGCCACCGCCTGACGGTGAATATCGGTTTCCATCTCGCGCCAGTGGTTGTAATGCGCCATGAAGGCCAGATGCTTTCCTGCGGCGATGATGTCACGGAACAGTGTCATCAAATCATCGCTGTCCTCATCCGTGACAAAGCGGTAAGGCCAGAAGGTCAGTGCCTTGGAGCCGATACGAATAGTGCGGATATGGTCAAATTCCGGTTCCAGCAGTGGCTCCAGATAGGCGCGCAGGTTTTTGGTTTTCATCACCATGGGGTCGCCACCGGTGATCAGTACATCGGTCACTTCAGGGTGTTCTCGCAGGTAGTCACACAGCTGACCGGACTCCTTGGCCGCAATCTTCAGCGACTGATCACCGACAAACTGCGCCCAGCGAAAACAGAAAGTGCAGTAGCTGTGACAGACCTGACCGGAGCTGGGAAAGAACAATACGGTCTGGCCATACTTATGCTGGATGCCGTTGACCGGCTCGCCGTTCACTCGTGGAATGTTCTGTTCCAGCTGACCCGCCGGATGCGGATTCAACGCCTGACGTACCTCATCGACCACGCGCTTGATCTCGGTCTTGTCACCTGCTTCCAGCGCCGCCTCCACCGCCGCATAATGCTCGGGCTTGAGCATGCCGCGCTGAGGGAAGGTTAGCTGAAACATGGGGTCGTTGATCGCATCATCCCAGTTGATAAGTTGATCGATCACATAGTTATTGACTCGAAACGGCAGAACGGATGCAACCACTTCCATCTCATGCCTGAGTTGGGATGGAAGTCGTTGCAACTGCGGAATCTGCGCCAGATGACGGGCCGTGTAGACTTTAAAAGCGGGGGCTATATCGGCCTCGGTGGCCTGGATTAGGTTGATAGGCGTTTGTGAATTCATGGGCTCCCTTGCAAGCTTGATAGGATTCAACAGTCAGCTTCAAAGCCTGAAGCAACTGTGTGTAAAACAGATGAATGGGAGCATCCAGAAGCAGTGGCCATGACACCAGCCACCAAGAGGACAAAGGTCCGTTGTAACGGGCATTTGCACAAGAAAGATTGCACACACGAAAAGCAGCAAAAAGGGCGTAAAAAAACGCCAAAAACCGCGATAAACCCGCTAATTATCCTCCAAATCCTGAATGCAGAAGATGGATTGTCCTACAGGGGACTGCAGGGGTCAAGAACGTGGCTCGGCCGGAGCCGCAAGCCAATTAATCTCAATCGCGGTCGCCGCTCCCACCACCACATGCTCCAGACTGGGTGGCAGCAACGCCCAGCCCGGCGATACCTGCACCCTGCCGCCCATGATTTCGGCTCGGGTTTGTGGAAACAGCGGCACCTTGGTGGGGTCGGCATAGCCATCCGGCCAGAGTGGTTCGGTCGTTTCGGCATTGTACTTGTCACTGGCGCCCAGCGTATGCAGGAATTCGTGCGTTGCAATCAGGTTGTTGCGCCCCTGGTAGTCAACCCCCGCATAGCCGTTCACCAGTCCTATCAGCCCACGCTGAAGCCCCAACGAATGGCGCATGCCAACCTCGTTATGCGGCAGGTGAAAGTTCATGAAGACGCGGGCATCGACCTCATCATCCGACAGAGTGTCATTGAATACGACCCAAAGCTGCATTTTGAGCGACCACCAGATCGCATCCAGAATGCTGGGGTGCTCAGGAACCTGAGGGGGGATGGATTCAACCTGTGGCGCCAGTTGCACCCGTACCGGTTGCTCCAGCGGCAAACGGTATCGAGAAGCTTCACGATTGAAAAACAGCTCGATATCCTGAAACTGCTCAACGCGCAGCTGATCAATCCAGGCCTGGGTCAAGGCTTCGCCATCCGCATTGACCGGATAGATGGCAAGGCGCACCGGTTGATGCCACCAGACTTCATTGCTGCGGCTGAACCAGACGTTGGCCAACAGCAGCAGGAGAATCAACAACAGAAACAGCTGGATACCATATAGCAGTGACGTTTTGCTCATCCGAATCTCAACTGAAAATTCCGATGATGACAGCATAGCGCAGCAGCTTGCCCAGTGTAATGGCGACAAGACTGGCAAACAGATTGACCCTAAGCCAGCCGGCCACGAAGCAAAGCGGGTCACCCACCACTGGCAGCCAAGCCAGCAGCAACACCAGCGCTCCATAGCGCTCAATCCAGTGTCTGGCACGCTGATGCTCGGGCTTGTCCAATGCACGCAGAGGAAAACGATGCGCTACCCAGTACCCCATGCCCCAGGTAATCAGGCTGCCCAGCACATTGCCAACGGTTGCCATAAGTAGCAGTAACCACAATGGATGCTCGCCGGAAGCAACCAGCCAGGCCAACAGGGCTTCAGAACCACCGGGCAGTAGAGTGGATGAGATCAGCGCACTGAGAAACAGTCCCAGCGGATTCAGCAGCAGATCGCTCACATACTCAGCCCTTGCCGAATACAGCGTAAAAGACCGTACTCATACTGCCCTGCCAGCGCCTCATGTACCGCCTTGAGTGAATCACCAAACTGTTGCTGACAAAAACGCATGGTTTTCTCGATTTCAGCACGCTCACCGGCCGGCAGCTCAACCACTTCGTCTACGCTGATCTTGCGCTCGCGGATCGCATGGGCAAGGTGTCCATAGATGACATTGATCGAAAGCTTCTGCTGCCGCGCCACCTGCTCAACAGTCATGCCTGAGCGATACAGCAGCAGTGACTCTTCCGCCTGTGCCTGTTGACTATTGGAGGGCTCATCCTGAAATTCGGCGATCAACTCCAGGAAGGGCTGACCATACAGGTCCAGCTTGCGTTCTCCCACTCCGCTCAGACGACGCATCTGCTCGCCGGTAAGCGGTCGATACAGCACCATCTCCATCAGGGTTGCATCATGAAAGATGACATAGGGCGGTACATCCTGCTCCTGAGCCAATTGGCGCCGCAGAGCGCGCAACGCTTCCCAGAGACGATGCTCGGCCGGATCAAGTTTCTGCTGCGTGGCCGAGGAACGGCTCCCACCCGTGCGCTTGCCGGCAGCACTGGACACTTTCAAATCGCGGCGCAGTTCCAGCGTTTCCTCACCTTTCAGTAACGGTCGGCAACGATCACTCAAATGCAGTACACCAAACCCTTGCGGGTCCACATTCAGGTAACCCCGCGCCACCAGCTGCCGAAATACCGAACGCCACTGCTGTTGATCCAGGTCCTTGCCGATGCCCCATACTGACAACTGCTCATGCCCGCGCTGGCGAGTTTTGTCACTGGATTGGCCACGCAGGATATCGATGACATAGTTGACCCCATATTGCTGACTGCTGCGGTACACAGCCGACAGGGCCTTACGTGCCGCTTCAGTACCATCCCAGACCGGTACCGGCTCCAGACAGGTATCGCAGTTGCCGCAAGGCTGGTGCGCATGTTCACCAAAGTAACTCAACAGAGCCTGACGCCGACAGGTAGTGATTTCACACAGCCCCAGCATCGCTTCCAGCTTCTGCCGTTCGACCTGCTTCTGGGCCGCTTCCGCCTGCGAACCTTCCAGCATCTGGCGCAGAAAAATCACATCCTGCAGCCCATACACCATCCAGGCATTCGCCGGCAGACCATCCCGGCCGGCGCGTCCGGTTTCCTGGTAGTAGGCTTCAATTGAACGTGGCAGATCCAGATGCGCCACAAACCGCACATTGGGCTTGTCGATTCCCATGCCAAAGGCGATGGTGGCCACCATGATGATCGACTCTTCAGTCAGAAAGCGGTGCTGGTGATGCTGGCGCAGTTTTGCGTCCAGCCCGGCGTGATAAGGCAACGCATTGAAACCACGTTCGCACAGCCAGGCAGCGGTTTCCTCTACCCGCTTGCGCGACAGGCAGTACACCACACCCACATCCTGCGGATGTTCATCGCGGATAAAACGCAGTAACTGCTCACGTGCCCGGTCCTTTTGGCCGATACGGTAACGAATGTTAGGGCGGTCAAAGCCGCAGACAAAGGCAGCGGCGTCGGTCAATGCCAGCCGGTCGATGATTTCCTGGCGAGTACGCGCATCAGCGGTTGCCGTCAGCGCAATGCGCGGCACCCCGGGAAACAGTTCACGCAATTCGTTCAGTTGCATGTACTCGGGACGGAAGTCATGCCCCCACTGAGATACGCAGTGGGCTTCATCGATGGCAAAAAGTGCCACACGACACTGACTCAGCAGCTGACGAGTGCGCGGCTGCTGCAAGCGCTCGGGGGCAACATAGAGCAGATCGAGTTGACCGCTACGCAAAGCCGCTTCAGTCTGCTGCAGCTCATCAAGGGTCATGGCGGAATTGAGACAGCCGGCACGTATGCCCAGTTGTGACAGGGCGCTGACCTGATCATGCATCAGGGCTATCAGGGGCGAAATCACGACCCCACAGCCTTCGCGTACCAGTGCCGGCAGTTGATAGCAGAGTGACTTGCCGCCCCCCGTGGGCATTACCACCAGTGCATCGCGGCCATTTATCAGGGTTTCAACCACAGCTTCCTGCGGGTGGCGAAAGGACTCGAAGCCGAATACATCGGCCAGTATTTGTCGGGCGCGCTCTATCATGGCCGGCATTATCCGCGATCACTGGCATGAAGTCATCCACAGCCATACCCCCGGGGCACGCTTCAGGGTAGAATCATCCGTTGACCTGAACTTGCGGATGCTGTGAACCATGAATGCGAACATGCCTGCCCTGATTACCGAAGAGGAATTGGACCGTCTGGAGGAATTTCTGTTCTCCGATGCCGTGTCCGACGAAGCCCTGGACCTGATCGGCGCCCACGGCTTTCTGTGTGCCCTGAACATCAGCCCCGAGCCGGTTGCCGAATCCGAGTGGCTTGAGCAGCTGTTCGACGGTGAACCCGAATGGGCCAATGCTGAAGAAAAAACCGAAATCCTGGCACTGCTGCGCAAGCTGTACCAGACCATCGGCAACGACCTGTACAACGATCAGGAGATTCTGCTGCCCTGTGAGCTGAGTCTTGAGCCTGAAGAAGATGAAGAGATGACCGAGCTGACCATCTGGGCACAGTCCTTTATGGAGGGCGTGTTCCTGAAGGAAGAGCAGTGGTTCGGTGCCGATGAAGAAACCGTAGCAGGCCTGCTGTTGCCGATTATGGTGGCCTCAGACCTGTTTGAAGACGAAGAGATCCGTGACATCAGCCAGGACCGAGCGCTACGTGAAGAGATGTGCGTGCAGATCCCTGAAGTCCTGATCGACCTCTACCTGCATTTCCACGCCCCGGAAAAATGATTTCGGTTCACTGATCCGCGGGCAGGCCGGGCGCAGCGCCCGGCCATATTTACCTGTGCTTCAGTAGGTCACACGCAGTGAACTGCCCTGCCCCAGCACTCTGATACGATCACCCGGACGGAAAAACTGTCCGTTATCCACTTCCTGTACGACAGAGACCACACGGCCTGAGTCCAGGCGGATGGTCAATTCCTGTCCCTGCCGGGTCGTGGCCGACTTTTCGATTCTTTGCCCCACCAGACCACCGGCAACAGCCCCGACCACCGTGGCCAAAGTCCGCCCACTGCCGCCACCGATCTGGTTGCCGGCAATACCGCCGACAACAGCACCGGTACCGGCACCCACAACGCCATCGTCACGTCCTTCGATCACCACCGGCGTCACTGACTCGATAGTGCCATATTGAACTGTTTGAGCCTGACGCACCTGATCACGACTGTAGCTTGTGCCATACAGCCCCTGCTGGGCGCACCCGCTCAAAAGACTGGCAGTGAGCACGGTCGTTAGAATAATGGCTTTATTCATGACACTCTCCGTTATCTGATCTTCAATACCAGTTGACTCAACAGTGCCCAGACAAGTTCTTTCGCCTTGCGATACCATGGGCGACGTGACCACTCTTCAGCTGTCACTTCGTGACATTGCTCCATGTCGACATTGATCAGCTGTTCCACCTGAGCCGTCAGCTCAGGGTTCTCTACCTCTATATTAGCCTCTAAATTCCAGCGCAGGTTCCAATGATCGAGATTACAGGACCCCAATGATACCCAGTCATCAACCAACCCCACCTTGGCATGCAGGAAGCGCGGTTGATATTCGTAAATTCGCACACCCGCATTGAGAAGACGCCGGTAGTAACGCTTTGAGGCATGATAGACCCAGAACTGATCTGTGTAAGGCCCCGCCACGATCATGCGCACATCCACCCCTCGTCGCGCCGCACGACGCAGTGCCGTGCGAATCGACAAAGAGGGCAGAAAGTAGGCGGTTTCAAGCCAGACACGGTGTCGAGCACCATTTACCTGATTGAGAAAGGCAACTTTAATATCCTGCTGATACAGCCCTTGCACAGTGGTCACACGCATACGCGCGCCACCCACTTCAGGCTGAGCAGACGGCGGAGACAACGCCTGGCCGCTGCAGCGCAACCAAAGACGGTTGAAAAGGCACGCCAGATCCTCGACCACTGGCCCCTGAACCTCGCACATGATCTCATGCCAGGGGCAGCCCGTACGTTGAGACAGCCAGTATTCATCGGCCAGACCGGCCCCACCGATGAATGCCTTATGCTCATCCACCAATAACAGCTTGCGGTGATCACGAGCAAAGTTGCGAGTCCATTTAGACAGTTGCAACGGATTGTACAGGACCAGTTGAACACCCCCTGCCCGGAGCCGCTCACGGTCAGCCCGGGCCAGATGTCGACCGCCAAAACCATCGATCAACAAGCGAACATCAACACCCCGCAACACCGCATCAGTGAGCGCCTGAATGAATCGATCCAGAATTTTGCCTGAGCTGACCATATAGAACTCCAGCCTCAGGCTGGAGTGGGCCTGTTCAATAGCCTCCAGCATCTGTGGGAAAAAGCACTCCCCATCCACCATCAGCGAGACCCGATTGCCACCACGCCACTCAAAGCGCTGCCGCATCGACCTTCCTCATTTCAGAGCTGGCGCTGACCATAAAGCTTCGCATACAGCCCTTGTTGGTCAAGCAGTTCATCATGACTGCCCTGTTCGATAACCTTTCCATCTTCAAAGACATAGACCTTATCCGCCTGACGTACCGCACTGAGGCGATGCGCCACAATCACGGTGGTACGGCCACTGAGAAACTCGGACATGGCCCGATGCAGGGCAAACTCTGTCTGGGTATCCAGAGCCGAGGTCGCCTCATCGAGAATGACCACCGCCGGATCGGTCAGCACCATACGCGCAATCGCCAGACGCTGGCGCTGGCCGCCGGAAAGCCGAACTCCCTGACGCCCCACCATGGTATGCAGCCCCTGTTCCAGCCCGATGACAAAGTCTTTCAGCTGGGCAACATCCAGCGCCTGCCATAGAGCATCATCTGAAATGTCACGCCCCAGCGTCAGGTTATCACGTACAGAACCGTTAAACAGAGCCGGCTGCTGCAGTACCGTGGAGACATGCTCACGCACCCGCTCCAACCCGATCCGTTGCACCGAAACCCCATCAAAACAGACATCACCCTGTTGTGGTGGATACAACCCAAGCAGCACCTGTACCAGCGTGGATTTGCCGCCACCACTGGCACCGACCAGCGCCACCTTCTGCCCCGCCGGAATATCCAGGCTGATGCCGCGCAGCACCTCCTGCCCCGGATAATAACTGAAATGAACATCACGCAGACTGATGGAAACCGTTTTGCGGGACTCAAAGGGGTTCTCTAGCTGTGGATATCGCGGCTCCAGATTCAGAGCCAGCAATCGATTGACCCGCTCCAGCGCTGCCCGCGCACCAAACCAGGCGTACTGCATGCCCAGAATTTCCTGCACCGGCCCCATCATGAACCAGAGATAACCGAACACGGCCATCATCTGCCCCACAGACAGGTCAGAAAATACTACCATCAGCATGGAAACGGCACGGAACAGATCCACCCCGACCATGAACAACATGAAACTGAAGCGGTTAGCCGCATCAGAACGCCATTCAAAACTGGAGGAGTGATTGCGCACCTGTCTGGCGCGCTCAATCAGCTGCTGCAGATAATGCTGCTCACGATTGGCTGCACGGATCTGCTGGATCGCATCCAGAGTCTCGGTCAGAGCCCCCTGAAACAGCTCATAGGCTGAATTTTCCCGCGCCTTGAGATGCTTTACCCGTTTGCCTACGGCCATCGTCAGCCAGATGACAAAGGGGTTAAGAAACAGAATAAACAGTGCCAGCTGCCAATGCATCCAGAGCAGAATCACGGCGGTACCGATAATCGATAGCACAGCTACCAGAAAGCGGCTAACCGAACTGCCGACAAAGCGATCAACCGTATCCAGGTCCGTGACAAAGTGGGATGCTACGCTGCCGCTGCCCAGCGTTTCGTACTCGGCCATGGAGATCCGCTGCAACCGTTCGAGCAAACCGGCGCGTATGTGATAGATCACATCCTTGGAGATGATCGTAAACTGGCGTGCCTGCAGCACGTTAAGCCCCAGAGAGAGCAGTCGCAGCAGGACCGTCAAGACCAGAACCGACCCAATGTACAGGGGTGGTCCCTGCCAGGATTCAGAAAACAGGTTGTTGACGGTGGCAACCACAACTCCGGGCTGCTCCAGCAGCACCTCATCAACCAGAAGTGGCATTAACAGAGGCAAGGGCACACTCAAGGTGGCCGCCAGGATGGCAATCAGATTGGCCAGTATCAACTCACGGCGGTGGCGCAATGCAATATTGAAGATGTAGCGCCAGTCATAACTGGATGGTGAAGTGGCGGACACCCGAAACTCCCTATCGACAGACCTGTAGTTGCACTACAAATGTACGCCGTCCGCATCGAGTAGGAGGAGGTCTTGCGACCTCCGTCCTCTCACACCACCGTACGTGCGGTTCCGCATACGGCGGTTCATGATACACATTTAAGCTGGTGATATTGATCCATTAGCGATACCAGTCCGATTCGATCAAACACTTTCTTCGGCAGCGCCTGATTCAAGTGCGAGGCGCATGAGTTCCACCAAGGACCACGCCCATTGGTGGCACTGCGCCAAGCCCTGCCTTCAGATAGCCCCAGTCGCATCAGCATCTTGGCCCGGGTGAACGGCCGTTTCCATTGACGCCAGAGGATTTTGCGCAGATGCCGGCGAATCCAGCCATCCAGCGCCTCGAAGCTCCCTTTCACATCGCTATAACGGAAGTAGTTGATCCAGCCCCGCAGTTTCGGGGTCAGTATCTCGACCGTCCGATAGATCCTCTGTCCTCGACCTCTGCGAAGCACCCCCTTGATCGTGGCTCTGAGCCGTTTCAGAGACTTGTCTGCCACTTTGAGCCGGATATTCCGCTTGCGGTTATCCACGCTATAGCCCAGAAAACTCCTGTTCCAGGGTCGATCGACCGCGCTCTTGCCCCGGTTGACGCGAAGTTTGAGTCGTTGCTCAAGATAGTCGGTCAATGATGCAAGCACACGCTCTCCCGCCTTCCGGCTTTTCACGTAGATGTTGCAGTCGTCCGCGTACCGGCAGAACCGGTGGCCCCGCCGTTCCAGCTCTCGATCCAGATCCGTCAACAGGATATTGGACAGCAGCGGCGAGAGAGGGCCGCCTTGTGGCGTGCCTTCCTGCCGTACCGTCACCACACCTCCCTCCATGATCCCGGCCTGTAAATAGGCACGGATCAGTTTCAGGACACGTGTATCCGTGATCCCGCGCGCCAACCGCGACATCAAGATGTCGTGGTTGACCCGGTCAAAGAACGCTTCCAGATCGATATCGACCACCCAGCGACGCCCCTCTTCCATGTAGGACCGGGCCTGCAATACCGCCTGAGCAGCACTGCGTCCCGGTCGGAAGCCGTAGCTGTGATCAGAGAACGTGGGTTCAAAGCGTGGACTAAGCACTTGATGCAATGCCTGTTGGATCAGGCGATCCAGAACACTGGGAATACCCAGCATACGGATGCCTCCCCCGGGCTTGGGGATTTCAACCTTGCGCACCGGCTGGGGTGTGTACCGCCCCTCCAACAGTTGCTGTTTGATCTCGGGCCAATGGGTTTTCAGGTAAGGCTTGAGCGCCTCGACTGTCATCCCATCCACCCCGGGCGCGCCTTTATTGCGACGAACCCGATCGTAGGCCAGCAGCATGTTGCTGCGGGCCAGTACCGCTGACATCAGATCCCTGTCAGCCTCGCTCGGCAGTGATCCTGCGCCCGCTGTAACCGGCAACACCTCGCACGGGACCGCAACCGGGTTCTGCCCGGTCACCGCCTCGGCAAGTGATGGCGTCTCAGCCATCTGTTCAGTGTTGTTCAGGGTCATCAAGGGGCAGGGCTCCCGATTCGTTTATCATGTTCAGCCCTTCAGTGACCGGTAAGTCACCTACTATGGCGTCTGCTGAATTCTGTGGTCCCATCCGGCCGCCTCACGACAGCCGTAGCCAAAGGCAGGACAACAGACCTCCCAGGGTAAGACGCGCGACCTTCACACTTATACCTGCCGCATTTACGACCGCCGCTCCGTGCAAGTACCGGGCTTTGAAGATAGTAGACTCCTCACCCACAGCTGCCGCCTCGTATGCGATTTCTGTTCGTCAGGTCAGTGCTTTGCCTTCGGCTTCCTTCAGATTCCACCTCGCGATGGACACCCTTGCCGTTCGGCTAGTGGTTCCCCTTGCCGGGCCCACAGAGGACTTGCACCTCCAAGTCATCCGACCGCCACCACGCGCATCGGAACAGCGCCCGTCACGGCGCTACGCGCCATGCCTGGCGCACGCAAAGAAAAACACCCGCGATCAGCGGGTGTTTTCAGCGACTGGTCCGGCGTTATCAGTTGCCGGCGTCTTTCAACATTGCGTACAGCTGATCTTTCAACTGCAGACGCTTCAGCTTGTACTCTTCTTCCGTGCGAGTCGAAGCCGGAAGGGTTTCTGCTTCCATCTGTTCCACTTCTTTGGTGATCACATGATATTCGTCGAACAGCTTGGCAAAATGCGCATTTTCCATCTTCAGAGTGTGAATCTGATCACGGTATTCGGGCAGTTCATGGACGAGATCATGGTGTTCAATAGTCATCAACATATTTCCTGAGGTTGTTGTCACGGTACAGTTTCACTATCCTTCAGGCATAATAGGTTTTCCATGACAGGCGTCAATAGCTATTCGCGGGGGCCCACATGATCCACACACTTGTCCTTGCTGACACCCCGGTCGGGCCCCTGACGCTGCAGGCCGATGCCAAAGGCCTGTGCAGAGTCGATTTTGGTCAGCGCAGCACCTCTCAAAACCCTGAGCATCCTGTCCTGCAGGCAGCCGCCAGCCAGCTTGAAGCCTACTTTGCCGGCCGGCTAAAGCAGTTTGATTTGCCGCTGGCCCCCGTAGGCACCGCCTTTCAGGAACAGGTATGGAACCAGCTGCTCAATATTCCCTGGGGACAAACCCGCAGCTATGGCGAGATCGCTGCGGCACTGGGCAAGCCCGGTGCATCACGTGCCGTGGGGCTGGCCAACAACCGCAACCCACTATCCATCATCATTCCCTGCCATCGAGTGATTGGCAGCAGCGGCGAGTTGACCGGGTATGGCGGTGGCCTCACACACAAGATCCGCCTGCTTGAGCTGGAACAGCTCGCAATACAACCCGCCGAATTGCTTGAGCGCGCTCGCGTCATCCGTAAACCGGCGTAATCGGCCCTCCGAGGACTCGACCTTGACCGGGATACAGGGTAGTTTATGCACCCCACTCCCAGTGTTTAAAGTGAAGCTGCCTCAGATGGATACCCTGACCCTGCAGCCGCTGGCCCAAGCCAACGGTGACGTTCAGATTCCGGGCTCGAAGAGCCTCTCCAACCGCATTCTGCTGCTGGCCGCACTGGCCGAGGGCAGTACTCGTATCACTAACCTGCTCGACAGTGATGACGTGCGCCATATGTTGAACGCACTCAAGGCACTGGGCGTAAGCTATCAATTGGCGGATGACCGCCGCAGCTGTGAGCTGGACGGCTTGGGGCAGGCATTCAAGGCAGAACAGGCATTGGAGCTGTTTCTGGGTAACGCCGGTACCGCCATGCGTCCTCTCTGTGCAGCACTTTGCGCCAGCGAAGGCAGCTTTACCCTGAGCGGTGAGCCACGCATGTATGAGCGGCCAATTGCCGACCTGGTGGATGCCCTGCTGCCGCTGGGTGCTGATATCGAATATCTGGGCGAGCCGGGTTACCCCCCCCTGCGGATCAACGCCAAAGGCTTGAAGGGTGGCGAAGTCAGTATTCGCGGCAACATCTCCAGTCAGTTCCTGACCGCTCTGTTGATGGCGGCGCCCCTTGCCGAGGGAGATCTAATCATTCGGGTAGAGGGCGAGCTTGTCTCCAAGCCCTATATCGACATTACCCTGCACACCATGGCGCTGTTTGGCGTAGAGGTGGAAAACCACGACTACCAGCGTTTCGTGGTACGCGCCGGTCAACAGTATCGCTCACCGGGTGAAGTGATGGTGGAAGGTGATGCCTCTTCAGCCTCCTACTTTCTGGCCGCTGCCGCAATCGCCGGTGGCACCGTGCGAGTTTACGGCGTTGGCGCCGACAGCGTTCAGGGTGACAAGGCCTTTGCCGAAGTACTGGGCAAGATGGGCGCGCAGGTCAGCTATGGCCCGACCTGGATTGAAGTGACGCGGGGCGAGCTCAACGGCGTTGATCTGGACCTGAACGCCATTCCTGATGCCGCCATGACCATTGCCACCACAGCGTTGTTTGCCAAGGGCCCAACAGCCATTCGCAATGTCTACAACTGGCGCGTCAAGGAAACCGACCGTCTCAGCGCCATGGCAACTGAGCTGCGCAAGGTCGGGGCGGAAGTGGTCGAAGGTGAAGACTTTATCGAAATCACGCCACCGGCACAGATTCAGAGCGCCGCCATCGATACCTATGATGACCACCGCATGGCGATGTGTTTCTCGCTGGCTGCCTTTGGCGATGCACCGATCACCATCAATGACCCCGGCTGCACCCGCAAAACCTTCCCGGAATACTTCGAGCTGTTCCGCCGCATCACGGCCTGATGCATACAGCTTGGGCACGGCTTCAGCGTGCCCAAGCGGTTTAGCCCTTATCCGCCTTGGAACCACCCATGCAGTTGGGTGACTCCGGTACCTCACCATTGCGCTGCTGCCACTCTTCGGGTGTATGCAGGTGTAACGCCAGTGCATGGATCGGGTTCTGCATCAACTCGGCCACCAGCCCATATACCAGCTGATGGCGCTGCACCAACCGCTTGCCGGCAAAGTCAGGGCTGACCAGTACCAGCTTGAAATGACTTTCGGTTGCCGGGCCGGAGTGCATGTGGCTTTCGTTTTCCAGCGCAAACCGTTCAACCTGCATGCCGGCATTGACCAGCTCTTCAATACGTTCCGCAACGCTCATCTACAACTCCAGGACTCACTGATCACGCAGACGATCCTTGCGTGCCAGCTTGATAAAATGATGGTGGATACGGCGCGTGGCCAGCCAGACACTGAAGGCAACCACCGGCACCGAAATGCCGATTGCCAGTGACTTGTCCAGCGGTACACCTGCATCGTACAGCGCTTCAAACAGATACTTCAGCAGCCCGATCAGGTAGTAGCTGATCGCCACCACGGACAGCCCCTCTACCGTATGCTGCATCATCAACTGAATGCGAGAGCGACGGTCCATGGAGCTGAGCAGCTGCTGGTTCTGCTGCTGAATACCCAGTTCCACTCGCGTGCGCATCATATCAGACACACGATCCACCCGCCGCGACAGATCCTCCAATCGTTCACTGCTCGCCTGACACGTCCGCACAGCCGGCGTCAGACGACGGGTAAGAAACTCAGTAATCGTGAGATGACCTGACACCTCATCCTCACGCAACGCATCCAGGCGCGTCAACACCAGTTCATGGTATGCCTTGGTAGCGCCGAAGCGAAAGGTTGAACGTGCACGCCATGACTCGATACTGGCAGCCATTTCGATCAGGTCGGCCAGCAACTCTCGCTCATTGACTCCACCTTCCCCGGCCAGTTGCTGAGTCAGTTCGGCAAGCCGAGCATCCATTTTGACCAGCTCGGGTGATACCGTACGTGCCAGCGGCAGAGCCAGCAATGCCATCAAGCGGTAGGTCTCAATCTCCATCAGACGCTGAGTCAGACGGCCAAGCTGACTGTCACTCATCTGTTTGTTGACCACCATCAGGCGACCAAAGCCATCCGAATGCAGCTGAAAACTGGCCCAGACCCGCGCATCACCATCCTGCGGGCTGCTGCCGACCAGGCGCATTTCCTCGAATGCCCGCTTCACCTGCGGCAGGCTCGGCTCCGGCCCTTGCCGGGCGTCTTCAATGCTGACATGAAACGCCGCCACAACCTGCCCCGGCAGAGCCTCAATCCAGCCCTCGGGCAACGGGGTCAGACCGGTTACGTCAAAGGGACCACTGCCCTCGGGAATATCCAGATTAACGAAAGTGAAGGTCGTAAATTCGGTGTGCTGCTCCAGGCGCATGCGAAAGGTACCGCAATCATATTCATAGCAGTTGCGATCCCCCTGCTCGACCGGGCAACCAAACAGGGCATACAGCTGTTGCAGGTGCTCATGCTGCGCCTGACGGTCAGCTTCATTGCACAGCAGTGCCATATGAGTGACGCGCGCCGGACTGGGAATGACCTGAAACGGCCGTGAATGCAGCTCATCGTACAACAGCGAACGCAGTGGGTGGATATTCATGGGCCTGTCTTTATATGCCAAAAATCTAACATTAAAGAATTCTGCCGCCGCAGGCCAGTGGCTCGCATCGTCAATTGTGGTCGGTTTGCTTTATACTTGTGACCTGATGTGAGTACAGGTGACCATGATTATTCGCGTATTGCCCCAGCTGGAAAGTCGAGAGGAATGGCTGGCGTTTTGTCGCCGCGAGACACCCTATTGCCTGATCGACCAGCCAAGCTGCCTGGTCGACTTTCAGACCCACTTTCTGCAGCTGACCCTGTTCGAAACCGTGCCTGAAGTACGCTACACACTGGGCTCACGCCGCACTATGGAACCCGCCTGGCAACTGATCAAGGGCTGTAACTGGAGCCTGACCCGGCTTATCGAAGGGCTGGCCTCACTGGATTTTGGCAGTAACGTACGAGACAACGGACTGCTGGGCCTTGGTGGCGACCTTAGCGCACGTCGCTCATTCCCCCGGGATCGGCACCTGCACAGCCCCGCCAGCAGCCGCCTGCTCCCTCCCTTGAAGCAACTGCCACAACAGTGGAACAGCCACACGCTGAGCTGCCTGCTGGCCAACGAGCAGTTTCGAGACTGGCGCGACGAGCAGGAGGAAGCGAGCCTGAGTGCGGCAGGTATTTTGCTGGATATGCTGGACCAACCCGAACAGTGGAGCGGTCGCCCATTTGGTCCACGCCTGCAGTTGCTCTATCGCAATCAGGTACTAACCAGCCTGATTCCTGCACTGGACAGGCAGCCTTCAGAACCAACGCGGCGAGGACTGCTGGCAGCCCCGCCCCGCTGATCGATTCAAGGCGTCAAAGACGCCTCTTCCATTTCAGCGGCTTCAGCCGCCATGATCTTGTAGGGGTGATCGGACGCCAGCAGCTCCTTGCCCTGCTCTGTCGGGAACTCCACATCCAGATCAACAATACGGCCATCGCGGCAAACGTTGATGATCGTATCCATGCAGGACGACAACAACGAGTACTTCTCATCCGGCGCGGCGATGATAGTCTGCAGGCCCAAATCCGACATGAAGCCCAATGACGTCACCGTGTTCTCGGAGTCAAGTTTGTTGAACGCCTCATCGAAGACGGACAGACTCATGCCGCCCACCGGACGGCCATCACCACCTTCCTTGAGGCGGTAAGTTGCACCCAATGCAGCCGCCATGGCCACATAGAACGGTACCTGATGCTCACCACCGGAGCCGGTCTTGATACGCTGCGTCAGGGTCGTCTTGCGATTGCCTTGCAGGTCTTTTACCACCAGCTCGAAGTTGTAGAAGTTGCGGTAGTCCTGCAGCAGACTGCTTTCGCCTTCATCGCGCAGCACATCGTGGATCTTGTTCAACGCCTCGCGGTGGGTGTTATCACCCTGATGCTGAATATCGAACAGGGTGCCCACGTTGGCCTGATCCAGACGGGTATAGGCTTCGACCAGCTCCAGAATGTCCTTCAGCTCCGGGTTGGGCATCATCTCGAAGCTGTACATCTCTTGATGGAACGGACGGTTCTTCAGGTGACTGTTAAGCTCACGGATCAGGTCCTTGATCTTGTTGATCTGGTCATTCAGGTGCGCCACAAAGTCTGAGCGGAAGGCGGTCTCGGCCTCCAGACGGGCACGTTCGGCCTTCTTGGTATACTCGGCCAGCTCGGAGTCACGCAGCGCCTGTACGGTCTTGTTGACGTAGAACTCCAGATCTTCATGAGTGGAGTCGGCACTGATATTATCCAACTCCTGATGGCTCATGCCACCGCCGTGATAGCGCGCCTTGTACTGGGCCACGGCATCACGCACGGCGTTTTTCTTTTTCTCGTGCAGCTGCAGTTCTGACTGTGCTTTCTTGGCTGCCTCAAAAATGATGCGCTCCAGCTCCCCGCCACAGCTTTCATCCAGATAGTCGCGCTTTTCCTGCGCCGACTGGGCATCAAAGTGGGGTTTTTCCTCGCACAGCGTACGTGCCTGAGCGTGTTCCACCAGCTCCTGCTCCAGCACTTCAAGGGCCGCATTGTCCTTGATCATGCCGGTACGTACCTTCTGCAGCTTGTCCATCAGGGTTTTCTGACGGGCTTCCACCTGCTTCTGGCTGTCGGCCAGCTCGGCAATGCGCTGCTGGATACCGCTGTCATCATGGTTACGCAGATCAACAACCGCCTGCTCGTAGCCCTGTATTTCGCTGCTGAGCTGCTCACGCTGATTGACCAGATCGAACACGCTTTCGGTGACCTGAGTCAGGCCCGACGTCATGCTGATCAAGGCATCACGCAGCTTTTCCAGAGACTCGTGACGCTTGCCCAGGGTGGTGAACTCCGCGATCAGTTCATCCACCTGACGCCCTTGCACTTCGAGCTGATCCTGACGGCGACGGATACCCATAATCGGGCTCAGCTCGTTGATGGAAGTGGTTGAACCTTCGGTCTGCAGCATGCAGTCGTAGGTCAAAGCCCGCTCCTGACGCAGCAGTTCCTGTTCGGTCTCCACCGCCATCACGCCACCCAGGGCACGGTTAAGGTAGGCCTGGGCGTGTTCGTTGTCGGTATCGATAAACTGTGCCAGTGACCCCGGTTTGCTGCGGTGCAGCCAGTCACCTGACTTGGTGGTATTGATGATTCGGCAGCCCTTGAGATGACGCCCCTTGCGGCGGTACAGGGTGATCGCTTCCTTGACCCGATCCGGTGCCACCACAAGCGCTTCACGGCGTGCACCTAGGAAGGACTCAATGGCGATACGCCACTTGTCATCGTTGATGTCGGCCAGCTCACAGATCGGCGTGGAGTCAATGCCGTACTCACTCAGCAGCTCCATTAGCTCACGGGTATTGTGACGGATGGGCGCACGCCCCTGCTGCAGCTGTTCCACCGCACTTTTCTGGTTCTGGATCAGGCTGCGCAGGTCGTTAATACGGATTACCGACTCTTCATAGCGGCGCGAGATCGCCTTGCGCACGCTGTCGACCTGCCCCTTGAGCTCACTGATCACCTTATCCACACTGACTGGCTCAGACGGCCAGGCATCAGCCAGCATGTTTTCACCGGAGCGCCAAAGCTCAACCGAACGCTCCACCAGCGGCTTGAAGTCATCCGGCAGCAGATCGTTGTAGTTGGCAAAACTCACGGTGGTACGCAGCAGATTGTAGGCCTGCTGGATCTTGTCCTTGACCACGTTCTGCTCGTGCTGACGTGCCTTGACGGTGGATTCCAGGGCATTGATCTTGTGTGCCGAGTCGCTGCTGTTCAGTTCGGCACGCGCATCGGCCAGATCCTGCATCGCCTGATTCAGGCGCGCACTGTTTTCTTCCAGCTCCTGCTGCAGCTTTTCTTCCTGCTCACTGTAGGCTTCCAGCCGCTCGGCGGCATCTTCCTTGCGCAGATCCGCCTGTTCAAAACGGCCTTCGTGAACGACCCACTCATATTCAACCGCATTTTTCACGTTGCGGCTGATGCCGTTGCACAGCTCCTGCGCCTTTTCCAGCTCGGCAATGCGGTTGGAGACCTCCAGTGTCTTCTGTTCCATCGCCCGGTATTCATCCAGCGACTTGCGGAAGGCACCGACATGTACGATGTTTTCGTCCAGCACGAATTCACGAATAAAGCGTGTCGGGCTGTCGATCGGCACAAACTTCAGCGCGTTCTTGAAGTTTTTGACGAATTTGTCGTCATCATTCGGCATCTGTGCGTCATGGCTCAGGTGCGTCACCATATCGCGGATAAAGCGATTGGCTCGTTTTTCCAGAACCATCTCCGGGCATTGCTTGAGCAGGCTGTCACGCACTTCGTTCCAAGGGCGCGGCATGCGGCCATTGCCTTCCTTGACCGAGAAGTCATCCAGCGACACGGAAAACTCAGGCAGAATAAACCGGCCCAGTACATCCTCTTCCGCACTGGCGGTCGATGCACTGATAGCAATACCAATGCAGCTTTCTTTCGCGGTTTCGGTATCGAAGAAGCTGAGCGCCATGTAGGTCAGCGAGTCTTCGCGGGCGGTGGCCTTCTTGCCGTTATCATCCATGAAGCCCAGACAGTAGGTACGCAGAGAGCGCTCGCTCTTCTCACCGGCCGAGGCGTTGAAGCTCAGGTGGCGCTTGTGGCCGCCCATGAGTATCGTCTGGATTGCGTCCAGCAGGGATGACTTGCCCGAACCGTTGGGGCCGACAATCGCCACATTACCCTTGATCGGAATCTCGACTGCGCCCAGCACATACCAGTTGACCAGTACAATCCGGTTTAGCTGCTTCATGCGGGCTTCTCCTCAGTCTCGGGGGGTAGCGTGTCAGGAAGGTCGACCGGTTCGATATCTTCAGGCTCCTGCTGATCACGAATGTCGGTGTCGCACAGTGCTTCCAGCTGGCCAATATAGTCTTCCACCACCACCTGACGGATGGTCGGATTGATCTTCAGTGGGATGTTTTTCGGATCAGTTTCATCCTGCTTGCCACGCTCAATCAGGCCATGGCGGGTAAACAGGGAGATGATCTCCTTGAGACGCGTCTCGCTGGGAATCTCCTTGCCGGTCAGGTTGCTGAACAGGCGCAGCAGCTCGTCTGTACTGGTGTAGGCCTTGCCGCCTTCCACCTCAAAGCTTTCCAGTTTCTGCTCGTACTGCTGACGCAGACAGAGCATCAGCAGCGACTCGTCCAGCTTCAGACGCAGCACACGCTCTTCACCCTGCGGCAGAATACCCAGATAGGCTTCATCTGGCTGATACACCAGACTCCAGCCAATGGCCGCAAACAGGTTACGAAAATACTCCGTATTGCCGGCAATGAGAAAATAGCTGTCACGGTGTACCGGCCGGTCCGCATAGAGAAACTGATTGCTCAGCAGCAGGTTGGCGGCACGGATGAAGTCATCGGCACCATGCTGTTCATTGCGGGAGACGATTTTCTGCAGATCACCAAGCATTAGCTGTTCCTGTGGATAACAAAACCACGACACTCCACCATTCCGGAGACGTTAACGTAGTTGTCTTCAAATTGAATTCGATAGCGCTGCCGCATCCGCTGTGCCTTCTTGCCCAGCGAGTTGAAGTGGCGAACGTAACTGAAGCAGATGTAGTCTTCCACCGTGCCGATCCGAAAATCGGTGGCCCTCAGCTGGTCGCGGCCGGCAAGCTGGCTCTCCAGGTAGGTTTCGATACGATCCACATTGACTTCGCGCCGCTCTTTCCACTCCTTGAACAGACGCCGCAACTCCAGCACGGAGGGGTCGATCTCTTTCTGGGTGATAATGCGCGGCTGAGCCTCTACCCTGCGGCGTACCGGTGCACGCACACTGGCAGGTGAAATAAAGCCCACCTCATCCAGTGTAGTGAGCGGCGGAATGACCTTTTCCGGCAGGTTGCCCACCGCCGCAATCAGGCGCGACAAGCGTGCTGCCATGCCCGGTGTGGTCTTGTCCATGTAGCGAACGGTATCCGCTACCCGCTTCTCCAGCTGGTAGCGGAAATCGTCAATGGCGGCCAGGCGCTGATCCACTGACTCAAAGATCCGGATAATGCGGTTGATATGCTGGTGCACCTGCGCTTCGGCAACGTCGTATGACATATCCAACTGCATCTGATAATGCTCTGCAAGCTGCTGCAGTTTGAGCGGATCGAACTGCAGGTCACGCAGCATGGAGAGAATCTGACGGCGAAAGCGGAACGGGTTGTTACGGGTTTTCAGCGTCTTGTAGTCGGAAACCAGTATCTGCTCAACAAAACGGTCGAAGAAACCGCGCACGATCTCCTGCGGGTTATTGCTGGCCGACAGGTTCATCTTCAGCTCACGCAGGCCCAACATCATGTCAGTCAAATGGGCACTGAAATCCGCCGCCGTCTGGGCCGCTTCAGACAGCGTGATACCTCGCCCCAGAGGGTCACTGATGGCCGACTCCAGCGAACTGAGCACGTTCAGTACGGCACCGCCGTAGCTGCGTTTTTCCAGCCGGGCGATGCTGACCAGCGAGCGCAGCAGGTAGCTGACTGAAGGTGAAAGCAGTACATAGGTACGGTAAACCTTCTGTTCTTCTTCCAGCCAGCCGGTCTGGACCAAACGCCGATAGATGCGGTTGGTGTACTCGGCACTGGAACGAGGCGGCTCAGCGCCTGCATCTTCGCCGGGCTCTGCCTCCCAGCGACGCACACCCAGCCGCACCACGGCATTCTCGATGCTGGAACGCACCAGATCCCGCGGAATAAAGGGATCGATCAGATCCTCGTCAAAAAAGAGATCTGCCAGCTCCAGCAGCACCGACTGATACACCTGCCGGTTCTGCCCCGAGAGCGGGAGAAATATGTCTTCAGGAAGCTTGTTGAAAAGCACTGATCCGTCCAGTTATACGCCGATTCCGATAGCAGGCTATGTTAGCGAAAAACTGGCAGGGAGATAAGGGGAATTACAGCGCTCTGTCCGTACTACAAAACCCGCCCTCTACTTACACACGTCTTCTGCCAAACACCATGAATTATCCCCTTGATACAAAAAGGAATAATAATTTAGCCAAAGGGCTTGACGGTACAGGGTCTCATCACTAATATACGCCCCCACAGTTCAGGTGTTCCTCGATAGCTCAGTTGGTAGAGCAGTAGACTGTTAATCTATTGGTCGCTGGTTCGAGTCCAGCTCGAGGAGCCAAATATCTGATCTGTAAATCGGTTTTCCTCGATAGCTCAGTTGGTAGAGCAGTAGACTGTTAATCTATTGGTCGCTGGTTCGAGTCCAGCTCGAGGAGCCACCGAAGTCGGAGTGTAGCGCAGTTTGGTAGCGCATCTGGTTTGGGACCAGAGGGTCGGGGGTTCGAATCCCTCCACTCCGACCATCCTTATATTATCCCGGTTTTCCCGCATATTACCTTCGTCATAAATCTGTATACTGGCCGCCTCTTAAGGAGGAGCCGATACCATGACGGACGTTTTATCCATTACCGCACCGATTTTCATCATCATTGGCTTTGGTTATCTGGCGGTCAAATCCGGCCTGATGCCACGGGAAGCGATGCCCTTGTTGGGGCGATTTGTACTCTATTTCACTTTGCCCGCCCTGATTTTCGGCACTCTGTCGCAGATGCAGGTAAGCGAAGTTATCCAGTTTGACTTCCTGACCATTTATGCCATTGGCTCCCTTGGCGCACTGCTGGGCGGTATAGCCCTTAACCGGCTTATTTTCAATACCGATCTGGCCGAGGCCAGTGTTCGCGGCATGGGAATGTCAGCATCCAACAGCGCCTTTATTGGCTACCCCGTTTTACTGCAGGTATTTGGTTCAGCCCCCACCCAGCCTTTCACCATGGCACTGCTGGTGGAAAACATCCTGATTTTGCCGCTGGCCCTTATTCTGATCGAGTATGGCAAGCGCGATACCGGTACTGGCGAGCCTTTGTTACAGGTTTGGCGCCGCATTTTCATGCGCATTTTGCGCAGCCCCTTGATCATTGCCATTCTGGCCGGCCTGATCTGTGCCAGCCTGCAGCTGTCGATACCGTCCGCGCTGGACCGCAGCCTGGAGATGCTGGCCATGGCTTCAGTGGGCACAGCGCTGTTTGTAATCGGCGGCTCTCTGGTCGGCACGCGCGTCAATGACAGCCTTGGCAGTATCAGCCTGGTCGCTGCAGGCAAGCTTCTGCTACACCCATTGCTGATGCTGTTGCTGGTTATGCTCTGGCGCGACTTTGATCCGCAGCTTGAAAAGGCTGTCATACTCGCCGCAGCGATGCCGATGCTGAGCGTATTCCCGATCATAGGCGGCAACTACGGGTATGGTCGTCAGTGCGCAGGTATGTTGCTGGTCACCACCGCACTTTCCTTTATTACCCTGACCCTCATTCTGGCGTTGATGGGGTAATGGTTTTATGCAGTGGTAATATGAACACTCACATCCAGCCCGATTGCTGCACAGGTTTTTATTGTTCATGAATGTTCTTGTTGTTGGTTATGTTTGGCCCGAGCCTGCTTCCAGTGCCGCAGGCTACCGCATGCTGGCCCTGCTCGATGCCTTCCGGGATCAAGGCTGGACAGTGACTTTTGCCAGTCCTGCTGAAAAAAGCATCCACCGCGCCAACCTGCCCGCTCGCGGTATCAACGAAGTCAACATCGCACTGAACTGCTCCAGCTTTGATGATTTCATCCGTGTCCTGCAGCCCGACCTGGTGATGTTTGATCGTTTCATGATGGAGGAGCAATTCGGCTGGCGGGTGGAAAAACACTGCCCCGAGGCCATTCGTCTGCTGGATACCGAAGACCTTTCCTGCCTGCGCCATGCACGTCACCAGGCCTGTAAACACAGCGGTGAAGTCAGCCTGACGGTCGGCCCTGACCTGCTGTTCTCGGATCATGCCAAACGCGAGGTTGCCGCCATTTTGCGCAGTGATCTGACGCTTATGATTTCCCGGGCCGAAATCGAGCTGCTGACGTCAACATTCAAGGTCGACCCTGCCCTGCTTCACTACAGCCCTTTCATGCTGCCACCTCTAAACAGAAAAGAAACGGAGCAGCTGCCAACCTTCGAGCAGCGAGAACACTTTCTGGCCATCGGCAACTTCCGTCACGCCCCTAACTGGGACGCCGTCCTGTGGCTCAAACAATCCATCTGGCCACTTGTTCGTCAACAGTTGCCGCAGGCCGAGCTGCATATATATGGCGCCTACCCTCCCCCAAAGGCAACGGCACTGCACAATCCGAAACAGGGCTTTCTGGTAAAGGGCTGGGCAGAAGACGCCCATGAAGTGATGCGCAAGGCGCGGATTAACCTGGCGCCACTGCGCTTTGGCGCAGGCCTGAAAGGCAAACTGGTAGACGCTCTGGCCTGTGGCACACCCTCTGTGACTACATCTGTAGGTGCCGAAGGAATGGCTGATACTGATACCTGGCCGGCACCTGTAGCAGATGATGCCGAAGCGTTTTCGACTACCGCCGTTGCATTATACCGGGATGCGCCACAATGGAGAGCATGCCAGCAGCAAGGCTTTGAGCTACACGACCGCCACTTTCAGTTCCAGCGCCATGCCGATGCGCTGATATCACGCCTCAACCTACTCAGAGCCGACCTTGAACAGCACCGACTGGACAATTTTACCGGTGCCATGCTGCGTCACCATACTCTGAAAAGCACTCAATATATGGCACAGTGGATCGAAGCCAAACAGCGCAAGTGAGCCCACATGATTGATATCCAGGATGTAACCGTTTACCAGCAACAGACACCGGTATTACAGCACTTCTCCCTACGGGTGGAGCGCGGTGAGCGCGTCGCCATTCTCGGCCCGAACGGAGCCGGCAAGAGCACATTGCTCAAACTGATCAGCCGCGAACTATACCCCGTGGTGCGCGACGGCAGCCATGTGCGGCTCTACGGCAGCGAAAGCGTCAACCTGTGGGAGTTGCGCAGCCGTATTGGTTTCGTCTCGCATGAATTGCAAGAGGATTACACACCCTATACCCGCTCTCTGGATGTCATCCTGTCCGGGTTGTTCGGCGCGATCGGGCAGCACGATCACCTGCAGGCCTCTGATGAGCAGCGTCAAAGAGCCATCGGCCTGTTACAGCAGATCGGACTGATTGACCAGGAGCAGCAGATGTTTCAACGCCTCTCCACTGGCCAGAAACGTCGGTTGCTGCTGGCCAGAGCACTGATTCATCAACCCGAAGCTCTGATTCTGGACGAGCCAGCAAACGGCCTCGATATGGGCGCCGCAGCACTTATGCTAAGACAGATGCGACAATTTTGTCAGCAGAATGGCTCCATGCTGATCGCAACCCACCATGTGGACGAGATTATTCCTGAAATTGAGCGCGTGGTATTGCTGTCACAAGGTACAGTGGTTGCGGACGGCCCGAAAGAAGAAGTACTGACTGGCGCCAATCTTTCAGCGCTGTACCAAACACCGTTGGAGATCAGCGAACAAAATGGCTGGTACCGGCTCTGGCATTGTTGATGGCATTATGTATTAATAAAATCTAATATACATGCAAAACTGATGCATAACCTTGCAGGAGCTTCAAATGAAAACAGCCCATGATTTGGTAATGGCCGCCAAGGAAAATATCACCGAAGTCAGCGTCGAACATGCTGACGAAGCCATTAGAGCCGCCGATCTTCTGGTTGATGTGCGCGAGCCGGATGAATACCAGAGCGGCCATCTTTCAGGTGCCATCAACATTCCACGCGGCCTGCTGGAATTCAAGTTCAGCAACGACGAGTCGCTCAACGCTCGCGATCTCAATATCGTCATCTATTGCAAGAACAGCGGTCGCGCAGCCCTCAGCGCCAAAAGTCTGGCTGAGATGGGATACCTGCACGTTACCTCCATCACCGGTGGTATTGAGGCTTGGCAGGCCGCTGACAAACCCGTTGTTACGCCCACTCTTCCCGAGTTTGACTGAACAGCCGCTCGATCTCGTTACAGACGTACTCTGCCGGCAACCACTGCTCCAGTGAGCCGGCAGCATAATCGAGAAACCCCCTCGCAGCATGTGGCAGACGCCGGTCACGTCGAATAATGAAATGCCAGTGACTGTCGAGCGGAAACTGTTGCAACGGCAACACTTCAATGCCCAGGTGCTGGAGCGGCAGCACATGACGCGACACCACTGCCAGCCCCATGCCTGAGGCGACACCCACGCGAATCGCTTCATTACTGGCCATCTGCAGCGTATCGGATAACTGCACGCCCTGCGCATGCAGCCAGCTCTCGAACAGCATACGAGTGGCCGAGCCGGGTTCACGCAACAGGAACCGCTCATGCTTGAGATCATGAATGGACAACCGTTCCTTTTGCGCCAGCGGATGCTGTTGCGGGGCAATCATGACCAGTGGATTGCGCAAAAACCGTGCTGCAACAGCCTGCTCCAGTGCTGGCGGATGACTGAACACATAGACATCATCCAACTGTTGCTCAAAACGCTGCAGCAATTGCTGACGGTTACCAATCTCAAGTGTCAATTCAACCTCTGGAAACGCCTGACTGTAAGGACCAAGCAAACGCGGCAGCACATACTGTGCCGTGTTCACCAGTGCAATACTGAAACGCCCGCGATGACCACCTCGAAGTTCTGCCAGGTAATCGGCAAAATCCTCAAATCGACCGGTGACATCCTGAGCTGATCGGTATAATTCACGCCCCACATCGGTCAGCTCCAGCCCCTTGTTACCCGCCCTCAACAAGGGCTCACCCACCGTTTCGGTCAGCCTTTTAAGTTGCTGGGACACCGTCGGCTGACTAAGGTGAAGCTGCTGAGCCGCCGCCGTCACCGAGCCGGTGCGCACAACGGCCACGTATACTTCCAGCAGTCGAAACGTCAAATGCCTGAGCCGCACAAATACACCTGTATATAGATAATTATCTATACATAGTTCACCAAGAATTAATTAGATTCAATACCCTTTCAACGGCACAATTCGCGCCAGATTCAGAGACGGAGCCAATCATGCCTGATATTGTTGTGATGTTTTTTCTGCTCGGCGTTGTTGCCGGGCTGGTCAAATCCGACCTGACCATTCCCAAAGCCGCCTACGACACCCTCAGCCTGCTGCTGATGCTGACCATCGGCCTCAAGGGTGGCATGGGACTGCACGGCAACCTCAGCTGGCAACTGGTGCCTGAGATGATGCTGGTAATGGTGATCGGCGCACTGATCCCGCTGTTGCTGTTTCCCTTGCTGCGCAGGCTGATCGGTCTGTCGCTGGCCGACAGTGCCAGCATCAGCGCACATTACGGCTCGGTAAGTGCCGGTACCTTTGCCGTCGCGCTGGCCTTTGCCGAAACCCATCAGCTCCTGATCGGCCCGGAGGTTACACTCTACCTGGTACTGCTGGAGCTGCCCGCGATCATGGTGGGCTTGGCGCTATATCGCAAATTTGCCGCCGACAGCAACACCGGCTCACGCATCAGCCTGCTGCATGAGACTCTGACCAACCGAGGTGTCATCCTGCTGGCCGGTGGCGTGATCATCGGTTACCTCTATGGCCCGATGGAAGGTGCCTCGGTGACGGACCTGTTCACCAATGCCTTCAAGGCAGTGCTGGCGCTGTTCCTGCTGGAAATGGGTCTTACGGCAGCCGAAACCCTGCGCCCAATCCCGCTTAAGCACTGGCGCCTGCTGGCCTTTGCCTGCTGTGCACCTTTACTGCTGTCACTGTTTGGTCTGGGCGCAGCCATGGCGCTTGAGCTGCCGAGCGGCAGCGCCCTGATTCTGGCCAGCTTGACGGCAAGCGCCTCCTACATCGCGGCGCCGGCTGCTATCCGAGCCGCTATCCCGGAAGCCAATATTGGCCTGGCCATGCTGGCATCACTGGGCTTCACCTTCCCCTTCAACGTGATTATCGGTATCCCGCTATACCACCAGATGAGCCTGGCACTGCTGTGATATACAACCCGAAAGATCTGTGTAATGCTCTGAACATGAAGATAATCTGCTCAAGAGACAGACATGAAGGCTCTCTCTTCGCTCAAGGTGCTGGTCGTTGACGACCAGCCCATCATCGACGAATTCTGCCGTAAGGTGCTTGAGCACTTGGGTTGTGAGCAGGTTTACTCAGCCCTGAGCGGTCGCGAAGCGATCGAGATTCTGACCCGTGAGCCCTGCATCGATATGGTTCTCACGGATATCGACATGCAACCCGGGAATGGCCTTGAGCTTTTGCAGACAATTCGTTGCGGTGATATTCCCAAGGTACCGCGCGACCTCTGCGTTTTGATGTTTACCGATTACAACTATCGCAACAACGTGATGAACGCGGTAGGGCTGGACTGTAACGGCTTCGTCAGCAAACCACTCAGCGTAGCGCTGCTCAGTGACAAGATTGATGCCGCCCGACGCCGGAAAATCACCCTTGCTGATACCGCCGTATACCGCTCAATCCCGACAGGCGTGAATACGGCAGTCGGCGTCAACAAGCCTGCCGATGGTAGTCTGTATCCACGGCAATCCGCCGACTCCACTCATACGCCTGCACACGAACCTTCTACACCCGAACCAACAGTATCGACCACTCCAAACCCAGGCCCTTCACAGACACAGACGCCACCAGAAGAAAATGATGCCGACAGGTTCAGACAGGCCCTCACGGAACTGGTACCGAGCAACAGCAAAGACCCCTTTCTGCAACAGAAACAGCAGCAGTTGACTGACATCCTGCACCAGTTGGATGCCATACGCCGCGAAATCAGTTTCGGCAGCGACGATACAGCGGCACAGATTACCAATAGCCTGGAACAGATCAGTGCTGAGATGTTCGGACAAGAGTATCAACATCAGCGCGAGCATCACTTCAGCCATCTCTCAGCACACCAGGCCGAACATGGCATGATCCTGCAGCGCACGCAGATGCTGGCCAACAAGATTCGCCAGAACAAGAAACCCAAGGCCCTGTTGGCGCACCAGCAATTGCTGCAAGCCTGGTACCGCCACATTGCTGGCAAGGACCAGCAGTATGCTCGCTATCTGACAACACAAGGAACACACGGATGACAGACCACGGGCAAGACGGGCAACTGATGTTGCTGATCGCCAGCCTGGCAGCACTGATGTTCATGCTGTCCTCGGCGCTGCTGTTTCGGCTTTATCATGTATTGCGGCGCGAGCGTGACATCCACAGCGAACACATGGGGCTGGTTTTTGATAATACTGCAGAGGGCATTGTTCTCCTGCGTCATGGCCAAATACTGTGCATCAATCAAAGCGGAGCAACACTGCTGGGCCAAGACAGCGAGACATTGGCCGGCAAATCCCTGACCGAGTTGCTTGAGGCAGCTGATTCGGTCTCCATTGAGGCACTGCAAGGCCATCAGAACCATCAATTCAACGAACTCAAATGCCGCCACGGTAACGGTCGCCTGATTTTGCTTGAAGGCACCCTGTCACCCATTCGAACCGAGCGCCGCCACAAGCAACACTCGCCGACAGGGGTACTCATTTTTCGTGACGTATCCGACCGTTTGCAACAACAGGCACAGGAAGCACGCAACCACCTGGTTCTGGCAGCAGTCTCGCGGGTTAACAACAATTTCCTGCTGTACAAAGACCCCAAACGACGCTTTGGCGAGCTACTGGAAACACTCAAGGAGCTGACCGGCTCCCCCATGGGCTTTATCAGCGAGCGTATGGAGCAGGATGGAAAGCCATTCATGCGCTGTTACGCCATCACCAACCTGGCCTGGGACCAGTCCTCCCATAACCTGTATGTAGATAATATCGAGAAGGGCATCGATTTTCACAACCTCGACAACCTGTTCGGGCGTACCTTGTTAACCGGCGAAGTGGTCATTTCCAACCACCACGATCCGGTCCATCGCGCAGGCTCCTGCCCGGCCGGACACCCGGACCTGGACTCTTTTGTGGGCATTCCGCTCAAGTTTCGCGGTGAAGTGCTGGGCATGTATGGCCTGGCAAACCGGGCAGACGCCTACGATCAGGAGCTGGTGGAATGGCTCCGCCCTCTGACAGATGCCATTACCGGCATCATGTACGCCTTCCGCATTGAACGCGCCCAGCGAGAATCGGAGCGACGCATGCTGCAGGCCCGTGATGAAGCGGAGCATGCCAACCGTCTCAAAAGCGATTTTCTCGCTACCATGAGCCATGAAATTCGCACTCCGCTCAATGCTGTCGTCGGCATGCTGGACTCGCTGGAAGCAACCGAGCTGGATGACCGCCAAACCGGCTATGTGCAATCAGCATCCATTGCCGCCGACACCTTGCTGCGACTGATCAATGATGTACTCGACTTTTCCAAAATCGAGGCAGGCATGCTTACCCTGGTGCAGGAGCCATTCAACCTGTGCGAATCGATTCACTCAGTGTTGACCGCCACATCCGTCAACGCTGCGGCAAAAGGTCTTGATCTATACCTGAACTATGCACCCGACGTTCCCTTGAGCATCATCGGTGATCCAATACGTATGCGCCAGATTCTCAACAATCTGGTCAGCAACGCAGTCAAATTTACCGAGGCGGGCCATGTCATACTCACCGTCAGTCAACGTACTGTCGAAGCAACCGGCGAAGTACACCTGTTAATCAGTATTGAGGATACCGGCATCGGTATCGACAACCGCGACCTGACAATCATCTTTGAAGCCTTCCGTCAGATTGACCACTCCATTACCCGCCATTATCAAGGCACCGGGCTGGGACTTGCGATCACCCGCAATCTCGTCAATGCGATGCAGGGACGTATCGATGTAAAAAGCTCGCCGGGCACAGGCTCACGCTTCATTGTGGAGCTGCCGCTGCAGCCAGCCAACACTGCCACATTGCACACGCGGCTGGCAGAACTCAATCCATTGTCTCAGCAACAGCTGCTGTGTGTTACCAACTCTCATCAGCTGTTTGAATACCTGTACAGCCTGCTGAGCCCACACTTCGAGCAGTTCGACTGCCATTTTCGCCCTCTTGAAGAGGAGCCCCAGGCAGGCCAGTACTCCATGTTGCTGGTGGATGACCGCCGCTTCAAACTGGCTCCCGAGAGCTTGCGTGGGTGGATTCAGCAGCGAGGCGGCAACGGTGAATTGATCGGCCTGTCACAACGCGACCTGGCCCAGGCCTTTATCCCCGTCACAGCCCAGTTGCAACCACCGCTGTCACCGCTGCAACTGGTGGATACTCTGAGTCGAATTGTTCAGCCGGAAACAGCAACAGCCACAAGCGATACCGCCTTCGAGGAACCGGAGCACACTGCAGAGCCAATAACAGACGGGCTGTCGATCCTGATCGCGGAAGACCACCCGATCAACCAGAAAATGATGGAGATTCTGATGCAGCGTGCCGGTGCGACCTGGCAGCTGTGCAGTGATGGGCTTGAGGTGATTCAGGCAATGCAGTCAGATGCCCATTTCGACCTGATTCTGATGGATTTGCACATGCCTAACATGGATGGTTATGAAGCCACTCGCAGCATCCGAGACCTGCCCGGCCCGGAACGGAACATTCCGATTATTGCGGTCACCGCCGATGCACTGGCTGGTGATCGAGAGAAATGCCTGGCGGCCGGCATGAATGACTATCTGGCCAAGCCGGTTCGCCTTGCAGACTTGCAACAGGTGATCGCACGCACTATGGCGACCCATACAGACACCGCAACAGCCAATAGACCAGAACCGGAGGAGCCTGAGACGTTCGACAGTGACAACCTGGTTGAGCAGGTTGGTGATGCAGAGTCAGCCGCCTTACTGGTACGTGAGTTTGCCAACACGTTGCGTGCCGAGCTGCAGATTCTGCAGCAGGCGCTGGATGCGGACGACCTGGAAGCGGCACGCTCAGCCTCACACCGAATTAAGGGTAGTGCTCGCACCATCGGCTGTAATCTCCTGGCCGCGCAGCTGCAGCAGATCGAAACTGCCTGCCGCAGCGAGAACAAGCCAGGCGCCAGCAAAGCCATGACGGACGTCATGAAACAGCTCCCAGACCTGCTGGAGCAGCTGAACAGCTTCAGTGAAGCCAACACTCTGCTCTGATTATAACCGCGGTTCCGACATGAAACGCTGCAGCACACGGTATAGCCCGTGTGCATCCGCACTTCCCGCCAGTTCACGGATCGAGTGCATGGCAAACTGAGGCACGCCGACATCCAGCGTGCGCACGCCCAGCTCTCCGGCCGTGATTGGCCCGATGGTACTGCCGCAAGCCATATCGGAGCGCACCACAAAACTCTGCACCGGCACCCCTGCCTGAGCCGCCAGGTGCCGGAAGATTGAACTGGTTTCGCTGTTGGTCGCGTAGCGCTGGTTGGCATTGATCTTGATAACCGGCCCACGATTGAGCAGCGGGCCGTGGTTATCATCGTGCCGATCGGCAAAGTTGGGATGCACACCATGAGCATTATCGGCTGATATCAACATGGACCGGGCCAGTGCGCGATTGCGGTTGTCCACATCCGGCATAAGGCGCTCCAACCACTGCGCCAGCATCGGCCCCTGCGCACCACATGCACTAAGACTGCCAACCTCTTCATGATCATTGCAGACCAACACCTGCCCCGCACCTGCAGCCGGGGTATCCAGCAGGGCCTGCAGACCAATGTAACAACTGAGCAGATTATCCAGTCGCGCAGAGGTCAGAAATTCCTGCTCAAGCCCAATCAGCGCAGCGCCCTGGGTATCATAGAGGCACAACTCATAGTCCAGCACCTGAGCCAGATTCCCCGTACCTTCGCGCATCAACCAATCAGCCAGCAGCTGACGAAAATCCGGCTTCTCATCTGTTTGCCCCATCAGCACCGGCAGGAAGGTCTGCGCATTGATGGTGCGGCTGGAATTGGCTTCTCGATCAAGATGAATGGCAAGGCTCGGCACCACCGCGATCGGGCGGCGCAGATCCAGAAGCGTGCTGCAGACATCACCATCTTCACTGCGATAGGTCACACGCCCCGCCAGTGACAGATCGCGGTCAAACCAGGGGTTGAGCAAAACCCCGCCATAGACTTCAACGCCAAGCTGGAAGTAGCCCTTGCGGTGCAGCTCCGGATTCGGCTTGACCTTCAAACAGGGGGAGTCGGTATGCGCCCCAACAAGACGCCACCCCTGATTAACGGCGGCCTCCTGCTCAGGATGACGCCAGGCGATGATTGAAGATCCATTGCGACGGATAAAGTAACCCTCTCCCGACTCCGGACGCCAGCGCTCAGCTTCGCTCATTTCACGAAAACCGGCCTTGAGCAGGCGCTGCACCATCTGTTCCACAGCATGAAAGGGTGTGGTTGCCTGATCCAGAAAGCGGATCAGGTCCTGATTGAATTCAGTTTGCTGTTTCATTGCGCGCCCTCAGCCTTGATCACCTCTATCAGTTCCACCCGAAAAATCAGCGTAGAGTTGGCCGGAATATCCGGGGATGGGCTGGTAGCACCGTATGCCAGCTCGGGGGGCAGATAGATCATCGCTTCACCGCCTTCCTGCATCAGCATAAGTCCTTCACGCCAGCCTCGGATCACCTGATTCAGTGGGAAGGTAGCCGGTTTTTCCCGCGCGTAGGAGCTGTCGAATACCCCCCCGTCCACTCGCGTACCCTCATAGTGAACCACCACCGTATCACGTGCGGTAGGGCTGGCCCCGTTACCCTTGCGCAGATGTTCGATCTGCAGCCCAGAATCGGTGACGCTGACCGTTTCGCGCTCGCGATTGCTGGCCAGAAATTCATTACCGGCCTTGCGGGTTTCATCGTTCAGCGCCTTGTCGATCAGCTCCTGACGAAAGCGTTCTTTTTCCGGGTCTTCACCGCACCCGGCCAGCAGGCCGGCAAACGCCAACGTCACGACCAGAGATTTCCAGATCTGCATCCTCACACTCTCCGTACATACAGGTGTAAAGCAATGATTTTACATTACCCAGCTCCATGACTACACTCACAAAGCTGTAGCTGACGGAACTCGGAGCCCAGAGTGCCTGTCACAGAAGGAGCCACCGCCTGATTCAGGTGTTTTTCAGCGGTGGAGCTCAGCTCCAGCCACATGATCCGGAGATCCGCCTCTCATGCTCAAGCCTCATTTTCTGACACTCGTCACGGCACTGACACTCACGCTGGGCATCGCCCCTGCACAAGCCAATCTTGCCCCCGAGCCCATCCATACTCAAACGATGCTGGATGTCGTGACATCGCTGCAGCAGGGGCACTACAACCGGATCGATATTGACGACCAGCTGTCTGAAGCCGTACTGGATCAGTATTTGGCGACTCTTGACCCTGAACGCAGTCACTTCCTGGCCAGTGACATTCAACAGTTTGAGCAGTGGCGCCACCTGCTCGATGATCAAATTCTGCAGGGCGAGACTGAAGCTGCATTCGAGATTTTCAACCGTTATCAAGAGCGACGTTTGCAGCGGTTGAATTACATGATCAGCACCCTGGAAGACGAAAGCAACACCTGGGATTTCAACCGTGACGACGTGCTGGAAGGTGATCGCTCAGAGGCAGAGTGGATCAAAACCGATGCAGAACTGCAGCAGCTCTGGCGCAAGCAGTTGAAAAGCTCATTGCTGAGCCTGAAGCTGGCCGATAAAACCACCGAAGAAGCACAGGAAGTTCTGCTGCGACGCTACCAGAACCAGAAACAGCGCACCGACCAGGCCAAAAGTGACGATGTATTTGAAAGTTTCGTCAATGCCCTGACGCATGAATTTGACCCCCACACCCAGTACTTTTCCCCGCAAGGGTCCGAGAACTTCCAGATCAACATGAGTCTTTCTCTGGAAGGTATCGGTGCTGTATTGCAGTCGGAAAACGACCAGACCAAGGTCGTACGACTGGTACCGGCCGGTCCCGCTGACAAAACCGGCCAGCTGAAGCCCGCTGACATCATCGTGGGTGTCGGACAGGGTGAAGACGGTGCCATTGAAGATGTGGTGGGTATGCGCCTGGATGATGTTGTCAGCAAGATTCGCGGTCCCAAGGGCACATTGGTGCGCCTGGAGGTGATCCCCGCCGATGCAGTCGATCGTCAAGCCCGCAAAGTCATAAGGATCGAACGCAACAAGGTAAAACTCGAAGAGCAGGCTGCCCGCAAGCGAGTACTGGAGCTTAACCGTGACGGCAAGGAGTTCAAGCTCGGCGTCATCGAAATACCGACATTTTACATCGACTTTGAAGCCCTGCAGAAGGGTGATCCCGACTACAAAAGCACCACACGTGACGTGGAAAAGCTTATCCATGAGCTGCGTGAAGAAAAGATTGACGGCCTGATAGTCGATCTTCGCAACAACGGCGGCGGCTCGCTGCGTGAAGCCAACGAGCTGGTAGGTCTTTTCATCCAGCGCGGCCCCACCGTTCAGATTCGCGATGCCTCCGGTCGCGTTGACATTTTGGGTGACTTCGATCCGAAGGTAGCCTGGGATGGTCCCATGGCCGTTATCGTCAACCGCCTGAGTGCTTCTGCCTCCGAAATTTTCGCCGGCGCCATACAGGATTACAACCGAGGCATTCTCATTGGCAACCGCACCTTTGGCAAGGGTACCGTCCAGACCCTGCAGCCGATCGAACACGGCCAGGTAAAACTGACCCACGCCAAGTTTTACCGCATCTCCGGCGACAGTACCCAGCACCGCGGAGTAGAGCCTGATATTCACCTCCCTTCTCTGTACACGGTTGAAGACATTGGAGAAAGCGCACTGGACAAGGCGCTGCCCTGGGACCAGGTACGCCCGGTTCGACATGGTCGCTTCCCCAGCCTGTCACCCTTTATGCAGCAACTGTTGGAAAGACATCAGGCCCGTACCGAAGCCGATCCGGATTTTATCTTCATGCGCAAACAGGTAGAGCACCTGGAAAAACAGAAGAAAATCACCCATATCACACTCAACCAAGACACGCTGCAACAGGAGCGAGAGACCAACGAGAACTGGCTGCTGAGCGTTGAGAACGAACGTCGCGCCGGCCTTGGGCTGCCGCCTGTGAAGACCCTGGCCGAAGTTGATGATACGCTGCCCAAAGATGAGCAGGGACGCCCAATCAATCCCGAGTCAGAAGCGATTCTGGCCGAGAGCGGTGAAGTTCTGCTCGACTTGATTGACCTGACTCTAAGCCACACAGCCGCCCTGCCGGACCACATATCGAACCGAAAGGCGATGGAGTAAACGCATGAAGCTGGGCAAGGTGAGTATTCTGCTGTTGGTACTGGTGCCAATGTTGCTGGCAATCGCCGCGGTCGCAAGCTACTTTGCCTACCAGAAAATGCAGTCCCAGCATGAAGTGAATTTGGCGGACCTGGAAAAGTTTGGCTACGAAATGGTCCCCAGCAACACGTACACTGAAAGCACAGGCGCTCTGGGCGCCCAGCAGCTTCCGGCCACCTTTACCGAGAAAAAACTCACCCCCACAGAGCGCGTGATCCGCGGCCTTATGCAGGATAAGGAGAACCTGCTGGCCGAGCAGGATACTCTCAAAAGCGAAATTGATGCGCTGAAACAGCAGATCACTGAGTTGCAGGAATACAAACGCCTGAACCAGCACTTTGCTCCCGAAACCTTCGAAGATGAACTGGCCCGAACCAAGACTCAGCTCAAGGCCATTCTGGCGCGGATGCCCGAAGCCGATCAGTTCAGCAATGTTCGTCTTGAGATCATGGCCGCCGCCGGCATGCAGGAGTACCGGCGTTTTGTCAGCACCAACCGCCTGATGCTGGAGCAGCCTCAGCGCGGCAAAATTGTCAGCGAGCACCTGCCCGCTTTTGCCTTCTGCGTTGGAAGCGCCACAGAACTTGCCGCGAACAGCCGCGCTGAAGAACGCCTGCTGATCGACTGGTTCAACCAACCCGACGACACCACACTGCCAACAGCCCTGGACGAAGACCTGGCCAAACTGCTTCCCACCTGCCAAAAGCCTCTGCGCGAACAGCTTGAAGCTTCACTTCCCGAGATCATTGCCGGATAAATACTGGGCAGCCACTGGCAAAAGCCAGCCACCCTCTGTATAATTTTGCAACTTTATATTTTCCCATTTCGCGGACACATCGCCAGCCCAGTGTCCGCCGAGATGGTTATCGCTAACCGACCCTGTATAGCTGGCATACAGGCTGGAAAGCTGCCACACACCTAACCGGCAGCGACAATATAGGATACTTTCATGAGCGAAAGCTTTGCTGATCTGTTTGAAGAATCCCTGCAAGACATTGCCATGACCCCCGGCACCCTCGTTATGGGTGAAGTTGTCGACATCGACAGCGACTGGGTTACAGTCAACGCTGGTCTGAAATCCGAAGCCGTTATCCCCCGTTCACAGTTCCTGAACGACAACAACGAGCTGGAAATTCAGGTTGGTGATTCCGTCAAGGTTGCACTGGAAGCGGTTGAAGACGGCTTCGGTGAAACCCGCCTGTCCCGTGAAAAAGCCAAGCGCGCTGAAGCCTGGGAAGTTCTGCAGAAGAAATTCGACGCAGAAGAGACTGTTAAAGGCTACATCTCCGGCAAGGTCAAGGGCGGCTTCACTGTCAGCATCAACAACATTCAGGGCTTCCTGCCGGGCTCCCTGGTTGATGTTCGTCCGGTGCGTGATGTTGACCACCTGGAAGGCAAAGAGCTTGACTTCAAACTGATCAAGCTGGATCCGAAGCGCAACAACATCGTTGTTTCTCGTCGTGCCGTTCTGCAGGAAGCCAACAGCGCTCAGCGCGAAGAGCTTCTGGCCACCCTGGAAGAGGGTCAGATCGCCAAGGGTTACGTCAAGAACCTCACCAACTACGGTGCGTTCATCGATCTGGGTGGTGTTGACGGCCTGCTGCACATCACTGACATGGCGTGGAAGCGCATCTCTCACCCGAGCGAAATGCTGAACCCGGGCGATGAGATCTCTGTCAAGATCATCAAGTTCGACAAGGAAACCAACCGTATCTCCCTCGGCCTGAAACAGCTGAGCGAAGATCCGTGGGATGACATCAAGGATCGTTACCCGGCCGGTACCAAGGTTGCTGCACGCGTCACCAACCTGACCGACTACGGCTGCTTCGCCTCCATCGAAGATGGTGTTGAAGGCCTGGTACACGTATCTGAAATGTCCTGGACCAACAAAAACATCCACCCGTCCAAGATCGTTAACATCGGCGACGAAGTGGAAGTGATGATCCTGGACGTTGACGAAGAGCGTCGTCGTATCTCCCTGGGTATCAAGCAGTGCACCATCAACCCGTGGATCTCCTTCTCCGAGCAGCACGCTGCCGGCGACAAGGTCAGCGGCACCATCAAGACCATCACTGACTTCGGTATCTTCGTAGGTCTGGATAACGATCTTGACGGTCTGGTTCACATGTCCGACATCTCTTGGGAAGCCGATCCTGAAACTGCACTGCGTCAGTTCAAGAAAGGTGACGAAGTTGAAGCCGTCATCCTGTCTATCGACGCCGAGAAAGAGCGCATCTCTCTGGGCATCAAGCAGCTGGAAAGCGATCCGTTCGCTGAATACCTGGCCGCTAACGACAAGGGAACCATCGTAACCGGTACCGTGAAGAGCGTTGAGCCGAAAGCTGCTGTTATCGAGCTGGCTGAAGGCATCGAAGGCACTCTGAAAGTATCCGAGATCGCTGCTGAGCGCATCGACGATGCCACTACGGCACTCAAGGTAGGCGAAACTGTTGAAGCCAAGATCACAGCTGTTGACCGTCGCAACCGCGTCATCAACCTGTCGATCCGCGCCAAAGATCAGGCTGAAGAGAAAGCAGCCATCAGTGCAGTTCGCAACCAGGAAGTTGAAGTTCCGGGGCCGACCACTATCGGTGATCTGATCAAGCAGCAGATGGCCAACCAGAACAACTGATTTTCCTCTTCAGTTGCAACACTAAGGGGCGCCCATGGCGCCCCTTTTTTTGTCTGTACCTTTCAGATCAAACAGCTCGGGTCACTGCCCTGAGCCACAAGCCCCGCGGCTCAGTAATCCTCATCCAGTACAAAGTCGATCAGCTGATCATCACTGATCTCGTTATCACGCACTTCATACACGCTCAATACCGATGAGTTGGCATGAATCACTGACTTGCGCTCACCCGTCAGCAACGGGTGCCAGTCCGGCAACTCCTGGCCTTCATGAATCAGCCGATAACTGCAACTGGGTGGCAGCCAGTCAAAACTCTCCACATCCTCGGGCTTGAGCTTGATGCAGCTGGGCACTAACTGACAGCGCTTTTCATACTCTGTGCAATGGCAGTCGTTCAGATCCAACAGATGACATACGACGGTGGTGTAAAAGACCTCCCGAGTATCCTCATCCTCCACCTTATGCAGACAGCACAACGCACACCCATCACAAAGGGACTCCCACTCTTGAGGGGTCATCTCCTTCAGGCCCTTGCGGCGCCAGAACACTTCCTGCGCCATACTCAGCGCACCCCGGTCTCGGGCCGGTTCTTGAACAGATCCAGCATATACTCCTCCTTCTGAGGCGGCATCTGCAGGTAGTACCCTCGACTGTCCAGATCATCCAGAAGCTTTGCCGTGCTTTCGACCCGTGCCAGCTTGCGGTTTGGCGTCATCGGCATATCCATGACGTGCACGGGCTGACCAAACATCTCCAGCAAAGCCTCGGGGACACGCTCCAACTGCTCGCGCTTGTCTACGTAAAGATACATCTCATCCTTGCGCGGACTCTTGAAGATACTCAAAATTATCATCATCAACTCGTTTCAAACTGTTCGATTCGATTCAACAGGGCATCGCCCACCAGTGGCTTGCGCCAGCCGGAAAGACTGGGTGGCAGGTGATAATGCCCCTCTGCATCACGTGAGCGTATGAGCGCATCAAGGTCTCGCTTGCGCAACAGTATTTCAGGCAAGAGATCATTCGCGCCTGCCGCCTGACGGCCAATTGACCGTAATTGCTTGAGCCGTTTGTTCCAGACATAGTGCAACGGGCGATCGATCTCGGCCGGCGGGTTTTGGCGGGCCGATTCAGGAGCGGCCGCGATTATTGCCATAATCGCCTGTCCGTACTCACGCATGATACGACCACGCTTGATAATGGCATCCAGATGCTGCTCGTTCTGAGGCATCCGTTCAGCGATTTCCAGCAGCATTTCGTTACGCAGCAGACGATTGCGAGACATATCGCGCTCACGGCAGGTTTGTTCCCGCCATGCACTGAGATCACGCAGCAAGGCACGTCGCACATCATCCAGATGCCATACCTGACTGAAGCGCTGAAAGTATGCTTGCGGGTCTGCTTCATCAGCCGCCATTACACTTGCACCAATGCTTTCGCACTCTTCCATTACCCAGCTCAGACGCCCTCGCGCCTCAAGCTGCTCGTGCTGCATCAGAGCCAGAACTGGCAAATAGGCCACATCCAGTGCCGCATAATGTTCCTGTTCAGCCGTAAGTGGACGCTGCAGCCAATCGGAGGTGGTCTCGCCCTTGCCCAGTTCAACCTCAAGCGCATACGCTACCAAGCGCTGCAGGCCCATACTGAACCCCCAGCCCGCAAAGGCGGCGCCCACCTGAGTATCATAGAGCGGCTGCGGCAGTACGCCGTAGCTATGGCGAAACAGCTCCATATCCTCATTACCGGCATGCAGAACCTTGAGCACATCTGGCGCACGCAGCACTTCTGCCAGCGGTGACATGTCCTCAACCTGAAGCGGGTCAATCAGATAACAGCCCTGGTCATCCGCTATCTGGATCAGGCCCGGTATGGGATAGAAGGTTTCGGTACGCATGAATTCGGTATCAAGCGCGATCAACGGCAACTGCAGCCACTGCTGGCAGTAATGCATCAGTGTTGCGGTATCGTTGATCCAGATCGGGCTGGCCGCAGCCTGTTGCAGCCGATGCCAGTCATAACGCTGCATCAATTCAGTCATCCTGACTCCGTTTCAGGGAGCGCCGCCCGGCGAAAGCATGGGCCAGCGTACCGCCGTCGACGAACTCAAGCTCGCCCCCGACCGGGACGCCATGGGCGATGCGGGTGATATTCACATTCAAGTCCTGCAGCTGTTCAGCAATGTAGTGAGCCGTTGCCTCCCCTTCTACCGTGGGGTTGGTTGCCAGTATCAGCTCACGCACCTCTCCGCTTTCTACCCGTTCAAACAGCTGATCAAGCCCCAGATCTTCCGGGCCAACCCCGTCAATGGGGGACAGATGCCCCTTAAGGACAAAATACACACCGTTGAACCCACCCGTTTGCTCTACAGCGATCAGGTCCACCGGTGACTCCAGTACGCAAATCAGCTGATGGTCACGGCTGTCATCCTCGCAGACAGGGCATAGCGTCTCTTCGGACAGGTTGCGACAACGTTGACATTCACCAACCTTTTCAGCCGCCTGCAGAAGGGACTCGGATAAGGTGCGCGCACCCTCCCGGTCACGCTCAAGCAGATGCAGTGCCATGCGTTGTGCCGATTTTGGCCCAACACCGGGCAATGCGCGCAGTGACGTTATCAGGTTTTGCAGTAAGGGACTGAAGCTCATGATCAGAACGGCATTTTGAAGCCCGGTGGCATACCCATGCCACTGGTGATTTTGGACATCTTGTCCTGAGTATTCTGTTCAACCTTGCGTACGGCGTCGTTGACAGCCGCGGCGATCAGATCTTCAAGAATTTCTTTCTCTTCTTCCATCAGGCTCTCATCAATCTGGACCGCCTTCACATCATGGCGACCGTTCATGGTGATGCGGACCAGACCGGCACCGGACTCACCCTGGACTTCAGCGCGCGCAATCTCTTCCTGCGCCTTCTGCATGTCTTCCTGCATTTTCTGGGCCTGTTTCATCAGGTTTCCCATGCCACCTTTCATCATGTTCAGACTCCTCTTCTAATATCAGTGTTCCGGGTCCAGCGGGCGGACCGACTCGGTTTCGATCCGTGCGCCAAATTGTTCGATCAACGTTTGTACCAACGGGTCGGCCTCAATTGCCTGCACCGCTTCTGCCTGACGTTCGGCACGCAGGCGCTCGATACGCTGAGCCGGGGTTTCGACTGTTTGCACCGCCTGCGTAAACTCAATCTGAACCTGTTCGCCCCGAACCGCTCTGATCGCGGTTCGAATACGCTCTCGGCGATCCTCGTTAAGCAATGCATCCTGCTCAGGCGTGTAGTGGAACAACATGCGACTGGAGTCGCCCAACTCCAGCGACAGATTGCGCGCCAGGCTTTCCACCATGCCACTAAGCCCCAGCTGCGGCAGCAGATCACACCAGTCACCATTGCCTGCAACGTAATCTGAGGCAGCCAGCACGGGCAAGGCCTCAGGCATCGGAGTCGGTGGCTCTGGAGTTGGAGTCCGCACCGGAGCCATCGGTTCCGCTTGTGCGGTACTTATCGAGGCAGGCTCCGGCCGGGCATCCACCTCAGCCGGGTCAGACTTTTTTGGCGAGTTCTCGGCCAGATCCGGCGGCAGGTCATCCCACGGAGGAATGTCCTCTGGCATCGGTGCAGACGGCGGCTCAGCGGGTGCCTGCGCGTTCGACTGTTGGCTGGGCTCAGCAGCGGCCATCGGCGCAACAGCTTCGGTGGCTGCAGGCGCAGCTGCCACGGCAGCGGCAGATTCCGACACAGGATCAGCTCCCTTCGCCTCAGTCGGGCTGAGCCCCTGCAGCGGCTCGCTGCCGGCCGGTCGGAACGCCAGCATACGCAGCAGCGTCATTTCGAGCCCTTCTCGTGGCTCAGGTACCAAAGGCATATCCTTGCGCCCCATCAGAGCAACCTGATAATACAGCTGAACCTCTTCCGGGCGCAGCAGGCGTGCCAGTTCCAGTACCTGCTCACGATCACCCAGGCTATTATCCACCGCGGCCGGCATCACCTGCGCCAGTGCAATGCGATGCAGCAGGCTGACCATATCCCCCAGCACCGTCAGGTAATCAGGCGAAAATTCTGACAGTTCACGCACTGCCTCCAGCACCTGTGCCGGCTGCTGCCGCGCAATCTGCTCAAGCATCCGGTACACCAGACGTTGGTCAATGGTGCCCAGCATGGTGCGCACATCTGCTTCGCGTACGCTGCCGGCACCAAAGGCAATCGCCTGATCGGTCAGGCTGAGCGCATCACGCATGGAACCATCAGCCGAACGTGCCAGCAGCCAGAGCGCTGCACTTTCAGACTCAATGCCCTCTTCTCCCAGCACAAAACCAAGGTGGTTTTGAATACGCTCGGCAGTGAGGTTTTTAAGATTGAACTGGAGGCAACGCGACAGCACCGTCATCGGCAGCTTTTGTGGATCGGTAGTCGCCAGCAGAAACTTCACATGCGGCGGCGGCTCTTCCAGCGTTTTCAACAGCGCATTGAACGAGCTGTTGGACAGCATGTGCACCTCGTCGATCAAGTACACCTTGAACCGACCATGTGTTGGTGAGTACTGCACGTTTTCGAGCAGTTCGCGCGTATCTTCAACTTTGGTGCGCGAGGCCGCGTCCACCTCAATCAGATCAACGAACCGACCCTCGGCAATCTCGACACAAGCACTGCATACGCCGCAAGGTTCGGAGGAGATGCCCTGTTCGCAGTTGAGCGATTTGGCAAACAGGCGCGCGATGGAGGTTTTACCCACCCCACGAGTACCGGTAAACAGGTAGGCATGGTGTAGCCGGTCATCATCCAGCGCATTGACCAGCGCTTTCAGAACATGTTCCTGGCCAACCATTTCCTTGAAACGTCTGGGGCGCCATTTTCGTGCCAGAACCTGATAGCTCATGCTGCCTCATTCATCCGGTCGGTTCATTCATGTATGGCTGCCGATATTACCACGCTTTACTGTTCAACGCCCCACTGCCGAAGCAGCTTGGCAGGGGTAGATGACAGCCATTTATACGTTGCACCATGCCTGAATCAGGTTAAAACTATACTCATTAATCAATTTACAGATGGAATCACCAGACAATGGCACAACAACAGAAGGTCAAGAAGATTGACCGAATCGACCGCAATATCCTGACGATACTGCAGCAAGAGGGGCGCATTTCCTATACCGAGCTTGCGGACCGGGTTGGGCTGTCCACAACGCCCTGCATGGAACGTGTCAAACGGCTCGAGCGGGACGGTTTTATTACGGGTTACCACGCCAGCGTCAATCCGCAAATGCTTAACTACAACCTGCTGGTATTTGTCGAGATTGCCCTTTCCTACCAGTCACCTGATGCATTTGAGCGCTTCAACCGGGCGGTCAGTACATTGCCCTATATTCTGGAGTGTCACCTGGTATCCGGCGATGCCGATTATCTGCTCAAGGCACGCCTGCATGACATGTCACAGTACCGCGAGTTACTGGGTGATATGCTGTTAACCCTGCCCGGCGTAAAAAACTCCAAATCCTATATCGTGATGGAGGAAGTGAAAGAGCAGACACAGCTTCCGGTTGATATAGGCAGTTAATTATTCCGTCATTAGCTGTCAATACAGAATAAAAAACCTTGTTGAGCCCCAAAAAGGCTCTAATATATTCCATGAAACGCATCCAACAATAACAATACCATCGGAGCGCAACATGACCCGACTCTATCGGCTTGATGCCGGCCCTCATCCTCCATGTCTGAATAACCATTCATATCGTCATCGTCTGAACCTTTACGGTGCACTGGGCACAACTGTAGCGCACACACTGTTGCTGCAGCCGAGATGTGAATGGACAACCTCCTTTTGAATCAGAAAGTATTTCTGTTTTAGAAACAGAAAACAGGTTTTTCTCACAAAACAATACGAAAAATGCCTGACTTGACCCCACTGCTGTCCCATAGTTTTTGATCATAAAGGGATCCTCATTTGAGGGTCCCTTTTTTCTGGCTTTAGTGGAGGAGGATTAAGCAGCGCCCAAAGGGGCATGCGTTCGAACAAGCTCACCTGAAGTGTTCGCATAATGCGTTGTACGCTCCAGCCTTGCCGAGCGCTGTGGCGAGCAAACGAGAGCAGTAGATAGCATATCATGGCGATCCAGATCTGCGTCAGCACAGCATTCTTACTGTTACCTAAAAATGCCTTTATCTTCAGGTTCTGCTTGAGTGCTTTGAAGAAGAGTTCCACCTGCCAACGATCCTTATAGATCGCCGCAATTGTCGTCGCGGCCAGCTTGAAGTTGTTGGTGATAAAGCGGAAGTGTTTACCGCTTTCCGGGCAGTTATACCCCACCAATCGAAGCGTGGGTGCGCCCTGTTTTTGCGCGTGCTGACTGCTCAACTCAATCACTTGATCGTACTCAACCGACGTTTCGGCACGTACTGGATTCGATTTCTGCACCTGATAAACAGCTTTGGGCTTCAGTCGTGTGACAAAGCTAACTTTTTGTTTTGTCAGCTCTCCATACCAGCGGTAATCAACATAGCCCTTATCAAAAGCCACGATACTGCCTGCCGGGAAGGTGAACTGGCGCCCCTGAATCAAATCGCCTTCCCGTCCATCACTGAGCGCAACGAACTCGGGAATTAAGCTGGCGTTGTTCAGGCCGGTATGCAGCTTTACACCGGCTTTTGACTGATGGATTTTTGCCCAGGGGAAAATATTCAATGACAGATCGATGGTGCTGGCATCGAGTGAATAAAGTGGATTTTTGAAGCGAAATTTATGCGCATTTGAACGCACAGAACAGCGCTGCAAAAGCTTATAAAAGATGGCCTCATAGAGCTCGGCAGGCTGCTGCTCATTGAGGCGGGCAAGGGTTGAGCGAGCAATCGGCTTGGCTCCGAGGTGGTAGAGTTTATGCCGCTGACTGGCGAGGCTAGACTCGATGTCGCGAAGACTTTGTCGGCCAGAAATCTGGGACATCGCAATGCCAATGAACTGATCCCAGCGTGAAGCTGAACGGAGCTTTTGCCCCACATGATGCTCACGGGCCGTTCGCTCAAAATCATGTCTGGACAAAGGCTGGAGCAACTGATGAAACGCGGTGTTATGATGAGACAAAGCCTGAATCCTTTGTGAGTAGAGTGTTTGGTCGCACTCTCATTTTACTCACTTGGATTCAGGCTTTCTCATTTGCTGCCATTTATGGGACAGCAGTGGACTTGACCCAGCCTTCACTTTAAGTGGCATGGGATCTGCTATAGCTTTGGGTACTTTCATGGCCCGAAACAATGCAATATGGCTCGGCAGTGAATTCAGGACTCAAACCTTGAAGTCGGTACCGACCACTTCAGGTTTACAACACGGAGACATCTTACGATGGCTGCAATCGAATCGTTTATTTCGGCAATTAACGGGGTCGTCTGGGGCCCCATGATGCTGGTGCTTATCCTCGGGGTAGGCCTGTTTCTTTCAATCGGCTTGAAACTGATGCCTATCCTCAGGATCGGCACCGGTTTCCGGCTGCTCTGGGGCGGGCGGACTGCCAGCGCCGGTGACGAAAAGGAAGGGGAAATTCCACCCTTTCAGGCACTGATGACCGCCATGTCCGCCACAGTGGGCACTGGTAATATCGCCGGGGTTGCCACGGCAATCTTTCTGGGCGGACCAGGCGCCCTGTTTTGGATGTGGATAACAGCCCTGATCGGCATGGCAACCAAGTATTCCGAGGCAGTTCTGGCGGTCAAGTACCGTGAAACCGATGAAAAGGGCCAGCATGTCGGCGGCCCCATGTATTACATCAAGAATGGTCTGGGCAAAAAATGGGCATGGATGGGCGTAGCCTTTGCCATTTTTGGCGCCGCTGCAGGTTTCGGTATCGGCAATACCGTGCAGTCCAACTCGGTCGCCGATGTACTGCATGCCAACTTCAGCATTCCCACCTGGATCAGCGGACTGGTGATGATGATTCTGGTGGGTGCCGTTATATTGGGTGGTATCAAGCGTATCGGCCATGTAGCCGGAGCACTGGTACCTTTCATGGCACTCTCCTATCTGATCGCCGGACTGATCGTACTGGCAATCAATGCCCACCTTCTGCCACAGGCACTGGATCTGATTTTCACCCACGCCTTTTCCCCTGTTGCCGCGCAGGGTGGTTTTGCCGGGGCAGCCGTATGGGCCGCCATCCGCTTTGGTGTCGCCCGAGGCGTGTTCTCCAATGAAGCAGGCCTGGGCTCAGCCCCCATCGCACACGCAGCTGCCCAGACCAACGACCCGGTGCGCCAGGGCATGATCGCCATGTTGGGCACCTTCCTCGACACGCTGGTGATCTGCACCATCACCGGTCTGGTGATCGTCAGCTCCGGCGCCTGGACCGGCGGCGAATCCGGTGCAGCATTGACCAGCCAGGCCTTTGCAACGGCCCTGCCCGGCCTGGGTAACTATCTGGTCGCCATTGCGTTGGCCATCTTCGCCTTTACCACCATTATCGGCTGGTCATTCTACGGTGAGCGCTGCGTAGAGTTTCTGTTCGGCATCAAGGCGATCACCCCCTACCGCATCCTCTGGATTCTAGCGATTCCACTGGGCGCAACACTGAGCCTGGACTTCGTCTGGCTGGTTGCCGATACCCTTAACGCCATGATGGCGATCCCCAACCTGGTTGCACTGGCTCTTCTGAGCCCGGTGGTGTTCAAGTTGACACGAGAGTACTTCAACCGCAACTGATCCAGCTCTGAACGAAAACGGGAGCCATTGCGGCTCCCTTTTTTTGTTCAGTTTCAGCCCGCAGCAACAGGATTTCTGTCAACTCGCAGAAATGATGTCAGGATCTAACCGGAAATTGAGTTTTTCATCCACACTTCAGCTGAGGGATGACAGAATAATCCGATACCTCAAACGGAGCCATGCATGAGCATACCGAACAAACTGGGTGGCCTGATCCGACAAAGCGGTCTGACTGACTGGCCCGAACAGCTGAAGATGAGCGTCGAGCGCGGCATGGAACAACGTGTCCGCCTGGCCGTCACGGGATTGAGCCGCAGCGGCAAAACCGTCTTCATAAGCGCCCTGGCTCGCCACCTGCTGCAAAGTGAGCAGGGGCGCTCACTGCCGTTTTTTGCTGCGGCTTCCGAAGGCAGAATTGTCGCTACCCGTGACTTGAGCACGGAATCCCCCAGCCCATTTCCGCTGCAACAGTGCCTGGCGGGGCTTCAGGCCTCTCCACCACACTGGCCGAATTCGACCGAAGCACTGTCGGAGATCCGGCTGGCACTGCGTTATCGCCGCAAACCGGGGCTGGGGCGCGCATTGGGCGAGCACTCCACACTGTATCTGGACTTGATCGATTACCCCGGCGAATGGCTGCTCGATCTGCCTATGCTGACACTCAGTTTCGAGCAGTGGTGCAAACAGCAGCAGGCCCTGTTTGCCTCTCTCCCACGCACAGAAGTGGCTGCTGACTGGATCGCTCAGCAGAGCGGGATCGACTGGCTGGCTCCCGCTCCGGAGGGCCTGCGACAACGACTGACTGAACGCTACCGATTCCTGTTGCAGCAACTGCGTGAGCCCCCATACAACCTGAGCCTGCTGCAGCCCGGGCGTCTTCTCATGCCGGCTGAACTGGCAGGCAGTCCATTGCTTGACCTGTTTCCGATTATCCAGAACTGGCCCGAAGCACCCGAAAACGCGGATACAAACAGCCTGTTTACACAACTGCAACAGGCCTACAACGATTACTGTGAACAGGTCGTCCGTCCTTTCTACCGGAACCACTTTCGACACTTTGATCGTCAGATCGTACTGGTGGACTGCCTGAAAACACTCAACAGCGGCGAATCCTGTTTCAATGACATGCAGCTGGCCCTGACCACCCTGCTGCACAGTTTTCAATATGGCCGCAACAGCCTGTTTCGACGCCTGTTTCGCCCGCGCATCAACCGCGTCCTGTTCGCCGCCACCAAGGCCGACCATGTTACGGCCAATCAGCACCACAACCTGGACCAGTTCCTGCGCCTGATGATTGAAGCCGCTCAGCGCGAGATCCGGTTTGAACAGGTCGAAACCCGATGCCTTGCCCTGTCATCCCTGCGTGCCACTGAAGCCGCGCAGGCACGACTGGATGGCCAGCACCTCTCCTGCCTGCGGGGTCATCGCAAGGACACGGGCGAAGAGATTGCCCTTTTCCCCGGCGAAGTGCCCGTTGAACTGCCTCGCGCCGAAGACTGGAACAGTGACCGTTTCCGCTTTGTCGACTTTGCCCCCCGCCCCCTGCCGTCAGGCTCGCTCAAACCCGAGCACCACATTCGGCTGGATCAGGCGATCGAATACCTGTTGGGAGACCTGTTCTGATGCGTGATACACCTAAATGGCAACGCCCTATCGAGCTACCGCCCGAGGCGATGGCAGCCGATCCAGCCGAACATCCCCCGCACCAGCCAGCTCGAGATATCCCGCTGGACAAGACCCAGACTGTTGAAGATGACACCTCTTTGGAGCTACCTCCCCCGCCGCCTCAGAGCAATATACGCAGTAGAGGTTGGTTAGTGCCCCTGTTGGGAACGTTGGTCGTTTTGGCCATCGGTGCCGAGTTGTACCGACTGATCAGCTGGAGCATATCCATTCACCCCCTGCTGGGCGGTGCCTTCAGCCTGCTGACGCTGCTACTGATGCTTGTGGTCGGTATCGAAATCAGGCGAGGCCTCAGTGGCAGCCGCCAATTGCGACAGGTACAAGGTCTGCAGCAACAGGCTGAAGCCCTGTTGCAACAGACCAGTTATGGCGACAGCACAGCACTGCTGCATCAACTGGAGCAGCGCTACCACCACACGGCGCTGAAGAACGAGTTACAAGGTGCCATCACACAGCTCGACAGCAGCTACAACGACCGGGAGATTATTCAGTACCTGAGCCGACACGCCCTGAATCAAGCCGACCGCACCGCCCAGCGCTGCGTTCAACGCTACAGTGTGGAATCGGGTGTCATGGTCGCACTGAGCCCCTGGGCCAGTTTCGATATGCTGCTGGTCGCCTGGCGCAACCTGCGCATGATTCGTGAAATCGCCACGGTGTATGGCATCGCGCCGGGGCTACTGACCCAAGGCAAATTACTGAAGCAGGTTCTGCAAAACCTGGCATTTGCCGGCGCCAGTGAAGTGGCAATGGATGCAGGCTCTGCGCTGTTGGGCAGCTCATTGACATCAAGCCTGTCAGCAAGGGCCGGGCAAGGGATAGGCGCTGGCCTCTTTACCGCTCGGACCGGCCTGATGACCATCAAGCTCTGCCGGCCCCTGCCTGAACCCGACCGGCCAAAAAACATGCTGCAGCAGATTGCCAAAGGCATTGTACACAGATTGACAAGCGGCAAGCCGGAGACCGGTACGGACCGAAAATGATGAGCGTTTGAAAAGAGATAAAACAGATGATGGGGGCGGCTCCACCAGCCACATCCCGGCACACGAGTCGACCGCTGTGGCTGCTCCCTTCCGGGCCTGACCAGGTTCACGGTGTATCGTTGCGAGAGGACCAGCAGAACCGCCATAACGCGGCATTATGCCCTGTCTCAAAAGACAGGCGCGCAGTATAAGCATCCGTGACCAGGATTGCAAACGCTCCCGCCCCCGATCAAGGCACCACAACGCGCACGGCCAGACCGATCAGCACCACACCGGTCAACTGCTCTACCCGCTTAAGGTGGCGCCGCAGCCAGGCCAGCAGGTGCGACTGGGAAAACAGCAAAGCCACCAGCGAATACCAGAGGCCATCTACAACGGTTGCCGTTGCCACCATCAGCAACTGGTCACTCAGCGTCTGATCTGCAGTAACGAACTGAGAGAACAGCGCAGTAAAAAACACCGCCAGCTTGGGGTTCAGCAGCGAAATTAGTGCCCCGGAACGGGCCGCCTGCCACAGGCTGTCGCGTGCGCCCTGCTCGGCCTGTAGCCCCGGCGCCGATGCATGACGCAGGGCATTGAACCCCAACCAAACCAGATAGGCAGCCCCCAGCCAGGTCAGAATCTGATAGAGGGTTTCATGACGGCTTACAAGCAGCCCGAGCCCCCACACCGTTGCCATCGCCCACAGCCCAACCCCCAGCGCATGGGCACACCCGGCAGCTATGCCATGACCCCGACCGTTACTGACGGTTTGACGCAGCACCACCGCAAGGCTGGGGCCCGGCGACATCGCCCCCAGCACACAGATCAACAGCAACGAAAACCACAACATCAATGACATTACTCTCTCCTTAAAACTCCCTGATGACCCGTTCAGACCGCTGTCGATCATGCCCGCCAAGGCAGACTATGCTATAGTCGTGCGCCGTTATCACCATGAATCAGGTATCCGAGGGTTCACCATGGCAGGCTCACTTCAGGACCAGCTACTCAACGCAGGCCTGGCAAACAAAAAACAGGCCAAACAAGCCAAGGATCTTAAACGCAAACAGTCGAAACAGAAACGGGGCGGACAGGCCAGCGTCGATGAAGAACACCAGCGGCGCGAAGCCGTTGAGGCGGCACGGCTGGAAAAGATTGAGCGCGACCGTGAACTGAACCGTCAACGTCAACAAGAGCAGGCACATAAAGCGGCCCAGGCCGAAGTCCGCCAGCTGATCGAGACTCATCGACTGCCTTTGTCGCCCAAGGCTGAGTTGCGCTACAACTTTGTACACGGCACCACCATCCGCCATCTCTATCTTGAGCAGAAACAGATCGACCAGCTTGCCCGCGGCCAGTTGCGTATTGCCGTACTCGACAATGGCTACCACCTAATCCCGGCCGAAGTCGTTGAGCGTATCGAAGCACGCATGCAGGATGTTGTTCTGCCACGCCCTGTGGACGACACCCCTGAGCCGGATGACCCCTATGCCGATTATCAGATTCCCGACGATCTGATGTGGTAATCACTGCGGGCCTGACGCCGATCAGGCCTTGCCTCTGTCCTCATCCTGCAACAACTGATACGCTCAGTCCAAAAATCCCCACCAATGGCAGGACAATGCGGATGAGTACCCTGGGTGTCAGTGAACTGAACATACTGCTGGTCGAGCCTTCCGCCATGCAGCGCAAAATCATGATTCAGCAGCTGCAGGATGAGCAGGTCATGGCAATCGATACCGCCGCCAACCTGCATGAGGCGCTGGAGAAGATCATGAAGGTAAAACCCGACTTGGTGATCAGTGCTTTGCACTATGACGATGGCAGCGCAGTTGAGCTGCTGGGTGCCATTCGTCGCTTACCGGAGCTGGCCGACCTGCCGTTCATGCTTGTATCGAGCGAGACCCGCAAGCCACAGCTGGAAGTGTTCAAGCAGTCTGGCGTGGTCGCCATACTGCCCAAGCCTTTTACCCGTCAGCATCTTGGGTCCGCCTTGAATGCTACCCTGGATCTGCTGGGCAAGGATGAGCTGGAGCTGGAGTTCTATGACGTGGAAAGCCTGCGGGTGCTGATCGTGGACGACAGCCGTATGGCACGCAAGCTGATCCATCGTGTGCTGCACAATCTGGGCATCGTACACCTGCTGGAAGCGGCGGACGGGCGCGAAGCGATCGAGCTGCTGCAGCGTGAAACGGTCGACCTGGTGGTCACCGACTACAACATGCCGGAAGTGAATGGACTGGAGCTGGCTGAATTCATTCGAAGCTCTGAACTTCACTCTCACCTGCCGATTCTGATGGTGACCTCGGAGGCCAATGAAACCCACCTGAGTCATGTCGAGCATGCGGGTGTAAACGCGCTCACTGACAAGCCGTTTGAACCCGAAACAGTCAAACGGCTTCTGGTGCGCCTGCTGGATCAGTCAGAGTAAACGCGCGGTACACGTGGGGTCAGGCAGGTCAGCAACGTGTAGGGGATGGTATCGCACCACTGCGCCACTTCAGACACCGGCAACCTCTGCCCCCAAAGCTCTACCCGGCTGCCGATATCTGCCTGCGGGATATCGGTCAGATCAACCGTCAGCATATCCATCGATACCCGGCCTGCCAGTGATGTTCTGACGCCTTCGACCAGCACGGGTGTACCGTTACGGGCATGACGCGGGTAACCGTCGCCGTAGCCCATGGCCACGGTACCGATACGGCGCGTACGATCACAACTGAACGTCGCACCATAGCCCACCGTCTCACCCGCCGGCACTTCTCGCACTGCGATTATCTCGGAGCTGAGCGTCATACCGGCCCGCAGCTGATCCGCCACCGGGTTCGACTCACCAAAAGGCGTTGTTCCATAGAGCATGATGCCGGGGCGCAGCCACTGTCGGTGTGCCTCAGGCCATGCCATCACGGCAGCGGAATTCGACAGGCTTGCCCCCAAACCAAGTTGCGCCGCAACCCGATCAAAACAGCCCAGCTGGTCGCGGGTCATCGGCAATGACGGCTCATCTGAGCGGGCAAAGTGGGTCATCAGTAACACCTCACTCACCACTTCACATTGACGCAGACGCGCCACCAGCGACTCAACCTGATCGGGTGCCACACCCAGGCGGTGCATGCCGGTATCCAGCTTGAGCCACACCGGGAAACGCGCCGGGCTGCTGAACTGCTCCAGCCAACGTACCTGATGCTCACTGTGCAGTGCAGGCCAGAAACCGTGCTCGGCGATCAATGGCAACTCGTCCGCATCAAAGCAGCCTTCCAGCAGAATGATCGGCTGGCGCAGCCCGGCTTCACGCAGCTCCATTGCCTCCTCAATGCAGGCAACGCCAAAAGCATCAGCATCATTGGCCAATGCACGCGCCACCGGCACTGCACCGTGGCCATAGGCGTTCGCCTTGACGATGGCAGCCGCCATCGCCGTTGGCGCCTGTACCTTGGCCAGGCGGTAGTTGTGAACGATCGCATCCAGATGGATATCCGCGCGCACTTTGCGGCTCATGCCCTGCCCTCCACCGGCTGCCTGTCAGTCCTTTAACACCATGATCGCTTCCACTTCGATATCGGCATCCTTGGGAAGCGCCTTGACGGCGTAGGCCGCACGGGCCGGATAGGGTTCGCTGAAGTATCGCGCCATCACTTCATTTACCTGTGCAAAATACTCAAGATCAGACAACAGGATCGTCACCTTGGCGAAGTCACCCAGTGAACCACCGGCCGCTTCCGCTACGGCTTTCAGGTTTTCAAATACCCGCACCGCCTGAGCCTCGAATGAGTCGGTCACCATCTCCATAGTCGCCGGATCCAGCGGAATCTGGCCCGAAAGATACACGGTGTTGCCAACACGAACCGCCTGAGAGTAGGTGCCGATGGCGGCCGGAGCGTTTTCAGTGCTGATGATGCTGCGATTGGACATGTTATTTTCCTGTGTTTGATGATAAATGGAATCGGCAGACTATAGCGCAAATTGCCTCTACTGCCAGAGAATGCTGTGTTTCAACCGGCGTAACGGTCAAGGCTCAGCCCCTCCGTTTCAATTGCCGGCGTCTGACCACAGATTATATCGGTGATATAGCGGGCAGAGCCAAGTGACATGGTCCACCCCAGCGTACCGTGGCCGGTATTCAGAAACAGCTCGGGATAACCCGTTGGGCCCAGAATCGGGGTACCATCCGGCGTCATCGGTCGCAGCCCTGTCCACAGCTCGGCCTGCGACGGGTCTCCACTGCCACCGAAAAGGTCGTTGACTACAAATTCCACATTGGCGCGCCGGCTCTCGGGCGTAGACAGATCATAACCTGTCAGCTCTGCCGTTCCCCCTACACGAATGCGATCACCCAACCGGCTGACCGCAACCTTGTAGGTCTCATCCATTACCGTTGATTCCGGTGCTCTCGATGCATCCTTAATCGGGATGGTGAGCGAGAACCCCTTAACCGGGTAGATTGGCAAACGCATCCCCAAAGGCTTAAGCAATTGGGGACTGTAGCTGCCAAGCGCCACCAGATAGCGATCACCCCGTACGTCACCGCCCGAGGTCTTAACGCCTTTGATTCTCCCCTGCTCGGCCTCAATAGCATCGATGGTTGTATCAAACCTGAACTCTACCCCCAACGCTTCACAGCGTTTTGCCAGTGCCTGAGTGAACAGAAAGCAGTCGCCGGTTTCGTCACCGGGCAAACGCAAACCGCCAACCAGCTTGTCACGCACATGTGCGAGGGCTGGCTCATGTTGCAGTATTCCCTCTCGGTTCAGCGATTCATAGGCAACGCCGCAGGATTCCAGAATACGGATATCCTCAAGCGAGGCATCAAGCTGCTTTTGGCTTCGAAAAAGTTGAATCAGCCCCTGAGCCCGGTTGTCATACTCGATACCGGTTTCCCGGCGCAGCTCGATAAAACAGTCTCGGCTATATTCTGCGATACGCAGCATGCGCGACTTGTTACGGGCATAGGCTGACCGGGTACAGTTTGAGAGCATACTGACCAGCCAGCGCAACATGGCAGGATCCAGACGTGGCGCCACACGCAGGGGCGCCAGATCCTGCAACATCCATTTGATCGCCTTCAGCGGCACGCCGGGGGCCGCCCAAGGGGCCGAATATCCCGGTGATATCTGGCCAGCATTGGCATGACTGGTTTCCAGTGCCGACTCCGGCTGGCGATCAATCACCACCACCTCATGGCCGGCCTGGGCCAGATACCAGGCACTGGTCACGCCGATAACGCCACTGCCAAGAATAATCACACGCATAGCAACACCTTCATGTTCATCGTTATGCAACAGAAGTCACTATTCTGGATCAAAAATGACGCATTTATTTTCCGTATTTATATTTATTTATAGAAAAATAATCTTATAAAAATTCAAAAGCAGATTTTTCAACTGCCATAAAGAGCATAAGGCAGTGAATACCGCCAGCCACACACAGAGACGAGTACACAGGCACTGAAGTTCGCCAACAAACGTGTCAGTTGATCATAGACTCAAAGATGAAGTTCAGGACAGAACGAGAACGAAGGTAAAAAAGGAAGGGGGTGGTCCTATTCAGCTGTATCGGATTGGCCCCCACCTAACCGACACAGCCTTTCAGACCATAACTCGAAAACCGACTCCGGCTTCCGTTTTTTCCGATTCTAAAGCGAAAGAAAGTGAATTTCAAATCTGATCAGACATTCCCAGCAAAATCTGTTCAACCTTTTCGCGCAAGCGCGCAAATGGAATCGGTTTGGGTAACACCTCTATACCCCTGCTGATCGCGTCGATACGATCCTGTACCTGTCTCATCCCCAATGCAGTAACCACAATCAGCTGCATCTGCTGCAGCAGCTCCTGACGCACCAGCGCCTGGATAACACTGAAGCCATCAACATTCGGCAGGTTAAGATCCAGTATCAGCAAATCGGGCTCAAAGCGCCCCAACTCCAACAGCCCCTGGTAGCCGTCCACTGACTGGCGCAACTCCACCGGAAGCCCCCAGCTGCGAATAGTCAGGGCATAGAGCCGCTGCAGCGCGGGCTCATCCTCAATCACCTGCAGCCTTACCGGACGGGTTGGCTCGGGGCGCACCACATCCGCTGCAGCTGTGACAGCCTCACCACTGCGAATCTTTTCGGCCAAACGCTCAATCGCGCCGAGACTGAAGCGTCGATGTCCGCCTGGTGTCTTCCAGCCATGCAAAATGCCGGCGTCCGCCCACAGCTGTATGGTCCGAGGGGTTACTCCCAGCAATTCGGCGGCTTTACGACTGGTACACAGGTCTTGGTTTGACACCGAAATTCTCTATCCAGATCAATGATTAGAACGGTCTCATGTTAATCCTTTGCCGGCCGTTTGCACAACTAAAGCAACAACAGGCCTTCGCATTTAAAGGGTTTCGGTATAATGGCCCAATTTAACTCAGGATCATCGCCATGCAACGACTGGATCTGCTGTTGGTGGAGCGCGGCATTGCCGAGACACGCACCCGTGCCCAGCGCCTGATCAAAGAGGGTCGCGTCGAGGCTGAGCTGGGGCAGTGGCAGCGATTGGACAAACCCTCTTTCAAACTGCCGGTTGACACTCCCGTGCGCGTGGAAAGTAGTGACGAAGACCGGTTTGTTTCACGCGGCGCTCTCAAGCTGCAGCATGCACTGGCACCACTCAACCCTGGTGTCGAAGGCATCACCGCACTGGATGTAGGCCAGTCCACCGGCGGTTTTACCGACTGTCTGCTGCAGCACGGTGCTGCCAAAGTCGTTGGCATTGAAGTTGGTCACGATCAGCTGCACCCGCGCCTGCGCCAGGATCCGCGGGTCATTTGTCTGGAAGGCTATAACGCCCGCGCACTGGAACCGTCACTGCGTGATCACACTCCCGAAGCACTGGGGTTCGAGCTGGCGGTGATGGACGTTTCATTCATTTCACAAACTCTGATCCTGCCATCACTCGCCCCTCTACTGCGACCCGAGGGTCTGCTGATTACGCTGGTCAAGCCACAGTTTGAAGCCGGCCCTGAACATATCGGCAAGGGTGGTCTGGTACGTGACTCCGCCATCTATGAACGGATACGTCAGAAAATTGAAGCCTGTTGCCGCGACAATAACCTTTTACCCTGTTGGTGGAGCGAAAGCCCAATTACCGGTGGTGATGGCAATCGCGAGTTCCTGCTAGCCGCTCGCCGGTCAGGCTGACTTGCGCCCATTCCCACCCTGCCGCACACTGCAAGCGAATTCCGCTAAAGAGGACCGATCATGCGCATCGAAGACATGCACCTTGTCATCCGCAATCTGGAACATGATGACTATCCCCGCCTGAAAGTGCTGATGGACCGTGTCTATGATGATATTGGCGGGTCCTGGCCCGAACACACCATTAACAAGCTGATCGATGAATTTCCTGAAGGCCAGATCTGTGTATTTGACGGTGATGAACTGGCCGGCATCGCGCTGTCGGCACAAGTGCGTTATGACCGCTTCAGCAACCCTCACTCCTATGAAGATCTGATCGGGAAGCGGATGACCATCCTCAATGACCCCGACGGTGATGCCCTGTACGGTCTGGATGTGCTGATCCACCCGGAGTACCGCGGCTTTCGCCTGGGTCGCCGCCTGTATGAGGCACGCAAGGAGCTGTGTCGTCAGTACAACCTGCGCTCGATCCTGGCAGGGGGACGCATTCCCAATTACTACAAACACGCCAGCGAGATGACCGCTAGTGAGTACATTGGCAAGGTGCGACAACGCGAACTATACGACCCGATCCTGACCTTCCAGCTGTCGAACAATTTTCAGGTCAAACGCCTGCTGGGCAGTTACCTGCCGGAAGACACCAAGTCTCAGGGCTATGCCACCTTGCTGGAATGGAACAATATTCTGTTCGAGCCCGAAGACAACGTTATCAGCAGCCGTCCGACCCAGGTTCGAATCGGCGCCATCCAGTGGCAGATGCGTGAAGTGGAGTCGGTGGAAGAGCTGCTCAAACAGGTCGAGTATTTCGTCGACACACTGTCTGAATATCAGAGTGACTTTGCGCTGTTCCCGGAGTTTTTCAACGCACCGCTGATGGGCCTGACCGATCAAACCAGCCAGACCAGCGCCATTCGCTTCTTGGCAGGGTTCACCGAGCGGTTCCGTAATGAGATGTCCCACTTTGCGGTCAGCTACAACATCAATATCATCACCGGCTCGATGCCACTGCTGGAAGGTGACCACCTCTACAACGTCAGCTACCTCTGCCGCCGTGACGGTACGGTGGAAGAGCAGCGCAAGCTCCACATTACCCCGCATGAGCGACGTGACTGGGTCATTCGTGGCGGTGACCAGCTGCGTGTATTCGAAACCGATGCCGGGCGTGTAGGCATCTTGATCTGCTACGACGTGGAGTTTCCCGAACTGGGCCGCCTGCTGGCGGATCAGGATATGGATATTCTGTTTGTGCCTTTCTGGACCGACACCAAGAACGGCTACCTGAGGGTGCGCAACTGCGCTCAGGCACGGGCCATCGAGAACGAGTGCTACACCGTCATCTGCGGCAGTGTGGGCAACTTGCCTTCGGTTGAAAGTCTGGACGTGCAATATGCGCAGTCATCCGTCTTCTCGCCTTCTGACTTTGCCTTCCCGCATGATGCCGTGATGGCCGAAACCACTCCTAACACCGAGATGATCATGTTCTCAGATCTGGATCTGGACCAGATCCGTGTGATCCGCAACGAAGGTTCGGTCACCAACCTGAAAGATCGCAGGCGCGATCTGTACAACCTCAAGTGGCGTCACGAGATGTGATCAGACCCACTGCTCTGGCCCCGTGCGGACCAGAGCAGTACACTGGATACAACAGGTACCCGGCTACAAGGAGTTAAACGTGCGCCACCTGCTTCCTTCTGTTGTCATACTCGCCCTGCTGGCCACTGCCGGCATCTACCTGTTCAACCCACTGAGTGACGAACACGCATTGCCGCCGGGACTAACCGCCGCCAACGGTCGTATCGAAGCAGCGGAGATCGATATTGCAACCAAGGTAGCCGGCCGGATCGTTGAAGTTATGGTGCATGAAGGGGACCTGGTCAAACAGGGACAACCCCTGGCGCGACTGGATAGCCGTCAGCTGGAGGCCCAGTTGGCGGCCGCCGAATCCGCAGTACGCCAAGCCGAGCAGCAGCACCTGTACACCCTTGCTGTTGTTCAGCAACGCGAGAGTGGTCATACACTCGTTCAAAAGGAGCTGGTCCGAGTGCGTAGCATGGTCGATAAGAAACTGGCTTCCCAGGACAAAATGGACCAAGCACTCAACGCCAGCCAAAGCGCAGCGGCTGCACTGCTCGCGGCGCAGCGCCAAGCTCAGTTGGCACTGGACCAAATCACGGCCGCCGAGGCGAACGCGGAGCAGATTCGCAGCCTGCTGGATGACACCCTGCTAACTGCGCCGGTCGCAGGACGAGTACTCTACCGACTGAATGAACCGGGCGAAGTACTGGCCGCCGGGGGCAAGGTGATAACCCTGCTTGATATCGGTCAGGTTTATATGCCGGTCTATCTGCCGACCGCCGAAATCGGTCGCCTGAACCTGGGTGACGAGGCGCGCATTCTGGTTGATGCCCTGCCGGAGGTTGCCATCCCGGCCCGCATCACCTTCATCTCGCCGCAATCCCAGTTCACCCCTAAAGAGGTGGAAACCCGCAGCGAGCGCGACAAGCTGATGTTTCGCGTCAAGGTCAGTATCGACCCTGCCGTACTGGAACAGCACCGCGACAAGGTCAAGACTGGCCTGCCTGGCATCAGCTATCTGCGCCTGGATCCTCAGGTCCGCTGGCCGGAATGGCTGACACCGCCTGCCGGACTGGCCACTGCCGACGCACTCTGAGGAGATGACCATGTCAGACACTGTGGCCCACCTGGACAGTGTCGGCCACCGCTATGGCGACGTGACCGCGCTGGAACCCACCACCCTGGCACTGCCTGCCGGCTGCATGATCGGCCTGATCGGGCCGGATGGCGTCGGCAAGTCCACCCTGCTCAGCCTGCTGGCCGGTGTGCGCAAGATCCAGACGGGCACTATCCGCCTGTTCGAGGGCGACCTTAAGCAGCCGAGCTTTCGCCGCCAGGTGTGCCCGCGTATCGCCTACATGCCCCAGGGGCTGGGGCGCAACCTGTACATGACCCTGACGGTGGCGGAGAACATCGACTTTTTCGCCCGTCTGTTTGATCAGGACCGGCGCGTTCGCGCGGCACGCATTGACGATCTGTTGCACAGCACCGGACTGGCTCCCTTTCGCGATCGACCGGCAGGCAAGCTGTCCGGTGGCATGAAGCAGAAACTGGGGCTCTGCTGTGCCCTGATCCATGACCCCGACCTGCTGATTCTGGATGAACCGACCACCGGGGTGGACCCGCTGTCCCGCCGCCAGTTCTGGCAACTGATCGAGCGCATCCGCCATCAGCGGCCCGGCATGAGTGTACTGGTCGCCACCGCCTATATGGACGAGGCCATGGGGTTCGACTGGCTGGTAGCGATGAACGCCGGCCAGGTGCTGGCGACCGGCAGCCCGCAGCAGCTGCTTGCCCGCACGGGCGCTCTGGAACTGGATACCGCCTTTGTCCGCCTGCTCCCCGAGTCCGAAGGGAAGACCCACCAGCCCTTGCAGATTCCGCCCCTTGAACTGAATGACCAGAGCATCGCCATCGAAGCCAAGGGGCTGACTCGCCGTTTCGGCCGTTTCACCGCCGTCGACAATGTCAGCTTCAAAATCCGGCGCGGCGAGATCTTCGGCTTCCTCGGCTCAAACGGCTGCGGCAAAACCACGACCATGAAGATGCTGACCGGCCTGCTCGAACCCAGTGAAGGCGAGGCGCTACTGTTTGGGCAGCCCTTGAATGCTCGCGATCTGGCGACCCGCGCCCGCGTCGGCTTCATGTCGCAGGCATTCTCCCTGTATGAAGAGCTGAGCGTGATCCAGAACCTGCTGCTGCATGCGCGCCTGTTTCAGCTGCCGCAGGCGCACAGGGAATCCCGCGTCGCCCAGCTGCTGGATCAGTTCAGCCTGACCGAGTATCGCGACCAGCTGGCCACCGCTCTGCCACTTGGTATCCGTCAGCGCCTTTCTCTGGCCGTGGCGATCATTCACGAACCCGACATCCTGATACTGGACGAACCCACCTCCGGCGTTGATCCACGGGCGCGTGACGACTTCTGGCGCGAACTGGTTCGCTTGTCTCGCGAGCAAGGGGTCACCATCTTTATCTCAACCCACTTTATGAACGAGGGCGCCCGCTGTGACCGCATCTCGTTGATGCATGCCGGTCAGGTCCTCGCCTGCGACACACCCGACGCACTGATCCGACGACAGGGTCGGGAGACGCTGGAAGAAGCGTTCATCGATTACCTTCAGGCTGAGACACAGGATACTGACACACCACCGGACACAAAGCCGGAAGCCGATACCCGGCCCGAACCGGCAACCACAGCCCCCAATCGTCTGTTCAGCCCACGCCGCCTGCTGGCCTACTCTCGCCGCGAAACGCTGGAGATCCTTCGCGACCCCATACGCACGGCTTTCGCACTGCTAGGTTCGGTAATTCTGATGCTGGTGCTCGGCTACGGGCTATCGTTCGATGTGGAAGACCTGACATTTGCCGTGCTGGATCATGACCGCACCCCGGAAAGCCGGGCCTACATCGACAACATTGCCGGCTCACGCTACTTCAACCGGCAAGCGGATGCCGTTTCGGAAGCCGAACTGGAACAACGCATGCGCAGCGGCAAACTCGCCGTCGCACTGATTCTTCCGGCCGGATATGGCCGTGCGCTGAAGCTGGGACAATCTCCAGAGGCCGGTGTATGGATCGACGGCGCCATGCCCTTTCGTGGCGAGACCATTCACGGCTATCTGCAGGGCATGCACCTGCAATACCTGCTACAAATGGCTTCCCAGATGCGGATGGACATTTCGGCGCTGCAACCAGCCGGATTCCAAACCCGCTACCGCTACAACCAGGACTTTCGCAGCCTCAACGCCATGGTTCCGGCGATGATTCCGATTCTGCTGATCTTCATCCCATCGATCCTGATGGCACTGGGCGTCGTGCGCGAGAAAGAGCTGGGCTCGATCACCAACCTCTACGCCTCTCCGGTAACACGGCTGGAGTTCCTGCTTGGCAAGCAATTGCCCTATATCCTGCTTAGCATGATCAGTTTTATCGGTCTTGTACTGATTTCGGTCATCCTGTTCCAGGTACCGCTAAAAGGCAGCTTTCTGCTGCTAACACTGGCGACTCTGCTCTATGTGACAGCAACCACGGGACTGGGACTGTGCATTTCAGCCTTCACCAAAACACAGGTAGCAGCACTGGCCGGCACCGCTATCATAACGCTGCTGCCGGCGATCAACTTCTCCGGACTGACCCAGCCCGTCACATCATTGGAAGGGGTCGCTGCCCTGGTCGGCAACGGTTATCCAACTACCTGGTTCCTGACCATCAGCCGCGGTATTTTCACCAAATCACTGGGGCTGGCCGAACTCTGGCCACACCTGCTGATGCTGGCCGCCTTCATCCCGGTATTGACGCTGTTGAGTCTGGTCCTGCTCAGGCAGCAGGAGCGCTGACATGAAGGTATCCAATATCGCCCAGCTGGGCATCAAGGAACTGCGCAGCCTCTGGCATGACCGGGTGTTACTGTTGCTGATTATCTGGGCCTTCAGTGGCGGCATTTACGCGATGGCCAAAAGCAGTTCGGTGGCGGTCCATAACGCCCCCATTGCCATCGTCGACCAGGATCGATCGCCACTGTCGACACGACTCCAGACACTGTTTACCCCTCCCTGGTTCAAGGCGCCAGACCTGCTTGAAGAGCAGCAGGCAGATCTCGCGCTGGACCGGGGCAACTACACCTTCGTACTGTTTATTCCCCATCGTTTTGAAGCGGATCTGCGGGCAGGCCAGCAGCCCGAGCTGCAGCTGATCATCGATGCCACCCGAATGACCCAGGCTTTCCTCGGCAGCCGTTACATACAGCAGATCGTTCAGCAGGAACTGCTGCAGACACTCAACGACCGCCCGGACAACAGCGAACTGCCGATTCGCCTGGAAACCCGTGTCTGGTTCAACCCCAATCTTGAAAGCAGCTGGTTCGGCAGCGTCATGGAGATCATCAACAACATTACGCTGCTGTCGATCATCCTGACCGGAGCCGCTCTGATTCGTGAACGTGAACACGGCACCCTCGAGCACCTGATGGTGATGCCGCTTACCCCCGCCGAGATCATGCTGGCCAAGTTGACCGCTAACGCCTGCGTCGTCCTCCTGGCCGCCAGCCTGTCGCTGTATCTGGTGGTGCAATGGGCGCTGGGCGTCCCGGTCAGCGGCTCGATCCCCCTGTTCCTGGCCGGAGCCGCCATCCATCTATTTGCCGCTGGCAGTATTGGAATTTTCCTTGGTACTTTGGCTCGCTCAATGCCTCAGTTCGGCCTGCTGCTGATTCTGACCATTCTGCCCCTGCAGCTGCTCAGTGGCGGCATTACCCCCCGCGAAAGCATGCCCGAAACGGTCCAGCAGTTGATGCTGCTGGCACCCACCACGCACTTTGTCAGCTTTGCCCAGGCGATTCTCTACCGAGGCGCCGGCCTTGCCGTGGTCTGGCCCTCTTTCCTGGCTACCGCCGGTATAGGGTTGGTGTTTTTCCTGCTGACACTGGGACTGTTCAGGCGCAGTCTTGCGCGAGAGCACTGAGTTTTATCCCTGCCAGACAGCTAACAAAAAACCCGCCGGGCCTTGAGGCCGGGCGGGAATTCAGGAGGGAACCCGAGCACTGCCCGGGGGTGATCACTTAATCAATCAGCCTGACGGCGCAGAAACGCCGGGATATCCAGGAAATCCATATCGTCAGTGCCGGTCTTTTTCATCGGCACTGAATCCATCTGCGTTTCAGCCAGCTCATTCTGCACCGGACGTGCTTTCTCTTCACTCTGGCGGTTGCGCAATACTGTCGGCAGCTCCAGCTGGTTAAAGTCAGCCGTCTTTACCGTACGGGAAGACTGAGCACGCGGAGCGGTGGTATCGCCGTTCACAACACGAGACTCGGCAGCCTGAACACGCTCCAGACCCGTGGCGACAACAGTCACCTTGAGCTCGTCAGACAGCTCAGGATCGATGACGGTACCTACCACAATCGTGGCATTTTCAGAGGCATACTCTTCGACCAGATCACCGACCTCGGAGAACTCACCCAGACTCAGATCCAGGCCGGCGGTAATGTTAACCAGAATACCGCTGGCGCCTTTCAGGTCGATATCTTCCAGCAGCGGGCTGTTGATCGCCGCCTCGGCCGCTTCACGGGCACGGTTTTCACCGCGGGCGATACCGGTACCCATCATCGCCATGCCCATTTCGGACATCACGGTGCGCACGTCGGCGAAATCCACGTTGATCATTCCGGGGCGGATGATCAGATCCGCAATCCCCTGCACAGCGCCCTTGAGCACATCATTGGCCGTACCGAAGGCACTCACCAGAGTACAGTTCTTGCCCAGTACCGGCAGCAGTTTTTCGTTCGGGATGATGATCAGTGAATCAACATGTTCCTGCAGTTCACGGATCCCTTCTTCGGCTATCTTCTTGCGACGACGGCCTTCAAACGGAAACGGCTTGGTCACAACCGCCACGGTCAGAATACCCATTTCACGAGCCACTTCTGCCACAATCGGAGCGGCACCGGTACCGGTACCGCCACCCATGCCTGCCGTAATGAAGACCATATCAGCACCGGACAGGGTTGCCGCGATACGCTCACGGTCTTCCAAGGCAGCCTGACGGCCCACCTCAGGGTTGGCACCGGCGCCCAGCCCCT